>DASYSU010000508.1:0-11432 GCA_036002925.1 Gemmatimonadaceae bacterium | reverse complement strand
GGTGGACGGCGGTACGAGGTGTTCGCCGCGGCCTGAGCCGACGTCGCGGGAAAGCGCGCCGCCGATTTACTCCATCGAACGGAGAACCGGTATGAGCGCAGCTGAGGAGCGACTTCGCCCACATCCATCGGATCGATTTGCGGGAGCCGAGCATCTCCTCGACTTAACGGGCGCGCTGAGATCGCTCCGTGCCGAGACACGTCCCGCGGGAGCCAACGGTCATCGACAGATCACTCTGCTTCATCGCGGTCCGGTGCGTCTCGTGTTGTTCGCGTTCGATGAAGGCGGAAGAATGCCGCAACACCAAGCCCAAGGCTGGGTAACGATCCACGTGATGCGCGGGGTTCTCCGAGTGAAAACACCCGATGCCGAGCACGTCCTGAACGAGGGACAGCTGCTCGCTCTCGCGCCGAACATCCGCCACGACGTCGACGCGGTCGACGAGTCGGACATGCTGCTCGGCGTGTACCCGGAGGGGCCGACGGGCTCCGGCGCGGCGAACGGATAACACGCCAGCCTCGGGCATCGTAGTTTCTCGGCATACCCGTTCGCCGAGTCAAAACCATGCCCTGCCTGTTCGCGATCTTCGCCCTCGTCACGCCGCGCCTGCTGATCGTCCTGTTGTGGCTCTTCTCGAATTGGTTCAAGGGTCTCTTCAACACGGCGCTGTGGCCGATTCTCGGCTTCATCTTCTTGCCGACCACGTTTTTGTGGTACACAGCCGTGCAGCACTGGTGGCAGGGAGTATGGTCGCTGTGGCCGATCGTCGGCCTGGTGGTCGCGCTGATGATCGATCTTTCGCCGGCGAAAGGCCGTCGTCGTCGCGCACCGCAACCGGTCGAGTGAGTCATGGACCGCAGACAATTCGTCGAGACGTCGGCGCTGCTCGCCGGTGGTGCGATGTTGTCGCGCGTGCCGGACGTCAACGACTCATCGTCGCGTCCCGCGGATCGAGCCATGATCGGCATCCAAGCGGGAGCCGTCTCGTTCAACGATGAAGGCACCGACAAGGTGCTCGACAATTTTCAGCAGCTCGCCTCGATCAACACGATTTTTTTGGCGACCTTCACGTACGGTCGTGGGATCGGCGGACGGCAGTTACGCGGCAGCGCGCTTCCGAATCATGGCCGACAGGAGTACGACGACAACTTTCACGGCGGCCAGTTCGCGACGCCGCATCCGCAGTACTACCGGAACACGTCGATCGTCCCCGAGAAGGCGCCTGACCACGGCAACTATGACGTGATCGCCGACGTTTTGCCGGCCGCGCACAAGCGCGGTATGAAGGTTATTTGCTGGTTCGAGGACGTGATCGGTGCGAACGTGCCCGGATTCGACGCGGCGCGCGAGGTCACGCTGACCGGACGGCCGTCGACCTTCGCGTGCTCGCGCAATCCAAACACGCGCAACTTTTGGCTGGGCATGGTCGAAGACTATTTGCGATCGTACGACGTCGATGGATTGATGTGGGGCAGCGAGCGACAGGGTCCACTCGGCAACGCGCTCGTCGCGAATCATGGCGGACAGGGAGCCGGTGGCGGCATCGCGTGCTTCTGCCAGTACTGCACGGCCGCGGCAAAGCAGCAGGGAATCGACGTCGAGCGAGCGAAGGCGGGGTATATGGAGCTGGCGACGTGGGCGAGCGCGATTCGCGGAACGACCGAGCGTCCCGGAGCGCTTCCAATCGACGGCGCGTTCGTGACGTTCTGGCGGCTGCTCACGAAATACCCGGAGATCATGGCATGGGAGCGGTTGTGGAACGAGTCGCTCAATGACACCTATCGCGACATGTATCGCTTGGCGCACAGCATCGCGCCGAACAAGGGAATCGGCTGGCATGTGTGGCACAACAATTCGTTCTCGCCGTTCTACCGCGCCGAGCAGGACTACGGCGACTTTCAGCACTATTCAGACTTCTTGAAAGTCGTGATTTACAATCTGTGCGGCGGCGAGCGGCTCGCGCAGTATGTGCGCAGCGTACAGCGAACCATCTTCGCCGACTTGACACCGGCGCAGGTACTCGACTTCACCTACGGAGTGCAGCAGTATCGTGACAAGCCGCTCGACGAGTTGGCGAAGGAGGGGCTCGGACCGGACTACGTGCTTCGCGAGACGAAGCGGGCGGTCGCGGGTGCCGGGTCGAACATGAAGATTTGGCCGGGAATCGACGTCGACATCCCGACCGCTCCCACGAGTAAGAAGACCACGGCCGAAGACGTGTATCTCGCGGTGAAGGCAGCGTTCGAGGGCGGTGCGCACGGTGTGTTGTTGTCGCGCAAATACTCCGAGATGCGTCTCGACAATATTCGCGGCGCCGGTCGGGCGATCCGCGAGCTCAAGGCCGGCTGACAGGGAACGGGACGAGACAGCGAGTGAGCAAAGTCGGAGTTGTTCAAGCCGCGGTCGCCGCTGATCTGGAAAGCGGGATCGAGCGAACGCGCGCGCTGACGGGCGATGCGGCGCGCAACGGTGCCGCGCTCGTCGTCTTCCCCGAGACGTGGCTGCCGGGATATCCCGCGTGGCTCGACGTCTGTCGAGACGTGGCGTTGTGGGATCACGCGCCGGTCAAGCGCGTCTTCGCACGGATGGCGCAGAACAGCGTCGTTGTGGCCGGCGAGTCGGGTCGGGCGCTTGGCGAGATCGCGCGCGAGCATGGCGTGACGCTCGTCGTCGGAGTCACCGAGCGCGTCGACGCGAATGTCGGGCGAGGAACCTTGTACAACTCTTTGCTGACCTTTGGGCCAGACGGCGCGCTCCTCAACCATCATCGGAAGCTCGTGCCGACGTACACCGAGCGAATGGTCTGGGGACCGGGAGACGCACACGGCCTCGGCGCGGTGAGCACGCCAGCCGGACGAATCGGGGGATTGATTTGCTGGGAACATTGGATGCCGCTCGCGCGCCAAGCGATGCACGAGTCGGGAGAGGACATTCATGTCGCGGTGTGGCCCACCGTGCATGAGATGCATCAGGTTGCGAGCCGGCAATATGCATTCGAGGGTAGATGCTTCGTCCTAGCCGCCGGCTCGCTCATGCTCGCGGCAGATTTGCCCGCGGAGCTCGAGCCGCATCCCGAGCGTGTCACGTCGGGCGGGCAATTCATTCTGCGCGGAGGCAGCGCGATTATCGGACCGGACGGCGCGTATCTAGCGGGGCCCGTGTACGACGCTCCGTGTACGCTGTACGCGGAGCTGGATTTCACTCGGGTGCGAGAGGAGTCGATGTCGCTCGACGTTGCCGGCCACTATCACCGCCCCGACTGCCTCGAGCTCGTCGTGACTCGGCGGCGAATGAATGATCTACCGTTGGCTCGCTGACCTCACGGTATTGTTTCACGGCGCGTTCGTCGCGTTCGTGATACTCGGCGGGTTTCTGGCGCTTCGCTGGCGACGAGTGATTTGGCTGCACGTACCCGCGGCGGCATGGGGCGTGTTGATCGAGTTCGGTGGTTGGATCTGTCCACTCACGCCGCTGGAGAACATGTTGCGGCACCGGGCGGGCGACGCGGGGTATTCCGGTGGCTTCGTCGAGCACTATGTGGTGCGAGCGCTCTATCCCAGCGGGTTGACCCAGGGCGTGCAGTGGATACTCGGCGGGTTTGCGCTCGCGATCAACGTGCTCGCGTATTCGCTCGTGATTCGGCGGCGTCGACGCGGCTGATCGGGGCGTGATCGAGGCGGGCGCGCACTGGGCGCCCGCCTCGACGTTTACGACGCGCCCGATTATTTACGCGTTATGCGATTCTTGGCGCTAAAATCAACGGACTAGAGCGTCGATTCCGTAGCGCTCGACACGCCTCCATGCGGGCACGACCGCACTCGCGGACGCCGTCGGAGGGCGTACGTTCCAAGGAGAAGCAAGGCCGGGAATAAACGGGGCCGCCCGCGAGTCTTTGAGTGGGAAGGTAGGCTGGACGCGAGTTTTCAACTGAGTTGGTCCACGGAGGCGGATGGCGCAGCGGGACGTTGAGCGGTTCGAACGAATCGTGTTACCGCACCTCGACGATGCGTACACGCTCGCACGGTATCTACTCCGCGACGAGCATGACGCGCAGGACGTCGTACAGGATGCGGTCCTTCGCGCGCTCCGCTATTTCGACGGATATCGCGAAGGCGACGCCCGAGCGTGGCTGCTCACCATCGTGCGCAACTGCTGCCTGACCTGGCAGCGCCGCCATCGGAGCGAGCGACTTGCCGTGCCCTTCGGCGATGACGTCATCGACCGCGTCAGCGACTCGCGCGAGACCGACACGCTGGCGATCGAGCGATCGGAACGCGCCATGCTCGAGCGAGTCGTGTCCGAGCTGCCAACCGAGTTTCGTGAGGTGATCGTGCTTCGAGAAGTGGAAGGATTGTCGTACAAGGAAATCAGCGACGTGATCGGAGTCCCGATGGGAACCGTCATGTCACGACTTGCGCGCGCTCGAAAGCGCCTTGCGTCCGCTTTGGGGCTGGACGTGCGTGAGGCGAGCTGACATGCGATGCGCCGATTGCCGTGACGCGGTCAACGCGTTCGTCGATGGCGAGCTCCTCGCCGAGGAGCAGCGCGACGTCCGCGAGCATCTCGCGACATGCGCCGATTGCCAGCGCGAGCACGAGGTGCTCGTCGCTACCAGTCGCACACTCAAGGAGGGCCTGGTGCGTCACCGCGCGCCCGATGTACTGAAGGCGCGTATCCGAAGCGCGCTCGCTCAACCCGACGCCTTTGCGCCGGCAGCGTCTCCGCCGCGCCGTTCGTGGATGCGACTCGTTGCCGCCGGCATCGTCATCGCCGCGGCAAGCAGCGGTCTCACGGTCGCTGCGATACATAATCCGTTTACACAGCAGAGCACGACCAACGACGTTTTGGCGAGTCACATCCGGTCGCTGATGCCGGGCCATCTCGTCGACATCGCGTCGACCGACCAGCACAACGTGAAGCCGTGGTTCAACGGACGACTCGATCTGTCTCCCACGGTTCCCCGGCTCGACTCACTAGGATTTCCGCTCATCGGCGGACGCATCGACTACGTCGCGGGTCGGACGGTGGCCGCAGTGGTGTATGGGCGACGGCAACACATGATCAACGTATTCTCATGGCCCACGAGCGACGCGTCGCCGCTCGCTCCGTCCGCGTCGACCGAAAAGGGATATCACCTCGTGCATTGGCGAACAGCCGGGATCGAGCTCTGGGCGGTATCCGACCTCAACCCAGCCGAGCTCCAACAGTTCGTCGCCATCTTCGAGCGCAGCGACTCAACGTCGAGTCGCTAGCGCTCGGAGCTGGTGCTCAGGACGAGACGACGATCTTCCCCTGCATCTTCGGGTGCAACGAGCAGAAATAGTCGTACGTGCCGGGCTTGGTGAGCGTGGCGCTGTAGCGCTGGTCCGTATCGAGAATCCCCGACGACTTGAAGCGCTGTTGCACGTTCACGATCAGATGAGGGACGTCGTCCTTGTTGATCCACGTGACCTTGCTTCCAGACTTCACGTTGAGCGTCGACGGCGTGAACTGGAAGTTGTCGATCCCGATCTCAGTCGGTCCGAGCGCGATGGTCTTGCGTTGTTGCTGCTTCTGAGACATCGCATCGTGCGTCGCCGCGTCGAACGCCGGCGGTTGACCAGAGAGCGTCGCGTCAACGACCGCCAGCATGCTGCGACCAGGGAGGAACGTCACATCGGTGATGCCAAGAACGCTCTTCAGGCGCTCGGGTTCGACCTTCATCGGTCCGGGCGCCGGGGCGGTTCCCGGTGCGGGCTGAGGGAAAGCGGTCGACATCGCGGTGTGAAATGCGACGTGGCCTTCGACCTTTTGCATGATTTGATGAATGTGGCCGTTGAGCACCGTCGCCGACCCGAAGCGCTTGACCAGCGCGAGCGCTTGCTCGGAATCGTCCGTCCCCCAACCCCATTCCGGATAGACCGTCCACAGTGGCACGTGGGCGAATAGAACGATTGGCGTGCTGCTCGAGAGGCCGGCGAGATCCTTCTTCAGCCACGCAATCTGATCGGCGCCAAGCGAACCGAGTCCACCCGCCTTGAGGTTGAGCACGTTGACCAGTCCGACGAAGTGCACGCCGCTGTGGTCGAAGCTGTACCACCCGCCGCCGTTCGTGCCTTTGCCGTAACGTTGTAGATAGCCCGCGCCGTTGTCAGTCGCGACGTCGTGCTCGCCCGGAACATAGAACGTGCGATCTGTCTTCAAGCCTTTGAGGACTTCGTTCGCCGTGTCGAACTCCTCGGGCTTCGCGAGTTGCGTGATGTCGCCGGTGTGAAGCACCAGTGCCGGATTCTGCGGGAGCGCGTTGACCTTTGCGACGGCTTCCTGCAGCGTTGCCGTGACATCCTTGTTGGCCTCTTTGCTGAACCCGATGTGACTGTCGCTGATCTGAACGAAGAAAATGCTCTTGCGCTCAGATTCGCTCATGAACGGCAGACGTCCAACCGGGAACGACGTCGGAATGCCGCCTTTCATTCCCCAAACGAGCCCCGTGCCCGCCCAGGCCATGCAGCGAAGAAAGCCGCGACGATCGAGTCCGTCGTCGCTGTCGTCGGCGGTGATGTAGTTGCCGCCGGTGGGTCGAGTGTTGGTGTGATCGTCGAAGCGCTCGGCGTCGCGATCGCGATGTTCGGACATGTAAGAGCCTCCAGGGTTGGTACTGAGGAGACTCGGCGCCACGCCGCATTATTCCCGGCGTATCGACCGCTTGACTTCGAGTGCGCTTGAAGACGTAGACTCAACGCATGAAACCGACTCTACTCAATGCCGCAACCGCATTCGCGCGGATCTGCACGCTCGGCCCCATCGAGGGCGCGCGACGCTGGCGATCAGTCACTCAGTTCATGTCGACTGCGACAGTCGGCTCGGAGTTGCCGGACGGCGTGAGCTTCGAGTACGTGAACACTCCCGAAACACTAGAGCGTGTCCTCGAGTTCATTCGGATCGAGTTCCGCTGCTGCCCGAAACTCTCCTACACGATACGACCAGGCTCGGCGGCAGGCATGATCGCTCTCGACATTCGAAGTGTCGACGACGTCGGTGCGCTAAAAGCTCTGTACGCGGGGTTTTTGTCGGCTTAGATCTCTAGTCGGCAAAGACCCCCTGCGCGGAGATCGTCATGACCATCGGTGCGTCATTGGTTCCGGAGTTCGAGCAGGAAACCGCCACGTCGCGTCGCGTGCTCGAGCGCGTACCGAGCGACAAAGGTGATTGGAAGCCGCACCCAAAATCATTCTCGCTGGCGCACCTCGCCCAGCTCGTGGCGTGGATGCCGGGGTGGCTTCCCAATATGCTGCGCGAGCCGGCGCTCAATCTCGCGGGGTCGAGTCCGTACAGTCGCGAGTCGACGGCGACCTTGCTCGAGTTGTTCGACCGCGGCGTGCGCGATGGTCGCGACGCCCTGTCAACCGCGACGGACGAAAGCTTTTCCGAGCTGTGGTCGTTGAAGATGGGCGATCGCGTACTCATGTCCCTCCCGCGGAGCGCCGTCGTGCGCCAACACTTCAGTCACATGGTCCATCATCGGGCGCAACTTGGCGTGTACCTTCGTCTGCTCGACATTCCGGTTCCATCGATGTACGGGCCAACGGCCGACGAACGGATGTGATCTCACGAGGTGCGGTGGGGACTGAGGGCGATCTGACGATCGGCGACGTCGCGCGACGCTCCGGGTTGCGCACGTCGGCGCTTCGATACTACGAGAGCGCCGGACTATTACAGCCCGTGCGTCGCGCGAACGGACGGCGCGTCTACGACTCGGCGGTGTTCGAGTCTCTCGCGCTCATACGTCTTGCGCAGGACGCGGGCTTCACGGTCACCGAGGTTCGACGTCTGCTGTCCGGCTTCGATCGGGCCACGCCCGCATCGGCGCGTTGGCGATCGCTCGCCGAGCGAAAGCTCGTTGAAGTCAACGCGCGCATCGAAGACGCCGAGCGAATGCGAGATCTGCTCGAGCGCCTGCTCCGGTGCCGCTGTGATACGCTCGGCGAATGTGTGCGGGGACGCGTCGCGTCGCTGCCAAAAGACTGATCGCGACAATTCTGTTGAACACGGTCGAGGAGAGCGTCGTTTCGGCGGCGGAGGCGATGCCGGCCGATAAGTACGGTTTCGCGCCGCGGGACGGCGAATTCACCGGCGTCAGAACGTTCAGCCGGCAGGTGAAACATCTCGCGGCGACAAACCACATCCTCGCGGCCGCGGCGCTCGGTCAGGATCCACCGGCCGACGCCGGAGACGAGATGGGCCCCGACGCACTGGTCACGAAACCAGATATCATCAACTACCTCAAGAGTTCATTCGCTGCGCTCTATAAGGCGGTTGGCGCCATCGGCGACGATCGCGTCGGTGTCAGAAGCTCGCCGATCTCACCCTGCAAGGCGAGACGGAGACGAGGTCAGCCCTGATCGTCGAGGCTATGGTCCACTCGTACGACCACTACGGGCAGATGGTCGAGTATCTGCGCATGAACGGGGTCGTTCCGCCTGCAAGCCGCCGATGATCGCGTGGCGCAATCGGCCCCGTCCCGTCCCTTGATCGTGATCGTGTAGAAAGTTCGCGCGCCGTGCTGTTCTCCGACGTCCCCCGCTCGGCGTTATTCCAGCCGGGGGCTCGAAACGATGGGGTAAAGCGAGCCTTCCTAAACGCTGGGGTGGCCTCTCCATGGGCCCCTTCACCTCGACCCTCCACCCTGTTTGGGGTGTAGTAGCCGGGGCCCACTCTTAACGTTCTATTTCCGAGTTGCGTCTGCATCAAAGGCGCACTCTATAGAAGGGCTCCTAACTCTCGGCCTGAAAACTGTTTCCGCCACTCGGGTGTCCAAACGTTGGCACGCCCACGTTCTTCCGAGTTCTCCGACTGACGATGCCTCTCTCTCACGCGTCCGACCGGCGCGTCCAGATCGCGCTCCACGGACGCCGCTCCGGCTTCACTCTGATCGAAATCCTGGTCGTGATCGTCGTGATCGCGATCCTCGCCACGCTCGTCGCGCCCAACATCTTCCAGCACGTGGGAGCGGCAAAGGGGGCGACCGCAAAATCGCAGATCGAGATGCTCGGTGCCGCGCTCGACGCGTATCGTCTCGACAACGGACGCTACCCGACCACCGAGCAGGGACTTGCGGCGCTGTGGGAGAAGCCGACGATCGATCCGCCGCAGAATTGGCGCGCGCCATATTTGCGCAAACCCGTTCCGCCCGATCCTTGGGGTCGCCCCTATCTCTACCTGTCGCCCGGACAGGTGAATCCGCAGGGGTATGACCTGCTGACCTACGGCGCCGACGGCAAGCCGGGTGGCGAGAATGAAGACGCCGACATCATGAGCTGGAAGTAGGCGCTCGAGGTCACGCGATGCCGACATACGCGTATCAAGCCGTCGACGGCTCCGGCAAGCGCACGCGTGGCCAAGCGCAGGCGGCGAGCTCGGGCGCGCTGGCGCGAACGCTCGAGGAGCGCGGTCTCTTCGTGCTCGACGTCGCCGAGTCGAGCGAAGCGGCGGGAGCTCGTCGAGGATTTCGGCTGGGTCGGCGGCGCGAGGTGCTCGAGGTGACGCGCGCGCTTGCGGCGCTGCTTCCGGTCGGGATGCCGCTCGCACAGGCGCTCAACGCGGCGTCGGGTGTCGCGTCCGGCGACGTGAAGGCGGCGCTTCAGGAAGTACGCGCGCGTGTCGAGCGAGGCGATACACTATCGACCGCGTTGGCCGAGCATCGAAAGCTCTTTTCGCCATTGTACGTTGGGCTCGTCCGCGCCGGCGAGCGAAGCGGTGACATCGACGCGGCGTTCGGGCGACTCTCGGCGCAACTCGAACGCGATGAAGCGCTGCGCGGAAAAATTCTGTCGGCGTCGATCTATCCGATGCTCCTTGCCACGGCCGGCTCAGTCGCGGTAACGGTGCTGCTCTTCTTCGTGCTGCCGCGCTTCGTCACGCTCCTGGAGGGAAGCGGCGCCAAGCTTCCGCGATCGACGGCGACGCTGCTCGCGGTTTCCGCGGGTCTGCATCGCTTGTGGCCGGTGTTGCTGCTCATTCCGCTGGCCATTGCCGCCTTCGCGGCGTGGGCGACGAACACCGATGAGGGCCGGCGTGTGTGGTCGACGACCCTGCTGTCGCTCCCGGGTGTGCGAACACTCCGTCGCTACGCACTGGCCGGGCGTTTCGCGCGGCTCGTCGGCGTACTACTTGGCGGCGGCGCACCGTTGCTTACGGCTCTCGACGACACGGTCGAATCGATCGGCGATCCGCTGGCGCGGGACGACACGATTCGCATTCGGACGAAGGTGCGCGAAGGCAGCTCATTGCGCGCTGCCGTCGCCGAGAGCTCGCTCTTTCCGCCGATGCTCGCGCAATTGATCGGCGTGGGTGAAGACGCGGGACAGCTGCGCGTGTTCCTGACCAAGTCGGCCGACATCTTCGAGGAGCGGACGGAGCGCGCGACCCAACGTCTGGCGACGTTCCTCGAGCCGGCGATGATCGTGATGTTCGGCGCGATCGTCGCGTTCGTTGCGCTGTCGTTGTTGCAAGCGATCTACGGCATCAACGCGAACTCCTTCAAATGATGTTGCCGACGCGCGGTGGCCGAGCGGGCTTCACGTTGTGGGAGCTCACGATGGTGCTCCTGATCATGGCCATCGCGGGCCTGCTCGCGGCGCCGGCCTTCGCGCGCTTCGGGACGGAACAGCCGCCCGGCGGCGCCGACGCGGTGATCGGTCTTTTGCACGACGCACGCAAAGCGGCGATCGACCACGACGCGACGGTCACGCTTCGGCTCGATCCAAAAACGCTCAAGTACCAAGCCGACACCTCGGGCGTGAACGGCTTCGGAATTCTCGCAGCAGGGTATCTCGACCTTGGATTGACGCAGACGCTCGTGACCGATCTGCCGCGGCTGCAGTACGTGTTTCGACCGACGGGCGCGGTGTTCGCCGATACGGTCGTCGTGCGAGGCGGCGCGGTGCCGCTCGTCGTGCGCGTCGACCCTTGGAGTGGAGTGGCGCGTGCCGATTCGAGATAGCTTGCTCCGGGCCGTGAAAAGCGAAGCCGCGGAATCCGCGGAATCAACGGAAACAGCACGGAATGGTCTAACGCGCCGCGAGAACGGCATGCGCAACGAGCCCTGCTTTTTTGGGGTCCGCCGCTCGGGATGCTACTCGAGGCCTCCCGAGCGGCAGTCCCCAAGAAAATCTCGGCTCGTTGGGCGGGGTGCCATCCCGACACACGGAGCCGTTCCGTGCCCGTTTCCGTTGATTCCGCGGATTCCGCGGATTCCGCGGCTCCCAGGCGCCGGAGCGCGAGCTCGCAAAGGCATCTCGCTGCTCGAAGCGGTCGTCGCGATCGCCATCGTCGGAATCACGGCGGTCAGCGCGCTCGAAGCGGCAGGCGGGAACATGCGTGCGGCCGAACGGTCGCGCCGCGCAATCGAGGCGGAGGCGTTAGCGACCTCGCGACTCGACTTCATGGATCTG
>DASYSU010000507.1:0-10326 GCA_036002925.1 Gemmatimonadaceae bacterium | reverse complement strand
GACGTCGTCGGACATGGCGACGATCATGAGCTCGACGTGATTGGTTGGGCGACCTGCTGGGACGGCTGCGACGACGCGGCGCATCATGCCGTCGCAGAATTCCTGATCAGCCGCGGTGCGCGCCACCATATTTTCTCGAGCGTCGCGATGAATCTCGCCGACGAAGTCCGGCGAATCGTCGCGGCCGACGCGTCGGCACTCAACCGACGGATGAGCCGCAACGAGAAGAACCAGACGCCGCTGCAGTTCGCGGTGCGCATGAATCGTCCCGAGATGATTGCGCTGCTGCTGGAGCTCGGCGCCGATCCACTCGCGGTCGACGGTGGCGGGCAACCCGTCGCGTCGTATGCGGCCGCCAACGGCGTCGATCGCGATGTCATGAAGGCGATCCACGCAATGACCGTGGCCGAGATGACGAGCGCCGATCGTGGACGTCGTCCGTCGCGCGGCGGCGTGCTGGATCTGATCGCCGCGCTCGCGCTGAGCGATTGGAGCACAGCGGTTCGCCTTGCTCGCGACAATCCCGAGCTGCTCGAGACGAGCGGCGCGCTGCATCTCATGGCGAAACGGGGTGATGCGGCCGCCGTCAAGTGGCTACTCGATCATGGCGCCGATGCGAACGCGCGATGGGCGCACTGGGACGCCGACGTGACTCCACTTCATATGACTGCGTTCAGCGGCAGCGTCGAGGTCGCGCGTCTCTTGCTCGCTGCCGGCGCAGACCCGCGCATTCGCGACAGCAAACACGATGGCGACGCGATCGGATGGGCCGAACACTTTGGGCGTGTCGAGCTACATCGGCTACTCGAAGCTCATCGCGCGTCGTGAGTCGTCATGGAGCGGCTCGTTGCCTCGCCAGCGTGGCGCGAAACTCTCGTTCCTTGTCGGCGACGAACTTCGCGTAGCCGTCGGGGTCGACGAACACCGCGGGTGACTCGTCCTTCCGCCGTGCGTACTTCGCTTCCATGTCGAAGTACGCACCGTGCGCGCCGAGGAAGATGTCACAGGGCAGTGATTTGAGAACATGGAACATCCGCTCGTAGTCGGAGACGATCCCCGGATACAGGCTGTTGCCCACGAGCTTGTACCCGGTATTCACGTTGGGACTACCGACAATCACGACGTTGTACTCCTTGCTATTGTCTTTGACCTTCATCGTCCATGTCGTGCAGCCCTTCGTGTGCCCGGGCGTCAAATGCGCAACGAGCACCGCGTCGCCGATCTTCACCTCGTCGCCATCGTGCAGAATGCGATCGACCTTGGTGGCCGGATAGAGAAACTCCGGCGCATTGTACTGAAAGTCTTCCTTCCCGCCCGATTCGACGACTGGCACGTCGGCGTCCATGACCATGTACTTGGCGCCTGTGATCTGCTTGATCATGGCGCTGCCGGCATCGTGATCCCAATGGGCGTGGCTGATCAAGAGGATCTTGATGTCGCTGAACTTGAATCCGAGCTTCTCTACGCTCGCGCGTAGGAGCGGAACGTTCGCCTCGAGATCGCTGTTGATGAGGACGTGGCCCGCCGGCGTCGTGATCAAGTAACTCGCCAGGCCTTTGCTGCCGACGTAGTAGAGATCCCCCGCAATGTGAAACGGCGGAAACGGCTCCGTCCATTCGGGACTCTGCGCCCGGGCAGTGCCGCCCAGCGCCACGACCGACAGGAACGCGCCGATAATCGGTAAACGAGTCATGGACATCAGCGTGAAAACACGGAGCCGTGCGGCGCCGCGTGCGCGATGAAGCCGTGCGGCCAGGTCTTGTCCGCGAACCGCACGCCGGGTTGCGTGCTGCCGGGATCGCGAAAGCGCTCATCGAGCGAGAGCGCGCCGGTCGTCGGATTGAAGTTGATGACGAAGAGCCGATCGCTGCCGCTGTATCCGCCCGAATTGAGCACGACACGTTTGCCGGTCGCGTCGATCGCGATCCAGTGCGGCCACTCGTCATCGCCGAGCTTGACGGAGGACACCTCTCGTGGATGCTCGGGATCGGTGATGTCCAACGAGACCAGCGCGTGCGCTTCGGGTACCGGCTCCAGCCAATAATGGCTCGTCAAAATCGGCACGCCGCAATTCTTTCCTTCGAACCCCTTCACGAACGTCGCGCTCGGCTCGGCGTTCTCCACTCCACGTACGAGGTACAAACCGCAGTTGAACGTGTGGATGTAGACGCTCTTTCCGTCGGGTAGGAGACGCGGCTCGCCCGAGAACTGATTCTCGTCGCCGCGCGGGCCCGGCTTGAGCGCGATGCTTCGCAGCAGCTTCAGATCGGAAAGCCGCCAGAACTGTACCCACTCGGACGTCGCCTTCTTGTTCTCTTCGTTCATATCGGTCGTCGTCGACACGGCGCGATCGATCGCCGGCATCGGGAGCACGCTGTAGGGAAAGATTCGCTTGTCCGCAATCGCCCCGTCGCTGCCGCTGCCGCTCCGAATGACCGTTCCTCGTTCGTCCATCTCGACCAGGCCGCCGGTGGAATGCTCTCCATCCATCGCCATCCCGCCGGCTCTAGCGGTCGCCGAGTCGGCCTTGTACTGAAACGTCGCGAGAACGTGTCCGTTGGCGAGCCGGATGAACGTGTGCGGATGACTGAAGCCCGCCACATCGGCGAACGACGTCAGGATCTTGGGTTGGCGCGGTTGGGACAGGTCGAACAACCACGTGCGGCCGGCGTGAAATCCGTTCGCCAAGAGATGTCCGTTGGCCGGCATCTCGCCCTCGGTATGATGCGGATGTGTTCCGATCATTCCTGTTGGAAGCGAGGTGACGACGGCACCGTACTGCGGCGACGCTGGGTTGGCGTCGATGACCGCGAGGAAATCGCTCACCTTGGCCGACGAATCACCGGCCCAAACGAAGAGGTATTCGCCCGGCGTCGTGCCGCGGCTGCAGCCGGCAAAAGCGACAAAAAGAATCAGCGCGAACGTTCGGGCCATTGAACAACCTTTGAGATGGATGACAGGACTACATGCCGTGCGGAATGATATACGCCTTCGTGATGCCCTTCACGGACGTCGTGCCCGCCTGGCGCATCACCATCTCCGTTTCCTTGCGCAAGAGAGCGAGCACCGTCTCCACTCCCTCTTGGCCGAACGACGCGAGTCCCCAGATGTACGGCCGTCCAATCCCCGTCGCCGTCGCGCCGAGTGCGAGCGCCTTGAAGATGTCGGTGCCGCGACGAATGCCGCCGTCGACGATCACGGGAACACGGCCGCGCACGCCCTCGACGACTTCCGGCAGACTCGCAATCGTCGCGCGCGTACTGTTCTCGGCACGTCCGCCGTGATTGGACACGAACATTCCGTTCACACCGTTGTGCACCGCGATCTCGGCGTCGTCCTTCGTGACGATGCCTTTGATGAAGACTTTCATCGTCGTCGCGTCTTGAAGACGCTTGATGAAGTCCCACGTCGGCGTGCCGATCTCGGGAATCGGCGTGTCCGGTTGGAGGTCGGCGATCGCCGGCTTGCGTCGATTGTCGCGCGACTCGTTCACGCGGCCGCTGATGCCGGGCATCGGTGGACCACCTTGATGACAATTCGTGCACGTGCGCGTGTCGGAGCGTCGCTCGCGGAGCATCGTCTCGCGGTTGCTTCCTCCGAGCAGATCGGCGGTGAACACGACGACTGGCGCGCCGGCACGCTCGACGCGTTTGACGATCTGCTTGGTCTGATTCCAGTCGTCCTGATGGTAGAGCTGAAACCACACCGGCCCGCCGCGCGCGGCGATCACGTCCTCGATGCTCGACGTCGCCACGGTCGACAAGACTTGCAGATGGTTCTTGTTCTTCGCCGCGCGAGCCACGGCGAGCTCGCCGTCGGGATGAAACGCGCGCTGACTCCCGACGGGATTGATCACGATCGGCGTCGGCCATTTGACGCCGAGCATTTGGATCGACGCATCGAGCTTGCTCGTGTCGACGAGCCGTCGAACGCGTAAATCCCACCGAGCGTACCCCTCGCGATTGGCGCGAATCGTCTCATCACCATCGCTTCCCGTGGCGAGGTATCCCCAGTGCGCGGGCGGTAATTTCTTTTTCGCGACCGGCTCGAAGTCGAACACGTTCAACGCGTCGGCAGGCGAAGCGATGAGCTCCGGTTCTTGCGACACTTGCTGGAGCAGGCCCAGCGCTTTCGCTTGCTCGCGAGAGTTGCCGCCGAGCAAACGCCGCAATGAGCGGAGATCCACTCCCGCCGCGGCGAGGAGTGGACTGCCGGCGGTGAACGCCATGAATTGGCGTCGCGAGAGCTCTTTGTCGTCGGTTGTCATGGTCATGCCGCCGGCGCGCCGGCGAGTCGCTTCACGAGATCATAAAGGAACGTCTGGCCCTGATAAAACGATTGCACCTTGAGTCGCTCGTCACGACCGTGGAATCGGATGTCGTCGCGGTCGTAGAACAATCCCTGGACGCCGTACGTCGGAATGCCGGCCGAACGGAGGTAGGCGCCGTCCGTCGCGCCCATCACCATCATCGGGACGACGGACACACCGGGCCACAGCGCCGTGGTCGCGGCTTTTGTAGCGGACATCAAGTCGTCGCGCATTGGCGATGGAGGCGAGGTCTGCGGCGTTCCATCGATGGTGATGGCGACGGCGCTGTCGGCGATCACGTGCTTGAGCGTCGCCGTCACGTAGCCGATCGAATCCTCGGGCAACACACGGCAGTTGACGTTGGCCGCGGCGAGTTGTGGGAGTGCGTTCTTTGCGTGTCCTCCCTCGAGCTGCGTCGCGACGCACGTCGTGCGCAGCGTTGCGTTCCATGGCGTCGACGCTTGCGCCACGCGCGCCATCGCCGCGGTATCTCCGTTGGCGACCTTGGCGAGATCCGCGCTGACAGCACCTTTCTCGATGCTCGACATCGCGCGGAAGTACTCGCGCGTCACGGCATTGGTCTTGAGCGGGAAGGCGAAGCTCGATAGTCGAAAAAGAGCGCCGGACAAATGATAGATCGCGTTGTCCGCGACCGGCAGCGAACTGTGGCCGCCTTTATTGCGCACCTCAAAGCGATAGTTGATCACGTACTTCTCGCTCACCTGGACGTCGTTCGAGAGATGAACGCCATTCACCGATTCACCCCATCCTCCCTCATTGAGCGCAAACTCGGCGTCGATCAACGGACGTTTGTTCTTGAGCAGCCACTGGACGCCGTTGTACGGGCCGCCGCCCTCTTCGTCGGCCGTCAGGGCAACGATGATGTCGCGATCGGGCTTGAAACCTTCGCGCTTGTAGCGGATGAGATTCGCGATCCAGATCGCTGCCTGCGCCTTGTCGTCGCCCGTTCCCCGACCGTAGAAGTAGCCGTCCTTCTCGGTCAGGACGAACGGATCCATGCTCCAGTCTTCGCGCTTCGCTTCCACGACGTCGGTGTGCGCGAGCAGGAGAATGGGACGCCGGCGCCCCGTGCCACGGTAGCGAACGACGAGATTCGCCTTGGTCGGACTCGCGCCGCCGACGAAGATGTCCGACGCGGGGAATCCGGCCGCCTTGAGCCGCCGCGCCGCCGCCTCGGCGACCGGCGTCGTAGCGCCGCTCGTATAGCCCGACTTGATCTCGATCATCTCTTTATAGATGGCGCGCGCCAACTGTCGTTCGCTCTCAGGCGGCATGGCGCGATCCTGCGCGCTAGCCGCGGTCGCGCAGAGAAGGGCGCCGAGGGCGAAGCGTTGCATCATATGAGAATCCTCTCGGGTTGCGGAAACGCGATCGTCGCGTTTCGTCGAGCGGGAAGGAGGGCGGACCCGGACGACTCAAATCAACGCGCCGGCGCCGTCGCCGCAACTCCCTGACTCGAACCGAGCGTGTAAGCGACGACGACACGTCGCTGCTCGCCAAAGCGGCGGATGGTGATGTCGTCGGCGTACCGTGCCAGAATGTCTCGCAATTCGGCGTCCGAGAAGAAGTGCTTTATCACTCGATAGCGCGAGCCGTCCGGGAGATCGCGTTCCTGGAGATGATTGCCTTCGGCATCGTGCAGGCCGGTGATCGATGACGACCGGGGCGTCTGGTCGCAGAAGGCGACGCGGGCACCCGGCTCCAACTTTCGGTGCAGCCCGTCGAGAAAGTCATGGAGACGAGACGCGGGGACATGTGCCAACCAGTCGACGGCGAACGCACCGGTGAAAGTCTGGGTGATCGACGACAGCTCGTACGCGTCGGCGCGAACGAACGATACGCGATCGGCAGCGATGGGCTTGGCGCGTGCGCGAGACAGCGTCGATTCATTGTAGTCCGAGGCGACGACGAAGCGCGCCGCTTCGGTGACGCACTGGGTCCAGAAGCCTGGTCCGCAGGCGACTTCGAGGACGGTGCGACCGCGCATCTCGTCGCACAGGGCGTCGATCACGGGTTGAAGCGACCGAACGACGTCGAGATTGTCGTAGCCCATCGACGCGTCATAGACGTCGGCGCGCCGCGCGTAGTACAGTTGCATCTCGGCGATCAGTGCCGACACGGAATCATTTCTCGACACGGTCATGAGCTTGGATCAAGCTGACTCGACGCGCGGTGCCGCGGCACATATGTCAGCCTCCCGCCGACGAGACGGGCGGGCGGGCCGAGATGATGAGGCTCTCCGGGGCCATCGTCGCGAAGGTGAATCACCTGGACGCCGAGCGAGGTGAGAACGTCCGCGATGAGACGCCGGTGACAGCGCCACCAAAGAAGTTCGGCGCACATCACGACGGTCCGAAGTCCACTTGCGAGCATGAGGAGATCGTTGAGGCCGACTGCGAACTCCTCAGTGGCGATATGATCGGCATACGCCCGGAACGCGGGATGTCGCCACCCTCGGTTGATCGAAGTCGGGTTCGGCCGGCGCCGGCCGCCAAGCTCTGGGATCCAGCGATAGAGAATCTCCGCGCGGGCGAGGTCACGCTGGAGAGCGTCGCCGGAAAATTGCGGAAGTCGACGCGACCCCGGAAAACGTCGCACGTCGGCCACGAGCTCGATGTGGTGCATCACGAGCAATGCACGAAACTCGTCGCTCGTGCGCGTGGAGTGACCGACGGTCCAAACGGTGAGGGACACTCACAACCATGGTTCGTGCCGACGCCCAACGTCACCACCGACGTCAGGGCTGCGTGCGATGCTCGCTCCGAAATCGATCCATCATCCGCACCATCTCGGCGCTCGTCATCGGCTGCCAACCGTGCGGCTTCATTGGACGTCCGTACTCGAACGTGAAGTTCGCTTTCGGGTTGGTGAGCTTCGAGGCCTCGTTCTCCATCGCGTAGACGGCGAGGTTGAGATAATGATTGTCCATGTCGCCGACGTACATGTGGATCTTTCCGGCGAGTGACGGACCGATCTTCGACCAATTGGTCTTCATGTACCACGTCAGATCATACCCTTTGTCGCGCCAATACGCAGCGGCGCTCTTGTCGATGTGTCCCGTGCGACGATCCCAAAGACGAACGGGATAGCCGTCGGCACCGATCGGTCCGTACGCGGCGTCCCACGCGTCGAATTGCTGGCCACTTCGCGCATGACTGCCAAGGACCGCTTCGAGCTGACTCATCTGCCGCTGCGTGACCTGCGGCTGTCCCTCGGGCGTTCGCATCATGTATCGTTCGGGGATCGGCGGCGTGCTCTGGTTCGGGATGAACGCGTTGGTGTCGGCGTAATTGTCGACGAGCTGATTGCGTCGGAAGTCGACAGGATCGGGATAGAGACACCATCCGCCACCGAAAAAGTCCGGACGCTGAATTTGCAGCGCCGCACACTCCCATCCACCCGTCGAGCCGCCCGTCAGAAATCGCGCGTTCGCCTCGGGGATCAGACGAAACTGTTTCTCGAGCAACGGAACGAGCTCGGTGAGCAACGCCTCCTGATACGGTCCGTTGTTCACCGAATTGACGGCGTATGAATCATCGTAGTACGGAGTGGGATGCTGCCACGTGATCGCGACGAACCGCGGGAAGTTGTCGCCCATCCAACTCTGCGCGAACTCGTAGCCCGACTCACGAGCGGAGCTCGGCTCGTTGCCGAACGGACTCTCGGCAGCGGCACCGCCGCGGCCACCGCGACCGGTCGGCTGTTCGGAGAATCCGAATGGTGCGCCAAGGCCAAAGTGTCCTTGACTGTAGATCGCCGGATATCGGCGAGACGGTTCCTCGTCGAATCCTTTTGGGAGTAGCACCGTCGCACCGATGTACATCGGCTGTCCCCAGAACTTGGAGAGCAGCTCGCTCTTGATTCGAATGCGTTTGACCCAGCGCGTGTCGGGCGGCACCTCGAGTTTGGGCAGCGCCTTCGATAGCGTGACTTTGATTGGCGTGCGCGACTTCGGGTCGAACGTTACACGTTGCACGTCGCTCACCAGGTTGCCGGGCGACGTATTGAAGTGTTGGCCTTCCCATTGGTCGTTGTGCACCCAAATGACGTGGCCGTCCGCGCGATCGAACTTGGTATAGACGTTCATCAGCGCCTGAACGTAGTACTGTCCCGCCGGCACGTGAGATAAACTCTCATACGGGTAGCCGAGCGTGGTCGCGTCGACCGCCACGGTGCCGCCCGGCTTCATCGCCTCGGCGTCGATGCCGAAGAAGGGCACGCTGCCACCATACGAGCCGGCGAGGAGGCGCGGCTCACGAGCGCTGTCCTTCGCGAAGAAGACGTAGACGCGGCCGGTCGTTGCCTGCTTCGTCGCGGCCGGGTCGAGCTTGATCTCGACGCGTTGGGCGGCCGCGGTCATCGCGACCAGCGGCAGGGTGACGGTGGCGGCGTAGGATCGGAAGAATATCGACATGATTCGTTTCTCGGGCAGAGAGCGCTGTCGATAGTAGGCGCGGGGTGCCCGTAGCGCCAGTTCGGTCCAATCGCCGAGCCAACCAGTCGCTGGTGACGCGACCGCTCCGATGCGAGTTACTCACAAAGATCTCGGCAGTTGCGTAATAGGAAGTCCGGCGACGTCGCGAACGGCGTCGCCCATGACACCCAAGCAAAGGTCCAATGTTCGAGCCAGGAGCCGTGATGCAGAGATTGCCAAGAGCACTATTCGTGGCGTGTGTAGCGCTCGTCGCGATGGCGCCAAGTTCCGCGATGCCACAGTCAAGCGCCGCGACCGGCACGCCCCAACTGACCAACCCGCGCCGCGACGGTGCGCACGATTTCGACTTCGAGGTAGGTACCTGGAAGACACACCTTCGCCGTCTCGTGCATCCGCTCAGTGGGTCCAGCACCTGGGTCGAATACGAGGGCACGACCGTGGTCCGAAAGGTGTGGAGCGGGCGCGCCAACCTCGTGGAGCTCGTCGCCGATGGCCCCGCGGGCCACCTTGAAGCGCTAAGCTTGCGTCTATACAACCCAGACTCGCACCAGTGGAGCCTCAACTTCGCCAACAGCGCGACCGGTACGCTGAGCCAACCCACCATCGGCGAGTTCAAGAACGGACGTGGCGAGTTCTTTGATCAGGAAACCCTGAACGGCCGCGCCATTCTCGTTCGGTTCGTCATTACCGACGTCACGCCGACGTCATGTCGGTTCGAGCAGTCGTTTTCAGACGATGGCGGAAAGACATGGGAGCTCAACTGGGTTGCCGTGGACACGAGAGTAATTTGAACGCAGCCGTGTTATGGAGGCTGGTCCCTGTGCCGTCAGCATGCCGCGCCCTCCGGTTCGGCGCGACTTCGCTTGCCAATTTCGATGCTCGTCCCCAAAGTAAGAGTGAGCTGTGTGCTCGCGGATGTGAGACCGCCCCGTGAGGTTGCTATGCGCATTCGAACCTTCGCTCTGATTGCGTTGCTCGCACTGCCGACCGCGTCGAGTGCGCAGCGGATTCGCCTCCCGCGTGGTGGTCGTGGAGCCACGCCGCAACCCGCTCCGCTTCCGCCAGAAGCCGGGCCGGTCAGCCGAGCTCTCGCCTACAAGCGATCGCGCTGGTCGGCCGAGGGGTACACGCTGATCACGTCGCTGCAGCTGCCGTCCGTCGGGGGCGGCGTGACCCGTTACACGACACCGGGCGCAGGAACGCGCGCCGACTATCGGTACACAGAGCGTTGGTCCGCCACCGTCGACCTGACAGCATCTCTTCCCGGCACTCCCACCACCGCCGAGACGGCGGAGGTCGGGACGCGATTCTCGCCATTACCGTGGGATCGCGACCTCCGGCCATTCTTCGACGTCCGTGTTGCGTACGTTCATGCCTATGATGCGTTCTCGACGCAGACGGCCGCCTCGATCGTCGCGGGTGCTCCCGGTCGGCAGTTCGTGGAAGGAACGCGATACAGTCGCGGCCTGGGCAGCGTCGGCGGGTTAGGCCTCGAGTATTCTCTAACGCCCTCGTTCGCGCTGACGACTGAATTCTCCGCGCTGCGAAGCCGGATGACCAC
>DASYSU010000506.1:0-8692 GCA_036002925.1 Gemmatimonadaceae bacterium | reverse complement strand
CGCGATGACGCGACGTCCCGCGTTCACCGCCGTGATCCTTGGTACTCTCGCTCTGGGAATCGGGGCCAACGCCGCGATCTTCAGCCTAGTGAACGCGGTCCTCCTCCGGCCGCTGCCATTCGCGCATCCAGAGCGAATCATCGAGTTCGAGCACGGTGAAGGATACTGGACGGTGTCCGAGCCCGAATTTGTGGACTACCAGCGCGGCGTGACGGCGCTCTCGAAGCTCGCGGCGTACAACGAGAGCAACGTCACGATTTCGATTCCCGGGACGGATCCGATCCGCAGCGTGGCGACGCGTGTCTCCCGCGATTTCTTCGAAATCCTTGGAGTGAAGCCCGAGGCGGGCCGCACCTTCGTGGCCGATGAATTCTCGCCCGCGTCGAAGGTGCGTGTCACCGTGATCAGTCACCGCCTTTGGGTGCAGCAATTCGCGTCTGACCCGCGGGTTCTGGGCAAGACGATGACGGTCGGCATCACACCGTTCACCGTGATCGGAGTGATGCCGGGCCGATTCACGTTTCCCGCGACGGAAACGGAGTTCTGGACCCCGTGGCGAATGAACCCGGACAGCCTCTGGACGCGCAACAACCATTACCTGACCATGGTTGGACAACTCGCGAGTGGTGCGACGATCGACCAGGCGCGTGCTCAGGTTCACACGCTCAATCAACGCTGGATGAAGGATTTTCCGGAGACCTACTTCCCGAGTCACCCGATTACGGGGCAGCTCACGCCGATCCGCGATTTCCTACTTGGCCCTACGCGACCCTATTTGGTGGCGCTCCTCGGCGCGGTGGCGTTCATTCTGTTGATCGCGTGCGTCAACGTGGCAAACCTGTTGTTGGTACGAAGTGAGGCGCGTCGCAAGGAATTCGCGATTCGCACTGCGCTCGGCGCGTCGGGCAGCAGAATGGTGCGTCAGATGCTGACCGAAAGTATGCTCTTCGCGATTTTCGGCGCGATTCTCGGCGTGGGCATCGCGTGGTTCGGCGTGCGAGCGCTGGTCGCCTTGGCGCCGGACAATGTGCCTCGCTTGGACGAGGTCAGTGTCGATTATCGCGTTGTGCTATTCACGGCTGCGATCACGATTGCCACCGGTTTGCTGTTCGGTGTGGCGCCGGCGGTTCGGGGTAGGCGAGGTGAAACAGCCGACACGCTCCGAGACGGCGGAAAGACGTCGGGCCACGCCGTGCCGGCAGTGGCGCGACGGGCACTTGTCGTCGCCGAGGTCGCGCTCGCGGTGATCATGCTGACCGGAGCTGGGCTGCTCGTGCGGAGCTTGATCAAGTTGCAGGCGATCGATCTTGGGTTCGATCCGTCACACGTCTTGACGATGCAAGTGACGTTGCCGGGCCGGAAATACAACGACACCACCGCCGACGCCTACTTTCAACAACTCTTGGCGCGCGCGTCGCGACTTCCGGGCGCGACGTCAGCCGCGGCGGTCAGTTACCTCCCCATCACAGGATCGGATAATGGCTGGTCGATCATGATCGATGGTCGAGTGCTCAAGACGATCGCCGAGTCGCCGTCGGCTCGTCCCGAAAACGTGACGCCGGATTATTTCCGAGCCATGTCGATCCGGCTGATTCGCGGCCGAGTGTTCAACGACCACGATCGAATGGGCGCTCCGCTCGTGGCGGTGATCAGTGAGGGCATGGCGAAAAAATTGTGGCCAGGCGTCGACCCGATTGGACACACGCTCAAGATGTTCAACGACAAGGCACCATGGGTGACGATCGTCGGCGTGGTTGCCGACGTTCGCGCGCGAGGTTTCCAGAAACAGATTCCCGAGACGATGTATTTCCCATACTCGCAATCGGGTCAGAGCGCGTACAGCATGCCTTTCTCCATGACGCTGGTCGTTCGAGCAACGAGGAACCCGGCGGCGCTCACGGCGCCGTTGCGAAGCATCGTCCGCGAGCTCGACGCGACGGTTCCGATATCGGCGATTGCAACGATGGAGCAAGTCGTCGGAGACTCGATCGCGGGTCGTCGATTCGCGACGACATTGCTCGCGGGGTTCGCGGCGCTCGCGCTCGCGCTGGCCGGTCTCGGGATCTACGGAGTCATCTCGTACGGCGTGTCGCAGCGAACGTATGAGATCGGAGTGCGGATGGCGATGGGCGCGTCGCCCACGTCGATCATGCAACTCGTGATGGGCGAGGGAGGACGGATGACTGCCCTCGGCCTCGTGCTCGGCTTGATGGGCGGCGTCGCGGTTGATCGGCTGTTGCGCACAATGCTGGTCGGCGTGACCGCGACCGATCTCCCGACATTTCTCGGCGTGTCGGCAATGCTCGCGCTGGTTGCGGCCGGTGCATGCTTGCTGCCGGCGAGACGGGCGACCGCAGTGAGCCCGACCGAGGCGCTCCGAAACAGCTAGTAGCCCGACTTCACCATGTCGTAACGGATCCCGGCGCGTCGCAATCGCTCTACAGCGGCGCCGAGAATCGGCGGCTCGGCGATGAGCGAGACGCGGAAGAATCGCTCACCGCCCGGGCCGAAGGCGTTGCCGGGTGTCACGACGACGCCGGCGTGATCGATGAGATGTTTGGTCCATTCTTGTGCACCGAACCCATTCGGAATCGGAAGCCAGACGAACATCGAACCGCGCGAGGGAGGCGTGTTCCACCCGAGTGAGCGAAATGCCTCGAGCACGACCTCGCGACGCGCCTGATAGCGAGCGACCACCGGCCCCGAAAGCTCTTTGTAATGATCGAGCGCATAGGCGCCGCCCGCTTGGATCGCCATCGGAGTGCCGTATCCCATGTTTGTCCGGACGGCATGCAACGCTTCGATCAGTGGACGTCCGCCCACGGCGAACCCAATGCGCGAGCCCGCCATATTGAACGTCTTCGAGAACGAATGGAACTCGAGCGTGACGTCTTTCGCTCCGGGCACCTGAAGTGCGCTCGGCGCGACCTTCCCATCGAACGTGATCTCGCTGTAGGCGAGGTCGGAGATGTAAAGGATGCCGTGCTTGCGGCAAAGCGCGACCGCCTCCTCGTAGAGCTCGAGTGGTGCGACCGCTCCGGTAGGATTGTGCGGATAGTTCAGCACGAGGAGGCTTGCGTCGCGCAAAACGTCGGAGGGGATCGAGCGCAGATCCGGCAGGAACCCGCGCTCAGGTCGAAGGGGTATGAGATACGCGTGGCCGCCGACGAGTCCGGTCGCGCGCGCGTGCACCGGATAATGAATGTCCGGAACCAGCGAGACCGTCGTTTCGTCGGCGAAGGCAATGGTTGCTTGGGCGATCCCTTCCTTCGCGCCACTCAGGCACAGGACTTCGGTGTCGGGATCGACCTCGACGCCAAATCTGTTGCGCATGTACCGCCCAACGGCCTCGCGGAACCGGGGAATCCCGTCAAATGGAGGATAGCCGTGGGTCTTTGGGTCGGAGTACGCCGCTGTGATCGCATCGATGATGGGCCTAGGCGTGGGCTGGTCGGGGTTACCCATCCCGAGATCGATGAGGTCGGCTCCGCGGGCGCGGGCGTCGGCCTTGAGCTGGTCGAGCCAAGCGAAGACGTAAGTCGGTAGCGCGGTCAGCCGGTCAGACGGAACGACGCCTGCAGCGGGGACGACGGAATGGTGGCGAGTCGGGCGTGACGGGGTCGTTCGGGTCATGACGGCTGTTCGTCCGGGTCGAGATGGAGACCACCGAAGCGCAGGTCGCGGGCCGGTGTTTTTTGAAGACGATCCGGAGTTCCGCTGGTTAGCCGACGGCGGGCGGAACAGATGACCGCTTGCGGCGTACAATTAGATGATTATCTATCTATCATACGACTTCAGGAGTAGGGTAGTTCGTGGATGCAGAGCAGTTCCAGCGAGTCGCCAAGGCACTTGCCGACCCGCGTCGGGTCGAGATCCTCGAGCACATCGCCGCGCAAGCCGAAGTAGGATGCCAGCGGTTGTGCGGATGCTTCCCGGTTCGACAGGCGACGATCTCGCATCACCTGAAGGAGTTAGCCAGCGCGGGCTTGGTCGACTCGCGGCGCGACGGGCAGTTCGTGTATTACCGAACGCGTCCGAGCGTGCTCGAGGCGTATATGGACGAGCTGCGCCGGCGCATGATGCTGAAGCGAACGAAGGTTTCGTAATTCCGTGAACATCAAGGTCTGGCGCGATGAGCGCCGGAGGTGAGCGATGTATTCGACGAACGACGATCGCGACCTGTTGGATCTCTACATCGACGAGCTGCGCGGCGAGCCGGTGTTGACGGCGCAGGAGCAGAAAGATCTCGCGCGACAGATGCGCCGTGCCGGTTCGGGCGACGCGTTCGAACAGGCGCGCTCCAAACTGATTCGTGCCAACCTCCGATTCGCGTTCTCGGTTGCCAAGCAGTATCAGAATCGTGGCGTGCCACTCGGTGATCTCGTGAGCGAGGCGAATGCGGGTTTGGTGCGCGCGGCGGACAAGTACGATCCGGACGTCGGCGTGAACTTCATCAGCTACGCCGTGTGGTGGATCCGGCAGGCGCTGCACTCGGCGGTGCAGCGGCAGGGGCGTACCGTCCAAGTCCCGCTGAATCGCGCGGCCGATTTGTCGCGCGTGTCGCGGGCGCAGGAAGTATTGCGCCAGAAGCTTTCGCGCGAGCCGCACGATGAGGAAATCGCGAAGGTCGCCGACCTCTCGCTCGACGTCACGCGTGGATTGGTCGCGCTGCTGCAACCGGTCCGTTCACTCGATGAACCGACGAGCGCGGGCGAGCAGGGAAGGACGTTGGCCGAGACGCTGGTGCTGGATCGCGGCGAGGATGAGGATGTGCTGCCGGGCGGCGTGGAGAGCGATTCGCGTCGCGAAGCGATCACACGCGCGCTCGAGGTGCTCGCGCCGCGAGATCGTCGCGTGTTGACGCTGTACTTCGGTCTCGAAGGGAGCCGGCCGATGACGTTGCAGGAAATCGCGCGCGAGCTCGGCGTGACGCGCGAGCGGGTTCGCCAGCTTCGCGACCGCGCTCTCAAGCGGCTGCGTGAGGCGGATACGGCCGACGTGCTGAGAGACGGCATGGCCGCGTAGCACCGTTTGGCGCGTCTCAAAGGGAACGCCACGTTGTTCGGCCCTGGCCGGATGAACGTGGCGTTCCCATTTTAGCATTCGCCGAATCCTTTCACGCCGAGTCGGAATGAACGAACTCGACCTACGTCCGCGCTCGTCGACGGAGATCGTCGATGCCGCGTTTCAGCTCTTTCGACGGAATCCAACGCAGCTGATTTTGGCGGCGGCGCTGGTTTATGTCCCGTGGCTCGTCATCCGGCTCGTGTTCGATCTGGGCATCAACGATCCGCTGATTGGTGCGACCAAGGCGCTCGCGCTGTTCGCGGGATTGATCGTCGTCTATGCGGTGGTCGGTGGCGTGACGAGCGTCATGGCTGCCGACATTTATCTTGGCCACACCCCAGACCTGGGCGCCGCTTTTCGACTCACCGGGTCGCGGTTCGTGACGCTTGCGCTCGCCGGCATAATCCGTTTCGTGCTGATTACCGTTGGAATGGTCTTTTTGGTCATTCCCGGGCTGTATGCGTTGGGACGCTTCTTCGCGATGACGCAAACGGTGATGCTCGAGAACAAGGGTCTCGGCGGCGCGTTGTCCCGCTCGTCGACACTTTCGGTTGGCCTCAAACGTCACATCGTCAATACGATCTTGCTCATCGCGCTCGTGACGATCGCGATCAGTGTTGGATTCGGATTGCTGTCGCAGGTCTTTCAGAGCAAGGTCATCACGAATGTCGTCTCGACTGCCGTGAGCGTGGTGTTGTACCCGCTGCTCGGCCTGACCGAGACGCTGCTCTACTACGATGCCAGAATTCGAAAGGAAGGGTTCGACGTCGAATATCTAGCGCGGGGCGACGCGTCGTCCGCGGCGCCCGAAAGCGCGGCGATCTAGATCCGCATGGTCTTGCCGACGCCGCAGGTGGCAGGCCGCTGGTCGGCGAGTCAGATCCACGACACGGTGGCGGCCATCGTTCGCCAGCCGGAGTTCGCGGGTAGCGGACGAGAGTCTTTGCTTGGCCGATTCCTCCGGTACGTGCTCGCGGGCATTCGCGACTTGCTCAACCGCTATCACGGGTCGCCAAGTGCGCGCTACGTCGTGATAGCCGGCCTGCTCCTGCTGATTCTGATCGTGATCGCGCGAATCGTCACCGTTCGTGAAATCGATTCGCGGGCGCGCCGGGTTGGCGCGATCGTTCGCGGCTCCGCGATGGACGCGGACCTGTGGAGCACGGCACAGCGCTTCGCCGCGGGCGGCGATTTTACCGCCGCGAGTCACGCACTGTACGCCGGTCTCTTGGAGCGCATCGCGCGAAGCGGCGCCGTCTCGCTGCACGCGTCGAAGACGGGCGGCGACTACTGGCGAGAGCTTCGCCGGCGCGGCTCGCCCGTGGCGGCTGACTTTCGCGCATTCTCGCGGCGATTCGACCGTGTGATGTTCGGTACCGGATCCGCGACAGCCGCTGACTTCGACGAGCTGGCGTCTCTGGCGGAACGGGTGTCTGGAACGCGCCGCGCCGCATGACGGGATCGCCGAGTATGTCGCAACGGATTCGACCGGCGGTGCTGCTTGCCGGATTGGCGACACTCGCGGTTGTCGTGGCCCTGCTGACTCCCGAGGCTGCGGATAATACCGGCGGGCAACTGAGCACATTCTCCGCGGCACCGGGGGGTGGACGGATCGCATTCGAGTTGTTGAAACGGCTCGGCTGGTCGGTGACGCGTCGCGAGACCATGCTCGATTCTCTCGTCGACTCGACGACAGTCCACGCCGTCATCGGCCCGAGCTCAGAGCTCGGCGCCAAGGAGATTCATCGATTGCTGGCCGACGTCCGTGCTGGAGGAGGCCTTGTCGTGGCGGTGGACGAACCGAACGCAATTACGGACTCACTGTTCATGGCGGTCGGCTCGGAGGGCCGTTGGTTCACGGTGGCCGATCGCGCGTGTCGCGGCTCGCCGATGGAGGGCGCGTTCATACTTCCGCCGCGCGTTCGACATCTCGCGTGGCGACGACCGCCACCAGGAAGTACGACCGTCCTCGCGACAACCGACGAGCGGTTTGGCCCACGACTGAACACGGCGATCGGAGTTCACCTCGGTCGAGGACGACTCGCGGTCGTCGCGAGCACCGATCTCTTTCGCAACGCCGCGGTTCGGACGTGTTCTTGGGGCGCCGACGTCGTCGTCGCACGAGTATTCGAGTTTGTCCGGCCGGCGACGCCCGCGCATCCAAGGCTCGTCTTCGACGAGTACCATCATGGGCTTGGCCTGCACCCCGGCAGCATGCGAGCGGTGAGCCGCTATTTGGGGCGGACGGCATCTGGGCATGTCTTGTTGCAGGCTATGATCGCCGGTCTCGTACTCCTGTTCGCCTACGCGCCTCGACCGATCATCCCGCACGATCCGATTCGCATTGCGCGTCGCTCTCCATTGGAGCATGCCGATGCGCTCGGACACGCCTACGCCGACGTCCGCGCGACGCGAACTGCGACGGCCCATCTCGTCTGGGGTTTGCGTCGTCGCGCTGGACGTATGATCGGTGTCGGTGGCGGCGCAGACGATGACGCCTTTCTCGATGCCGTCGCCGAGCGGCATCCCGGTCTCCGACCCGCGGTGGTCATCGTTCGTCGCGGCTTGCACGATCCGATCGAACCGCGCGACTTCGGCACGGTCGGCGACGCGCTTCGCGACATCGAGCGTCACCTCACCTCGTCCCTTCCAGTCACCACGTCATGAGCATTTCCGTCCAAGAAGGATCGGGGATCATTCGTCGTGTGCGCGACGCCGTTGCCACACGCGTCATCGGTCAAGACGCGGCGATCGAGGACGTCCTCGTGGCGTTTCTCGCGCGAGGGCACGTGCTGATCGAGGGCGTGCCTGGCACAGCGAAGACCTTGCTCGTGCGCGCGATCGCCAATGGGATGGGTGTTCGATTCACACGCATTCAATTCACCCCGGACCTCATGCCGGCGGACGTCACAGGTGTGGCGCTCTATCGCGATCCGACGCGCGGCTTCGAGTTTCAACCCGGCCCCGTGTTCACCGATTTGCTTCTCGCCGACGAGATCAATCGCGCGCCAGCGAAGACGCAGGCCGCATTGCTCGAGGCGATGGGTGAGCGGCAAGTGACGGCCGACGGGAAAAGTCGCGCGCTCGATCCCTTGTTCACGGTGTTCGCGACGCAGAATCCTGTGGAGCACGAAGGAACGTTTCCGCTTCCCGAGGCGCAGCTCGATCGGTTTCTCCTCAAGGTCATCGTGGGATATCCGGCGCGCGACGCTGAGCTCACGATGTTGGAGTTGCACGAGTCGGGATTCGATCCCGAGCGTGGCGACCGGGCGACGGTCGTGAATGCGGTGATCACGGGGGATGAAGCACGCGCCTGTCGTGGCCTGGTCGACGAGGTGCGGGTGGCGCCCGAAGTACGCGAGTACATCGCGTCGATCACGCGTGCGACGCGCGACGACCCATCGTTGCTCCTCGGCGCGTCGCCGCGCGCGACGGTCGCGTTGATGCGCGCGGCAAGAGCGGCAGCGATCTTCGAGGAAAGAGATTATGTCACGCCCGACGACGTCAAAGCCCGGGCATTGTCTGTGCTTCGTCATCGCGTGACGCTCGCGCCGGAGCTCGAGATCGAAGGCCGCACGGCCGATGACGTGCTCGCGGCAGTGCTCACCCGCACGATCGCGCCGGC
>DASYSU010000505.1:0-5959 GCA_036002925.1 Gemmatimonadaceae bacterium | reverse complement strand
GGCGTCAACGAGGTGTTGGCTGTCATCCTGATGGCGGCGCGATTTGGAATTCCGGTCTGTCCGCACGCCGGCGGCGTCGGACTCTGCGAGTACGTGCAGCACCTCGCGATCTTCGATTACATCTGTGTAAGCGCTTCGCTCGACGAGCGGATCGTTGAGTACGTCGATCATCTGCACGAGCATTTCCTCGATCCGGTCGTCATTCGCGACGGACGCTACATGCCTCCGGCGGCGCCGGGCTACAGCGTCACCATGCGTCCTGCGAGCTTGACTACATACAGATATCCCGGCGGGCCCGCGTGGGTCGAACGCCGCGCTCTCGACGTCGCTGATGTTACTGGAGCAGTCACATGATTCGCCGGCTCATTGTTTGTCTCGCCCTTTGCGTCCTGCCCATCGTCCGCGGCGCATCGCAGGATTCGCTCACCGAATCGTCGGCGGCGCGCGATGCGCGCCTGGCATGGTGGCGCGAGGCGCGCTTCGGAATGTTCATCCACTGGGGCGCGTACTCAGTCCCCGCCGGCAACTATCACGGCGAGCGCGCCGGTGGTGGTGAATGGATCATGAACAATTCGCACATCCCGATCGCGGAGTACGAGCAGTTTGTCCGCTCGTTTAACCCAATGCGATACGACGCCGACGCGTGGGCCCGCACGGCGAAGGATGCCGGCATGAAGTACATCATCATCACGTCGAAGCATCACGACGGCTTCGCGATGTTTGACTCCAAGGTGTCACAGTATGACATCGTGCATGCCGCGCCGTACCATCGCGACGTGATCAAATCGCTGTCCGAGGCGGCTCACGCCCAAGGCCTCAGGTTCGGCGTGTACTACTCGATCATGGACTGGCATCACCCCGATGCGCAGGGCGCCGCTGCGCCCAACTACAACTCGACCACCGTTTCCAATCCGAACTTCGCGCGCTATGTCGAGACGTATCTCAAACCGCAGCTCAAGGAGCTCCTCACGCAGTATCCAGCCATCGACGTCCTCTGGTTCGACGGAGAGTGGATCGCCGATTGGAACGACGACCGCGGGCGCGAGATCCTGAATTATGTGCGATCGATCAAGCCGAGTCTCATCGTGAACAATCGCGTCGGCAACGGCCGACAGGGCCTGAATGGACTCGCGAAGGGGGGACGCGTTGGGCTCGGAGATTTCGGCACGCCCGAGCAACAGGTTCCACCCGAGGGACTTCCCGGCGTCGACTGGGAGACGTGCATGACGATCAACGACAACTGGGGCTTTCAATCGTTCGACGACAATTGGAAGAGCCCTCAGACGCTCATCCGGACGCTTGTCGATATCGCGTCGAAAGGTGGAAACCTGTTGCTCAACGTCGGTCCGACGTCGCAAGGGGAGATTCCCTTCGAGAGCGTCGCCCGGCTGCGAGAAATGGGACAATGGATGCGCGTGAACGGCGAGGCGATCTACGGCACGACGGCGAGCCGCTACGGCAAGCCGCCGTGGGGGCGTTACACCACGAAGGCAGGCGTGACGTACGCTCACGTATTCGACTGGCCGAAGAACGGCAAACTGTTGTTGAGCGGCGTGAAAGACACGCCGGCTCAAGCGTATCTGCTGGCCGACCACAAACCTCTCGCGATCGCCGCCACCGACTCCGGTGTTGTCGTGACACTGCCGCGCAACGCACCTAGCTCGATTGCATCCGTCGTCACGCTCGTTGGCGGATCCCAAGGCAGGCGGTGAGCGAGATCGCTCGGCTGGCGGGCTCGCAGCGAGGCACGCGTTCACCCGCGACCATGCGCGCCGCCGTGTTGGTCGACGTGGGCCGCATCGAGATTCGAGACGTCCCGCGAGTCGCGCCCTCACCAACCGAAGTGGTGGTGCGCGTCGAGGCTGTCGGACTGTGCGGCACCGATCTCCACATCGTCGCCGGACATGCGAACTACAATCGCGACGCACTTGGCCGCCCGCGGCCACTGGCGACGCATCCGCAAATCCTCGGACACGAGATCGCCGGCGTCGTCGCTGAAGTCGGATCCGAGGTTCGCGACGTCGCCGTCGGTCGCCGAGTCATCGTCGATCAGGGACGTACGTGCGTCAGCGAGCGACGAACTCCGTTATGCGAATATTGCGAGAGCGGTGATTCGCACCAATGCGAGTACTATCGCGAACATGGCATCACCGACCTACCGGGCGGATTCGCCGAGTCGATTACTGTGCCGTCATCGAACGTGGTGTTGGTGAATTCATCCATCAATCCCGAGTGCGCGGCGCTCTCCGAGCCACTCGGCTGCGTCATTCACTCGATGGACATGGTCAATCGCGCACCGGCGCGATACGGTCTGTCTTCGTCGAGCCGGCAACGGGCGCGCACAATGCTCGTGTGCGGCGGCGGCCCGGCCGGATTGCTGTTCGTCCAGTTTCTGCGCGCGGTCGCCAAGTACGATGGCGTGCTGCTGGTCAGCGAACCGAACGCGATGAAGCGCGCTCTCGCCGAGCGATGGGGCGCTGAGACGCTCGATCCCAACTCCGGCAACCTCACCGAGCAAATACGCGATCGCACTGTAGGGCGCGGCATCGAGATGCTGGTCGAGGCCTCCGGATCAGGCGACGTGTTTGGCGCGATCCCGGGACTGGTTCGAAAACAGGGAACGATTTTGCTGTATGGCCACGGACATGCCGGCGTCGATCTGAGCGTCATGAATCCCGTTCAATTCCTCGAGCCGACGCTTGTCTCGCCTGCAGGCGCGTCGGGAGGGCACGATGACGCCGGCCGGCCCGTTACCTACGAGCGCGCACTCCGGCTCATCGAGGACGGAACGGTGGACGTGGCGCCGCTCATCACGCATCGTTACAACTCGCTCGACGCGGTGCCGGCTGCGTTTGCCGGCGATCACCGGCGCCCCGATTATGTGAAAGGCGTAGTCCTCCAGTGAACCGGGAGAATTGTCAAATGCTGATACTACGCCGATCAATCGCGATTGTCGCACTGACGCTCGCGTGTTCCAAGAGCGCCGACAAAGCGGCGAGTTCGGGGAGTGCGGGCAAGACCCTCACAATCGCTGTCATCCCCAAAGGCACGACGCATGAATTTTGGAAGAGCATTCATGCCGGAGCAGTTCAAGCGTCGCAGGAGCTCAATGCGGCCGGTGACTCCGTACGCATCATTTGGAAGGGACCGCTCCGCGAGGACGATCGTGAGCAGCAGATCCAGGTCGTGGAAGGATTTCTCACGCAGGGTGTGAATGGAATCGTGCTCGCTCCGCTCGATCGTCGGGCGTTGGTGCGACCTGTCGAAGAAGCGAAGAGCGCCGGCGTCCCGACCGTCATCATCGACTCGGGGCTCGAGTCGGAGGCGATGGTGAGCTACATCGCGACCGACAACTACAAGGGCGGCACACTCGCCGCCGATCGCATCGGTCAACTGCTCAACGGGAAGGGGAAGGTGCTCGTCCTTCGGCTTCAGGAAGGATCAGCGAGTACGGAAGAGCGGGAGCGCGGCTTTCTCGAGGAGCTCAAATCGAAGTTTCCGGGCATTACGGTCGTGTCGTCGGATCAATACGCCGGTCCGACACGCGAGACGGCCAAGCGTGCGTCTGAAAACTTACTCAATCGGTTCGGCGGTGATCTCCAAGGCGTGTTTACGTCGAACGAATCGGCGACGATCGGGATGCTGCTCGCGCTCCAGGACATCGGCAAAGCCGGCAAGATCAAGTTCGTCGGGTTCGACGCGAGCCAGATCCTCGTCGACGCCATGCGCGCGCATCAGCTCGACGGAATCGCCGTCCAGAACCCGATGCGCATGGGATACCTCGGCGTGAAGACCATGGTGGCGCATCTGCACAATCAGCCCGTCGAGAAAAAGATCGACACCGGCGTAACGCTCGTCACTCCGGAGAATCTCGACTTGCCGGAAACCAAGGACATCATCAATCCGCCGATCGCGAAGTATCTCACCGGTGGTTGACCGACCATGGCCGCGGACGTGATCGATCGAGGCGGCGCAGACGAGATTCTGCGTGTAGACGGCATCGCGAAACGATACGGTGCTACCGTTGCGCTCGACGGTGTGCGGATCGGTGTCCGGCCGGGTGAAGTGCACGCTGTGATCGGTGAGAATGGGGCGGGGAAGAGCACACTCATGGGCGTGCTCGCGGGTGCGGTGCATCCCGATCAGGGCAAGATGTACCTCGGAGCCGAGCGTTACACGCCGGACTCGCCGTCGAGCGCGCGAGCAAAGGGAGTCGCGCTCATTCACCAAGAGCTTTCGCTCTGCCCGCACCTGACCGTCACCGAGAACGTATTGCTCGGCGCCGAGTTGTCACGAAGCGGCTGGGTCGATCGCGAGGGGATGAGGGCTCGCGCGCAATCGCTGCTCGATGAGCTGCCGCATCCGGAGATTCGCCCTGAGCGAAAGCTGGGCGATCTCTCGCTCGCGGCGCGTCAGATTGTCGAGATTTGCCGCGCACTTGCTGCCGACGCACGCGTCGTGCTCATGGACGAACCGACAAGCAGCCTGCAAGGCGCCGACGTTGATCGGCTCTTCGCGCTCATTCGGCGTTTGAGCGCTCGCGGCATTGCAATCATCTACATCAGTCACTTCCTCGAGGAAGTGCGCCAAATCGCTGATCGCTACACAGTGTTGCGCGACGGTCGCGACGTCGCCGGCGGCGTTATTGCGGACACGACGACCGACGAATTGATCGCAAAGATGGTTGGTCGCGCGACGACGGGCTTCTTTCCACCTCGGACACATGCGGCGCAGCCTGACGCCGCGCTCGTGGTGCGTGATCTCCGTGCACCACCGCGTCTGGAACATGCGAGCTTCGAACTGCATCGCGGAGAGATACTTGGCATCGCGGGACTCCTCGGCTCCGGTCGGACCGAGTTGGTGCGCGCGATATTCGGGCTTCAATCGGCAACGGGAGGAACAATCGAGAGCCGCGGTCGGACTGTTGTCGCGGCGCGCGGCCGCGCGTCGGATCGCGTGCGCGATGGAGTCGGATACGTAAGCGAGGATCGAAAGGGCGAAGGGCTCGCGTTGCCGATGTCAGTCGCGGACAATTTGTGCGCCACTCGCCCCGCCTTTGCGATTCGAGCGCTCGGCGTGCTTGACTTGTCGGCGCAAAACGAACGAGCGCGGCGATGGATCAGCGAGTTGCGGATGCGCGCGCAGTCGCCGCGCCAACCGGTTCGTGCGCTTTCGGGCGGAAATCAACAGAAGGTCGCCATCGGGCGGTTGTTGCATCAGGACGCCGAGATTCTTCTGCTCGACGAGCCGACCCGCGGCATCGACATCGGGAGCAAGGCGGAGATCTACGAGATCATTGCTCGCCAAGCCGACGCCGGGTGCGCGGTGCTCGTGGTCAGCTCGTATTTGCCGGAGCTCTTCGGGCTCTGTGATCGCATTGCGGTGATGTGCCGCGGTCGGCTTTCGGAAGCGCGGCCGGTCGCCGATTGGACGCCCGAGTCGGTGATGGCGGTGGCCGTCGGCGGCCAATAACTCCGATACGGGCCCCGAAAGTCACATCTTGTCGGGCTCGCGGGTGGCGAGTTACATTGGCGCCTTAAACGTTTAAGGCCCAGCGCGTCAACCGAGGGTCCGAGCCATGACGGAATCCCGCGTCCCGCGACGTGACTTTCTTGCGACATCCGCCGCCACTGTCGCCGGCGCCGTCCTGGGTGTAGGCGCGGTGCCGAGAGTCGTCGAGGCGTTGACGGTATCCCACGATGCGGCGCCGCTGAAGACCGCCGCCGGAGCCATCAAGCTTGGCATCGCGAGCTACTCGCTGCGCAAGTTTCCGCTCGAGAAAGCGCTCGAGATGATGAAGGCGCTCGGAACGCCGTACGTGAACTTCAAGTCGGTACACGCGCCGTACGAAGCGTCGCCACAGGAACGCGCCGCGACGCGGCAGCGCATTCAGGATGCCGGGTTCCGGATCGTCGGCGGCGGTACGATCGACTTCACCAAGGATGACGACGACGACGTG
>DASYSU010000504.1:0-11699 GCA_036002925.1 Gemmatimonadaceae bacterium | reverse complement strand
CGAGCGGATTCGTTGCTCGAGGTGGAAGTGGAGCTCATCATCGACCTCGGTTTCGGGCTTCGGCGGGACGACGTGCACGTCGCGGCTCGAACGGGCGTCGGCGTTGCGCTCGGAACGATCACGATCCGTCATGGTGTCCTCGGGGCGTCGTTACTCCGCCCAGCTCGGGGCGGTTCTGGTCGCGACCGCTCGGGTCACGGCGTTGGCGAAGCGCTGCCAGCCCGATGTCTGGTCTCGGAACTGTCGGCGTCCTTCGGCGGTGAGGTGGTAGTATTTCGCCTTGCGATTGTTCTCGGAAACTCCCCATTGCCCTTTGATCCATCCTTTCCGCGTCATGCGATAGAGGGCGGGGTAGAGCGATCCTTCCTCGACGCGCAGGACGTCGTCGGTGGCGGATTCGATCCAGCTCGCGATGCCGTAGCCGTGCATCGGGCCCCAGGACAGCGTCTTGAGGATGAGGAGCTCGACGGTTCCCTGGAGAAGACCGGAGTCTTTAGCGAACATGGGCTGGCGTCATGGTGAAGAGTCAGACAACGGGACCGCGGAAATGGTTTACTCTGCCGGTCTAGGGGAAAGTAAGCGGGACCCTTAGACGTGCATAGGGGGCAGACGGCTGAGACGAAGCGCGAGCGTCAGATGCGTCCGGCAAACAGTGCTGCGCACCCGACGACCTCGAGAGACACATCGCGAAAGCGCCGTTGCAACTCTCGCTTCAACCCTGCGAGGTTGTCGCGCTGATTCGAGAAGATCCCCTTCTTGTTGTAGACATCCATCATTCGCTTTGCCAACCAGGTGCGCGGCACTCCGTCGTGAAGGAGCGTGGCGCCGAAAAGCACCGCGCCCGGATTCATGAGCGGCGCAAGATGATCGAAGGCTACGGCCTTCGAATCGATCGCGCCTGGAAGACAGTGGAGGAGGTAGCTCATGCTCACGGAGTCGAACCGAGGGCCGTCGATGACGATCGGTTCCAAGACATTCCGTCGATATGTCTGCGGCCTGTATCTGAAGATGCGCCGCGCGGTGAAGTCGAGCGAATTCTGATTGAGGTCGACCAATGCAATCCGCGCCGCTTGCGGCAGTGTACGACAATGATCGAGGAAGTATCCCGTTCCAACGCCGACGTCCAGATGATTTCCCGTGACGTACGCGTCGTATAGCTCGAGCACCCGTTGTGTCGAGGAGTTCCAAATCAAGCGGTTGGAGAAACCGAGCACGGTCAGGTCATAGACGCTCAGAAGTCGCTTGCTGTACACGGCTTGTCCTGCGACTACTTGCTCAGCAAATGTGCTCATCTCGCGTCCGCAATTACCGCTTGTCCGGTATGTAGTGCCACCCTCTGGCTTCTATCAAAAGATGTACGCCGCCAGTAAGCACTACCAATAGCCGACCGTGCCAAGCTGCGCGCGGCCGCGCTCCCGTAGGTCCCTCCGGCGGATGAGCGCGGCGCGCGACTGCGCTTCTATTTACGCGTTTGTCTGCTCGACGCCATCGCGCCGTCGTGCGCGCGGCGAAGCTCAGCGATGTCGAGCTTCTTCATTTTCAGCATCGCTTCCATTGCGCGCTGCGCGCCTTCCGACTCTTCGTCGACGAAGAGATCGGCGATGTTGGACGGAACGACCTGCCACGAGAGGCCGTATCGGTCCTTCAACCAGCCGCACTGCTGAGCCTTTGGATCACCACCCGCGGACAACTTCTCCCAGTAGTAGTCGATCTCATCCTGCGTTGCGCAGTTCACCTCGAATGAAATAGCCTCGTTGAACTTGAACGCTGGACCGCCGTTGAGCGCGGTGAACGATTGTCCATCGAGCACGAACCCGACCGTCATTACTGATCCGGCCGGTCGATGATGTACGTCAAATCCTGCTGTGCCGTATCGCGTGATCGTCGTGATCCGCGAATTCTTGAAGATGCCGACATAGAAATGAGCGGCCTCTTCGGCCTGATCGTCGAACCACAAGCACGGGGTAAGTCTCTGTGTGATGGCCATGATTGTTCTCCGGGCTGATGGGTTGGTTGGCGCAGAGCGAACAATTCTTCGCCGCAAGGATCCGGCCCTTGCGCTATCCAGAATGTCCCTCGCGAGTAACGTTTAACGTTCTGCCTCAGTACCCCAACACGAGCCCGCCCCCATGCGCAGTTCCGCCTGTCTCGTCCTCGGCGCCTTTGTCATCTCGATCGCAGCCGCGCCGACTCCTTCCGTCGCGCAGTCGACGCCGACAGCAGACGAAATCATCGCGCGTTACACCAACCGCATCGGTGGCGCCGAGCGACTCCGTGCGGTGCAGTCCGTTCGGCGTCACGGCAAGTTCTACGGCGGCGGCGGATTCGAGGCCGAGATCACATACGAGAATCGACGCCCCAACAAGGTCCGCGAAGAGTTCACGTTCGGCGGTCTCACCGGGGTCACGGCGTTCGACGGCAAGAGCGGCTGGAAGATCGAGCCGTGGGCCGGAAAGAGGGATCCCGAACCGCTCGGCGAAGACGAAACGAAAGGCATCGTCGAGGACGCGGAGTTCCAGGACCCGCTCTTCAATTACAAGGAGCGCGGGAACACGGTGTCGCTCATCGGCACCGACCAGGTCGAAGGGACCGACGTCTACAAGCTCATGGTGACGCTCGCCAGCAACGGCGATGTGCGCACGTACTACCTCGACGCCGAGTCGTGTGTGCCGATCAAGTACGAGGTCAAACGGACTGTACGCGGCGCCGAGAGTTGGTTCGAGGTGGAGCTCGGCGACTATAAGGCAGTGGACGGTATACTCTTTCCGTTCTCATTCGCGATCGGATCGAAAGGCAGCTCGAGCGCCAACAAGTCGCAGTATGCCTGGGATCGCATCACCGTGAACCCGGTGCTCGACGATCGACGATTCGTAAAGCCCGCACCGGGTGAGAAAGCGGCTCCCGCCGACGCCAAGCTCGGCGCAGCGGGCCCAAGTCCGGCATCGATTCCCGCGCCTCCACCGACTGCGTCGACCGTTCGTGCCTCAGCGCCTTCCGCGGTGGTTGACTCTGAGGCGACCTCCGGACTCGGTGCGCGGAACATCGGATCGGCCGCGATGTCGGGACGCGTCACCTCGATCGCCGCCGTGCACGAGGGCGATCGTCTCACGGTGTACGTCGGCGCGGCGAGCGGCGGCGTGTGGAAGTCGACGAATGGCGGCACCACGTTCACGCCGAAATTCGACAAGCAGGACGTGCAGTCGATCGGCGCGATCGCGATCGATCCCAAGGATCCGAAGACCGTGTGGGTGGGAACGGGCGAGAGCTGGATGCGGAATTCCGTCTCGATCGGCGACGGCATCTACAAGTCGACCGATGCCGGCGAGACGTGGACCAACATGGGCCTCTCGGAGTCCGAGCACATTGCGAAGATTCTCATCGACCCGACGAATACGAACACGGTCTTCGCCTGCGTGACGGGCAAGGCGTTCAGTGACAGCAACGATCGCGGCGTCTACCGAACGACCGATGGCGGAAAGAGTTGGTCCAAGGTTCTCGCCGGCGCGAACGCGTCGACCGGCTGCTCGCTGATGACGATGGATCCGGCGTCTCCGCGCACTCTCTTCGCGGGAATGTGGGACTTCCGGCGGAAAGGCTGGACCTTTCGCTCCGGCGGCGATGGTCCCGACAAGCCCAGTGGAAGCGGTCTATTCAAGAGTACTGACGGAGGTACGACCTGGACGTCGCTCGATGAGAAGAGCGCGAAGGGATTGCCCGCCAAGCCGTGGGGACGCGTTGCAGTCGCCGTCGCGCCATCGAAGGCCAACGTCGTCTACACGTTCATCGAGGCCGTGCCGCCGCTCAACGGGCTCTATCGCTCCGACGACGGCGGCGCGACGTGGGAGTTGCGAGACCGAAGCCAGAACATGCTCTGGCGTCCGTTCTACTTCGCGAATCTCATCGTCGATCCGAAGGACGAGAACCGCGTCTACAAGCCCGACGGCCCGCTCATCATGAGCTCCGACGGCGGCGCGTCATTCAGCAACATCGCGGGCAGCGCACATGGGGACTTTCATGACGTCTGGGTCGACCCAATAAACTCCGACCACTTGATCGTCGGCGACGACGGCGGCCTATGGTATTCTTACGACGCGGGCAGCAAGTGGTGGAAGGCGGAGACTCTCCCCATTTCGCAGTTCTATCATGTCAGCGTCGACAACGACAAGCCGTACAAGGTCTACGGCGGACTTCAGGACAACAGCTCGTGGGTGGGTGAATCACAGTTTCCTGGTGGCATCGCCAAGGCGCAGTGGGAAAACCTGTTCGGCGGTGACGGGTTCTGGATGTTCGCCGATCCGAGCGATCCCACGTACGTGTACGCCGAGTCGCAGGGTGGCTACATCGGCCGAGTGAATCGCAAGACGCACGAGGTCCGTGACATCCAGCCGCTTCCCGGCTACGGCGAGAAGAAGCTGCGCTTCAACTGGAACACGCCGATTCACGTGAGCCCGACCAAGAGCGGCACGCTGTACATCGGAGCGCAGTTTCTCTTCCGGTCGCGGGACCACGGGCAGACGTGGCAGCGCATCTCGCCCGACCTGACCACCAACGACACCACCAAACAGCAACAGGAACAGTCCGGCGGCGTGACGGTCGACAACTCCAGCGCCGAGATGCACACGACCATCTACGCGATCGGTGAGTCGCCGAAGGACTCGATGGTCGTGTGGGCGGGCACCGACGACGGTAACCTCCAAGTGACGCGCAACGGCGGGAAATCGTGGACGAACGTCGTCGGCAACATTGCCGGGCTTCCAAAGAACGCGTGGGTGTCGAGCGTCGAGCCGGGGCATTTCAGTGCGGGAACGATCTACGCGACGTTCGATCTCCACACGTTCGGCGACATGCGTCCGTACGCGTATCGCTCGACGAATTTTGGCCAGACGTGGACGCCGCTCGTGGCGCAGGGCTCGCCGGTGCGCGGCTATGCGCACGTGATCAAAGAGGACTTGGTCAACCCGCAGCTCCTCTTCCTGGGAACGGAATTCGGTTTATGGGTCTCTGTGGACGGCGGACAGCACTGGTCGCGATATAAAGGCGATAATCTGCCGGCGGTCGCGGTACGCGACTTGGCCATTCATCCGCGCGACGACGATCTCGTGATCGCGACGCACGGTCGCGGGATCTGGATCGTCGACAACATCACGCCGCTGCGGAAACTGACGCCGTCGACGTTGGCGCGCGGCGGGGCGTTCGTCGACACGAAGCCCGTCGTGCAGGTCTTGTCGACGTTCGGCGGTTGGGCGAACGGTGACGCCGAATTCGTCGGCGCGAACCCGCCTGGCGACGCCGTGATCACCTATTACCTCCAAAAGCGACACATCTTCGGCGACATGAAGCTCGAGGTGTTCGACTCGACGGGGAAGCTCGCGCAGTCATTGCCGACGGGAAAGCGGCGAGGGTTGAGCCGGACCGCGTGGTCGATGCGCATGGCGCCACCGCGCGTGCCCACCGCCGCGTCGGCGGCGTTCGTCGTCGGACCGCGGTTTTTGCCGGGCCGCTACACGGTGAAGCTCACCGAAGGCGACTCGACGTATTCGACGACCCTCCGGGTCGTCGGCGACAATCGCGTGTCGCATACGGCGGCAGATCGTAAGTCGGAGTTCGCTCTCGCGGTTACGCTATATGATTTGTTGAATCAGATGACGTCAGTCGTCGACCGCATGAATGGAGTCCGCGGCGAAATAGATGACCGCGGCACCAGCCTCGCCGAGACGGACACACTGCTGCACGCGCTCCAACGCGGCTCGGCGCAGGTGGATACGATGCGAAAGAAGATCGTGGCCACGAAGGAGGGCGGCATGATCACGGGCGAAGAACGGTTGCGGGAGAATCTCGCCTCGTTGTATGGGAGCGTCGTTGGCTACGAAGGCCGGCCGTCGGAGATGCAGGTCCAGCGCACCTCGGCGATCGGGCGCGAGCTCGGCGATGTAACGAAGGAATTCGACCGATGGATTCAGATCGAGCTGCCGAAGATCAACAAGATGCTCGAGGGGAGGGGACTGCCGAAGATCGAGCCGGCGAGAGTGGCGCCATAGCCGGACGCGGGCTCCAGTTGCGCCCGAGCAAACCACGCGCCCAGATCGCCTAACATGCGCATTCTCCTCGCGGACAATCCTCCGACGCTCGTCGCTGCTCGTGCACTCGTGCGCGCTCACCTGGAATTGCATTCTGTCGACCAGGCGAGCATCCAACGCGTCGTCGACGTGTTGCCGGCGCCATACACTCCGCCGACAGGCGCACTGTGGGTCGCCTACGACGATGACGATCCGCTTGGCTGCGCGGCGTTCCAGACGATTGCACCCGTCACGGCGGAGTTGAAGCGGGTATTCGTGCGGCCCGAAGCGCGCCGGCGCGGCGTTGCCCGCGCTCTCACGGAGCATGCGATCGAGACGATCCGCGCCCGTGGCTACGCGTCCGTCCGGCTGGGGACGCAGAGCACGGCGATCGGAGCACAGCGATTGTACGAGAGCATGGGGTTCAGGCGCATCGAGCCATACCGCGAGGGCGATTTCGGCATAGTGTGGTTCTACGAGCTGCGCATGTAGCCTGAGTCGCCCAACACGCGGCACACTGCTCAGGGGTTGCCGTTATAGACGGCTCGCCGAATTGCTGGTACGTTCAGGCCATGCCTCCCTGCCGTGACGCTCCCGGCGAGCGCGAGGGCCGCGACGCCGCGTGCTGCCGATGAGTGAGCCGTGTTGACGCTGTCCGACGTACTCCCAGCGCGGGCCAGCACGTCCGCGCTCTCGACGCCAACCGCCGACGGCGAGTACACCGCGGGACGTCGCACGGTCGCGCGCGCGATGTGGATCGGCGCCTGGATCTGGCCGTCATTCGCACTGCTCGACGTGTACATGTGCTACGTCGCGTATCCGGACGCGCCATTGAGGCTGTTCGTCCTGTATCGCGTTGTCATGCAACTCGCGTTCATTGCCGTGTACCGCGCCAGTGTTCGCGGCTTGATGCCGCTCAAGCGGCTCTTTTGGCTGCAAAACATTAGTTACGGAGGCTGCGCGCTAGCAATCGCCCTCATGGCCGTGCACCTCGGCGGCATCCGAAGCTCCTACATGCACGGGATCTCGATCGTCGCTCTCGTGCGCGCGGCGCTCGTGCCGACGCACTGGCGGCAGGGCATCAACACCTACGGGCGAATCGCGCTGGCGTTCCCCATCGTGATGGGCGTCGGCGCTGCCGTGTCGCCGGAGGCGCGCGACGAGTGGTTGAACAGCGAGTCGCTCATCGTGTTCGTGAGTAACTACGTATTCGTGCTGACATCGTCGCTGATCGGCCTGATCACGGGGCACATGGTGTGGAGCGCGCAAGAGCAGCTCTATCGCGCGCGTCGCGTCGGGCGCTATCGATTGCAGGCGCCGATCGGGAAAGGTGGGATGGGCGAGGTGTGGCTCGCGTGGGACCAGTCGCTCCGGCGCAACGTCGCGCTCAAGATCCTGCGCGTTGGCACGACGTCCGGTCCCGAAGCCGTTCGCCGCTTCGAGCGCGAGGCGCAGGCCGCGGGACGGTTGCGCGGGACGCACGTCGTACGCGTCTTCGACTGGGGTGCGAGCGACGACGGCTTGTACTACATCGCGATGGAATATCTCGCGGGAATGAACGTCGCGACGCTGGTCGATCAATTCGGGCCGCTCCCACCCGCGCGAGCGATTCATTTGGCGATGCAGGCATGTAGTGCTCTCGAGGAAGCGCATGCGGCGGGGATCATCCATCGCGATCTCAAGCCGGCCAATCTTCACATCACGCACATGCCCGACGAGCCGGATTTTCTCAAGCTCGTCGACTTCGGCATCGCGCGACGCGTCGCCCCGGATGTGTCGAACGATCGTCTCACGATGACGGGCCTCATGGTCGGGACACCAACCTATCTTGCGCCGGAGCTCTGGTTCGGCGGCGAGGCCGACGAGCGAACCGACATCTACGCGCTCGGCGTCACGCTCCACGTGATGCTGACGGGCGTGACTCCATTCGACGGATGGTCGATGTCCCAGCTGCGCGCCGCGCACATCGCGGCCAAGCGACCGGAGCTCCAACTGCCACGCGATGAGCCGCTGAACAATCGACTCGAGCCGCTCTTGCTCAGCTGTCTTGCTTGGTCGGCCGCGGATCGCGTGCAAAGCGTACGGGAACTGCACGACGCGTTGCTCGAGCTGTTCGACCCGACGTCATGGACCGCCGAGGACGCCGAGGCGTTCTGGAAGGCTGCGGAGAAAGCGCGTTTCGGATGAGCGCGCGAGACAAGAGCCGTCATCTTGCCCGCCTTTGGCATCGAAGAGATGAAATACGTTCTGTTCAACGAAGCGCTCGTTCCGTGACGCCACCCGGCCTCAAGCGAGATAACCATGAAGATCTACACGCAGCTGAACTTCGGCGGGAACTGCGAGGAAGCCTTCCGCTTCTACGAAGCGCATCTCGGCGGCAAGATCACGATGATGATGAATCAAAGCCAAATGCCCAATCCGCCGAGTGGAGCGGGCAAGGCGATCATCCATGCGCGCATGGACATTGGCGATACCGTATTGATCGGGAATGACGTGCCGACATCCGTGTTCAAGAAGATGCGCAGCGTGTACATCTATCTCGCGGCCGACTCCGCCGAGCAAGCTGAGAAGATCCACGCGCTGCTCGCCGAGGGTGGCGAGATCTTCATGCCCATGGAGGAGACGTTCTACGCGAGTCGCTTCAGCATGCTGCGCGATCGGTTTGGCGTTTCCTGGTCGATCATTCACGAGCGTCCCAGGCACTGAGCCTCGGATCAAGATCTACCGAACAAACACCGGTGCTCGTACTATAGTGGGTGTCCGACGACATCCGCATCCTCCTGTTAGCTGATTCACATCTCGGCTTCGACCTCCCGATGAGGCCTCGCAGCGGAAGGCGTCGTCGTGGGTACGACTTTCTGGCAAACTACGCCACCGCGCTCGAACCGGCATTGCGCCGCGAGGTCGACCTCGTGGTGCACGCGGGAGATGTGTTCGACCGCCCGTCCGTTGTTCCGTCGATCGCGTATCAGGCCTATGAACCGCTCAAACGCGTTGCCGACGCCGGCGTGCCAGTCTTTATCGTGCCGGGAAACCATGAGCGTTCCCGACTCCCACACGCGGCGCTCGCCTCGCATCCGGGCATCCATGTGTTCGACCGACCGCGCACGTTCGTCGCTCAAGTGCGCGGCGCAGCAGTGTCCCTCTCGGGTTTTCCGTACGAGCGCCGCGAGGTGCGCACGCGCTTCACCGACGTGCTCGAGGCGACGGCGTGGCGAGGCCATCATGCCGCGCATCGGCTGCTCTGCATCCATCACTGCGTCGAAGGTGCGACTGTGGGCCCGGCCAACTTCACATTTACGACCGCCGCGGATGTGATCCGCATGCGCGATGTCCCCGCCGATTTCACCGCGGTGCTTTCGGGACACATTCACCGCCAGCAGGTACTGATGGCGAACCGTGGGGCTGCGTCGGTGCCGGTTCTCTATCCCGGCTCGATCGAGCGCACGTCGTTCGCCGAGATGGATGAGCCGAAAGGGTTCATGGTGCTGAGGCTGGGAGACGGTGCGCGAGATGTCAGTTGGGAGCGGCGGCGGCTCGCGGCACGTCCGATGGTGCGCCGCGACATCGATGTGAGCAACATGAGCGCGTCACGTCTCGACGCGGCGATTCGGGGCGCGATAGCGGAATCCTCACGCGACGCGGTGCTATCAATTCGCATCGCCGGTGTGCTAACGCCCGAACATCGTCGCACGTTTTCCGCGGCGCGGCTCCGAGACGTCGTACCGCCGACGATGAATATCGAGGTCGTGCCCGTCGACGGCTTTGTGTCGCGAGAACACTTGGCGTCTCGCCGCGCCGAGCGAAGTGCGTCGGCGCAGTTGAGTCTTTACGAATACGCCGTCTAGGAGGATCGCATGACCTGCGCAATCATCAAAATGCTCATGCTCCGAGAGCTCCGTGCCCTCCGCCGCGAGATCGAGGGGTACCCCGACGAGTCGCTTCTGTGGGCGCAGCCCGATGGGGTCAGCAACACCGCGGGTAATCTCGCGCTGCACCTCTCCGGCAACCTCCAACATTTCGTCGGCGCGAAGCTTGGCGGCACCGGATACGTCCGCGATCGAGACGCCGAGTTTGCGCGTCGCGACGTGGGCCGGGCGGAGATTCTCCGCGAGATCGACGCGGCGAGTGCTGCCGTCGCACAGACGTTCGACCGCGTCGGTGACGATGTGTTGAGTGCTCCGTTTCCCGAGCCGATCATGCAGAAGACTATCACGACAGACGTGTGGTTGATGCACCTTGTCGCGCATCTCGGATACCATCTCGGGCAAATCGACTATCACCGGCGCATGGTCACGGGCGACAAAACGACGGTCGACGTCGTCTCGGTGCGCGAGCTACCGGCGTTGCCGGCGTCCTAACCGGTGTCCGGTGCCAAGCCGGCGGCGATCACTCGCGCTTCAGTAGCGTCAGCGCCGCCTCATTCATTTGACGTTGCACGGTGGCGGCCGGCGCTGCGTAGTTCGTCGTGTTGAACACCGCGATCACGGCCTTCTGCGTCTGCGGATCGAAGTAATAGAACGATCGAAACCCAGCCTGGCTCCCGGTGTGGCCGAGGATGCGCTGTCCGTTTCGGTCGAGCACGAAGAAGGAGAGTCCCATCCATTCATTGGGCGCCGACTCGTACCCCTGCGACATCGAGAGGCTCGGCTTCCACATCTCCTCGAGGCTCGCGCGCGACAACACGACGTCGTATCGCTCGCGTGTCATTCCCGGCAAGAGTGCGTTGGTTAGGAACGCCACGTACTTCACGAGGTCGCTCACGGGAGCGTTCCACGCGCCGTTGGGCGACGTGATGCCGGGGTCGAAATCGGCGCCGTTATCGAGCAACCGAGCTGACTCTGGCGACGCGGAATCGCGGCGAACGTAGTAGTTATGCGACCGGTGCGACGCGAGGAAATAGGGCGTGCCGCGGAAATAGCTCCGGCGCATCTCGAGCGGCGCGAAGATGTTCTTCTCCACGTACGCGTCCCACGGGTCGCCGGTGATCTGCTCGACCACGCGCGCGAGGTAGATGAAGCCAGGATTCGAGTAACCGTAGCGCGAGCCGGGCTTGAACAACAATTGCTGGTACGGCATCATCGCGACGAGCTGGTTCCACGTCGTCGGCTCGAATGGCTCCCATGGCTGATCGTTGCCGTACGGCCAGGTTGGATTCTGAAAACCTGCCGTGTGTGACATGATCATCCGAATCGTGATGCTATCCATCATTCCATATGGGTCGTGCATCGTGCGGAGCTCGGGTACCCACTTCACGATCTTGTCATCGAGCGACAGCTTGCCGCGATCGCGGAGCTGCATGATCGAGATGCCGGTGAGACTCTTGGTGATCGAGCCCCAGTGGAAGATCGTCTGGGAATCGACACGCACGCCCGCAGACTTATCGGCGAACCCGGTGTCGTATCGTCCGGTCTCCTTGCCGGCTTTCACTGCGACCACGCTCGCCCCGACGATCTTGTCGCCGTCGACGTAGGACTGAAAGAGTTTCGTGAAGTCGGTCCAGCCCGCAGGCGCTTGGGCGCGAGCGGGGAACGCACCGATCGTCGCGGCGACGCCGATGCTCGAGATGAGACGGAGTGTACGCATGTCGTATTCTGCGCCCGGCACTCCGGTTAATCAATTCCGTCTAGCGGCGGCTTCGCT
>DASYSU010000503.1:0-8027 GCA_036002925.1 Gemmatimonadaceae bacterium | reverse complement strand
GCACGAAGCGAAGCGGCGAGCTCGCGGAGAACGGCTGCTGCACCTCGAAGCGGTGCGAGTCGCCCTCGAGCAGAAGTACCGGTTTCCGGAACGCCGCGCCGAGCGTCCCGATCTGCTGCACCACCGCGTCGAATCCGGAGAGCGTCGGTTCGGCTGGATCCCACATGTCGGCCTGGAACGCGAGCACGACTCCTACCGCGTTGTTGTCGTTCGCGATGGCGAAGGCCTTCTGAATCCACGCCGCGTTGGCCTGCGCGCGCGTTGCAAACTCCTGCGCCTGCGATGGGAAATTGCCGGCGTTCGTGGGAAGCGGCGAACCCCAAGGCGCGAGGTCATTGTTGCTGCCGGTGATGTTGACCGTCGCGAACACGACTTGCGACTCCATCCAGATCACGTTCTCGACGTACGCGGAGTTCGCCGGATCATCCGCTTGCGTGAGCACCTGCTTCTTGCGACCACCAAGCGTCTGTCCAGGCACTGGGAAGAAGAGCGCGCGAATCGCTTGGAGTCGTTCGGTCGGCGTGTACAGACCGTTGTTCTTGGTGAAGACGTGACAATCGGTCCACTCGTTGTCGCCCGGCGTATAGACGAACGGATCTTTCAAGTTGTCGTAAATGCTCTTGACCATTGCGAAGTATTCGTCGGTGCACGGGTTGGCCTTGCCGGCCTTTATATCGCCGAGATGGACGACGATGTCGACTTTGGGATCGCCGTTCATGAGCGCGACGAGGCTCGGCAGCTCGGCGACCTTGGCATCGCCGTAGGGCGTGTCACCAATCACGGCGAGGGTGTATCGCTCTTTGGACCCCGTGTTGATCGGGGTACCGGTGGTGCGGCTCGCGTTGTCGGGCGCGGTACGGCGTGGGGCAACCGCGGTGTCGTTCGCGCAGGCAGTGAGGGCAACACAAGTCGAGACGGCAAGGATCGTCGAAACGGTCGAACGGTGCATGGGCATCCTCGTCAAAGGGCCGTTGAGACGGGCGTGGAACCGAAATACCGCCCGAATCGGCGACGAAGACGCGAACGAATTGTGTTGGAATTGTCACAACTCGGTAGTGACCGAGGCGCGGCACAACCTAGTCGAGATTCTCCTGAATGAACCGATCGTTGAGGTGGACGTCGATCTGCACGAGCCGCGTTTCGCCGATGTTAGACGGAGATCCCGACCTGTCCGTGATCCGCCGCAACGAACTCATGCGACATGCCGTGGAACGGCAAATCCTTTTGCGCCACGAGATACATCGGCCGTACTCCTCTCGAACGAGTGTCTGACACTGGAACATCGCTGCGTACGTTAGTGTCAAAGGTGACTACTCAGCCCTGGTTCATGCGATCGTTCCTGGTGGTCGTGCTATTGGCCCCGACGGTGCTCGGCGCGCAGAGACCGGCCGAGCCGGCTGACTCGTCGACGCCCGCATTTGGCCATCATCTGCCAGTGCCAAGGGCGGTCGCGACCCGCCGGAGTGGCCCGATCGTCCTCGACGCGAAGCTCGACGAGCCGGCATGGCGTGCGGCGACACCGATCACCGACTTCACCCAAGTCGATCCCGACGAAGGCAAGCCGGCATCGCAGCGAACCGAGATCCGGATCCTCTACGACGACGAAGCGCTTTACATCGGCGCGAAAATGTACGACGATCACGGCGCCGCCGGTGTGACGACTCGCCTGGTGCGGCGCGACGCGACCTTCGATTCCGATTATCTCGACATCGAGATCGACGGATATCACGATCACCTGAGCCGCGCGATGTTCCAGGTGAATCCGTCCGGCGCCAAGTCTGACCAGATCGGCATCGGAACCTCGTGCTGCGACAACTCGTGGGATCCCGTTTGGGAAGCGGCCACCCACATCGACAGCGACGGATGGACCGCCGAGGTTCGGATCCCGTATAGCCAGCTCCGATTCTCGCGCGATTCGGTTCAGGTGTGGGGACTACAATTGGGGCGGCTGATCAAGCGTCGCGATGAGGGCGACCTTTGGTCGTTCACGCGCAAGAACGAGCCAGGGGGCCCGTCGCGCTACGGTCACTTGTTCGGCATTCACATTCCGGCGTCGGCCGCTCACCTCGAGCTGCTTCCGTACGCCGTGACGAAATCCGCCGCCGTCGGCGGCGCCGCTGGTGATCCGTTCAACCGACATGGCCGGCCGACGATGCGCGCCGGACTCGATCTCAAGGATCGACTCACATCGAACCTCACGCTCGACGCGACGTTGAATCCCGATTTTGGCCAAGTCGAGGTCGACCCCGCCGTGCTCAACCTGTCGGCGTTCGAGACGTTCTTTCCCGAGAAGCGCCCGTTCTTCATCGAGGGCGCGCAGGTATTCGACTTCTCGAATCATTCGTGCAACTTCTGCGACAACTCGCAGGACATGAACGCGTTCTACTCGCGGCGCATCGGCCGCGCGCCCACGGGTGCTTCACTGGCCACGGACAACTATTCGTACGCCGACGTGCCCGATGCGACGACCATTCTGGGCGCCGCGAAAATCACCGGGCGCACGTCGCGCGGCTTTACTGTCGGACTGATGAATGCGGTCACGGGCCGCGCCACCGCCGACGTGCAATCAGCCACGGGCGTACGCGGGTCGCAGGAGGTCGAGCCGTTGGCCGATTATTTCGTCGGTCGCGTCAAGCATGACTTCCTCAACGGCAACTTCGTCGCCGGCGGCGTTGTGAGCGGCGTCGCGCGCAACATCGACTCGACGTTCGCGCCGCGCCTCGCACGCCACGCGGAGTTGGTCGGACACGACTTGTTCTGGTCGAGCGCTGACCACGTATACGACTGGCGCATGCAGGCAGCGGTGACGAATGTCTCGGGTGATCCACGCGAAGTGCTGCTTCGGCAGGAATCGAGTGCGCGCTATTTTCAACGCCCCGATCGCGGCGGCGGCAACCGCGGGTTCTTCTCGAATCGCCTCGATTCGAGCGCGACGTCGCTCCGGGGCGGCGGTTTGTACACGCGACTGGCGAAAGAGAGTGGGAGTTGGTTCGGGGAAACCGCATTCGACACGCGAACGCCCGGCTACGAGTCGAACGACTACGCGTTCCAAACGCGCGCCGACTACCTGTTCGTGAACGCCAACGCCGGCAAGGTCTGGACGAAGCCAACCCGGTGGTATCACCAGTTCATCGCGCTCGGCGGCGCGCAGACGATTCGCAACTACGAGGGCGACCGAACACAAACGGACTACCACGCCTTCGCCGAAGGCACGACGCCGCAGTTTTGGAATTTCATGGCATTCTACATCGACTTCCCGTCGTCGATCGACGACCGGCAGTTGCGTGGCGGCCCGGCGGTGCGAGGAGCGCACGGGCATTTCGTCAACAGCTACCTGTCGACCGATTCGCGTCACACGTTCGTCGCCAACGTCGGCATGAGCTACTTCTGGGACGAAAAAGGCGGCAACAATCCGAACGTCAACGCCGGCGTCACGTATCGCCCGAGCGCCAACGTGAGCGTGTCGTTCTCACCGTCGTATTTCCGGTCGCACAACTACGCCCAGTTCGTCTCCACGGTTGGTGACAGTACCGCGAAGAGTTTCTACGGGACGCGCTACGTTATGGCGGTGCTCGACCAGCCTGTGCTCGGCCTCGACACGCGAGCGAGCGTGACGTTCTCGCCGACGATGACGCTCGAGGTGTACGCTCAGCCATTCTTCGCCGCGGGACGCTATCACAACTTCGAGGAATACGTCGCGCCGCGAAGCAAGGACGTCGTCGTGTACGGCCGCGATCGCGGCTCGATCAGCGCGGCGCGCGACGCAGATGGCGTCGTGAGCCAATACACGATCGATCCCGACGGCGTCGGTCCCGCACAACCGTTCACAATCGACAATCCCGACTTCAGCCAGCGTTCACTGCGCGGCAACGCGGTGTTTCGCTGGGAGTACCGGCCTGGATCCGTGCTCTACGTTGCGTGGACTCAGTCGCGCGTCTCCGATGCTCCGTTCGGCGATCTGGATTTCCGGCGGGATCGGTCCGCGCTGTTCGCCGCCCGCCCGGACAACATTTTCCTGGTGAAAGCGAGTTGGTGGCTGCCGCGCTAGCAGTCAGGGCCGTCGTTCGACTGGCGACAATGGATCCGCTGCGACACCCTCGGTCGTGATCTTCACAGGACGGATGAACCCGCGCTCGTCGAAATGCAGCTCGTCGATACTGACGACGCGATGATTGCGATCGGTCTCGCCGAGCGGCCGTCGATGATACACGATGTACCATTTGTCCGACGCCGGCGAATGCAACACTGAATGATGCCCCGCGCCCGTGGCAACGGACGAGTCCTGTTGCAGGATCTTGCCGACACGCTCGAACGGGCCGAACGGGGACGACCCGACCGCGTACGCCACCGCGTAGTTGGGACCAGTCCACCCGCCCTCGGACCACATGAAATAGTATTTGTCGTCCTTGAGCAACATGAACGCGCCTTCGACGTACCCCGCCGGCGTGATCTCCTTGAACGTGGTCCCGTCGGGAAACGGAACGAAGCCCGTGAAGTCCGCGTTGAGCTTCGCGATGTTGCAATGGCGCCAGCCGCCGTAAACGATGTAGTACGCGCCATCACGATCCTTGAATACGTATTGATCGATCGGCTGCGCGCCGTTGTGGAACTTGTCGATCACCGGTTTGCCGAGGTAGTCCGTGAATGGTCCGTCGGGGCGGCGTGCGCGGGCGACGCCGATGCCTCCCACCGCCGAATCACTCTGAATGTCGTTCGCGCCGAAGAAGAGGTAGTACCATCCGTCTTTTTCCACGATCGACGGCGCCCAGAGCGCACGGCGGGCCCACGATACGTTTTTCACGTCGAGCACCCGCTCGTGCTTCTGCCAGGTGACGAGATTCGTCGACGAAAACGCGTCCATATGCGTCTGTTGATCGTACGGCGCGGAATACGTCGGGTAGATCCAGTACTGTCCTTGGAAGACGTGGGCTTCCGGGTCGGCGTACCAGCCGGGCAGGATCGGGTTGCCCGACCGAGTGGCCTGGGCGAGTGAGCTCGCGCTCGAGGCGAATGAAGCCGCGGCGATGGTCGTCACCAGCGCGGCCCCATGGAGAATGTTCCTCATGAATTCATCCGTGACGATATGCGATTACTCATTGCGCGACGCCGGCGCGCGCGATGCGTGTCGTAACCGACAGTTGTCCGACGTGACGCATCGAGTGTTCCGCGCCGTGAACAAGGCAACCAATCACTGTCGATGGGAGTCGAGCTCGCCCGACGGACCGAAAATCGCCAAGCGTGGTCGGGTCGATCGTCCGCAATTCGGCGACGGCGGAATCGACTCGCGCGTGGAGACTACGGAGTGCCTCGGGGATGTCGGCGGCCACGAGCGGCGCGCCTTCCGACCGGAGCGCCGCGAACTGACCGTCCGACAACGTCTCGCCCCGCGCGTAGGTGAACAGGCGATCGATGACGCCGGCGATGTGCCGGACATGAAAGGCCGACGACGCGACTCCGGCGGGACGGGCGTTCCATTCCGATTCCGTGAGCCCCTCGACCAGCTCGTCGACGCTCTCGCGAACCTGTAGGAGAATGTGCGCCACGGGCTGCAGTACCGCGGGCACACCGTCAACCGGACCGCGCTGCCACCATTCGGTACTCGCCATCAACGGAACTCTCGGCCATAGTCTAGACGTTGGGACGAACGCGCCCCAAGGGGATTGCCCTGTATCATCCACGTTGTCGACAACGGCCACAAGCCTTGCCCAGCCCCACAGCGGCCGCGCATTGCGGCGCGAAGATTGAAGCACCCGTCTCCTCGCGCCCACTGTCCCGGAGATGACACATGCCGACCACATCGCTTGCGAATGCAACCACGGAGGCGGAAACGCTCCACCATCATCTGCTCGCGGCATGGAATCGACGCGATGCGTCGGCCATGGCCGCGGCATTCGCCGACGACGGAAGCATGGTGGGCTTCGACGGAAGCCAGGCGAATGGGAGATCCCAAATCGAGCGACATCTGACGCCGATCTTCGCCGATCACCCAACCGCCGCCTTCATCTCGATCGTGCGTGAGGTGCGAACGCTCGCTGACGGCGTCCAGCTCCTGCGCGCCGACGCCGGCATGGTGAGACCGGGTGAGCGATCGGTGAATCCGGCGACGAACGCAGTTCAGTCGCTCGTCGGGGTGCGAACCGACGATGGTTGGCGCGTCGCGCTCTTTCAGAACACGCCCGCCGCGTTTCACGGCCGACCGAAGGAGGCCCAGCGGCTTACAGCGGAGCTGCAGGCGGCATTCGACGCGAACGGGGTCGCGCGCTAGGTCCTTGATCGTCGCGACCGCGCCAGTTCGTGCGCCAAAAGACGTCGCAGATCGAGGGCCGACCGATGTAAGCAGAAGCGATGCGGCAGCCATCTAACTGTGGTATGATGCGCAACGGTAATCACAGGAGGCCTCGATGCCCAAACGGATTCCGCAGCTTGGTGCGCTCACGATCGCCGCTCTAGCAGCCACAGCGTTCGCCCGGGGAGGCTGGGCGGTGATCACCGTCGACGACTTGCCACAGGCGCTGACTGTCGGCCACGCGACCAGCATCGGTTTCATGGTACGGCAGCATGGACACGCGCCGCTCGACCGACTGAAACCGACGATTGTCGCGAGCGACGACAAGCATGACGCGGCCGACGTCACGGTGTCGGCCACGCCGGCCGGGCCAGCCGGACACTACGTCGCAACGCTAGTCGTGCCGCGGTCCGGCGACTGGACGCTCACCATCAACAGCGGGTTCAACGGCAGTCGCGTCACGCTCTACCCCATTCCCGCGGCCGTGACGACGCACCGTCCGGGCGACAACGCGCCCGCCGATGTTGGCCGCCGTCTGTTCGTTGCCAAGGGGTGCGTGACGTGTCACGTCCACGATGCAGCCGTCGGCAATAACTCGCTCGCCGTCGGGCCAAACCTCACGCCGAGGCGATACCAGGCCGACTACCTCGCCAAGTTGCTGGAAGATCCGACGACCGCGCGAACCCCGGGGCAGCAATTCGCAATGCCGAACCTGTCACTGACATCAGCCGAGATCGCAGCGCTCGTGGCATTCATCAACCTCGATCGGCAAGTATCGATGAAATAGGGATTCACCGAAACGACAAACGCTGTTCGCGGGGTCGCGTGTGCGTGAGAAGCGTCGCGACTCCGGCAACGACCGCGAGGGCCGACGACGCCCCGAGCAGCCCGACGCCCGCGGTCACTTGCTGGTCGGTCAGGTAGAAGTTGCAGACCCGCACGGGCGCGGCCATGTACAGCCACCCCACGACGGTCCACATCGGCAGCACGTTGGCGATGACGAACCCGCGCGCGACGCCGCTCAACTTCGGCCAGCTGAGCGCCGCGGGTGCGCCAACGAACAGCGGAAGCGAGACGAACTTCAGCGTCTCCATGCGCGGTGATAGCAGCGCCCAGTCGAGTGCCCGCGGCACCATCCACCACGAGCTCGCGATGATCGCCATGAGGATTCCCGCAACGCCGCCTTCATTCCACGATGCAAGGCGTGCCTTCTGTCGTGGCGACAGCGCCGTGACCGCAAGTCCACCGGCGACGGCAAGCAGCGGAATCTGCACCAGCATATGTGCGATCATCATCCCTTCCAACAGTCCCCGCATCGACGGCAGGGCGAGGAGAGCGATCGTCACCACACCAACGAACGCACGCCTCATTGGCGGATCGCTGAAACGGCTCGCGCGACATCATCCGGATCAGCGCCGACATCGAGGACGCGCGCGAGCCGCCCACTCGCGTCGAGCACGTGTACAGCGGCGTTGTGTTGAAAATCCCCACGGCCGTCCGCAATGACAACGATACCGAAGGCGTGAAGCAGTGAGACCAGTTCGCGAGTGTCGCGTACGCGAGCGAAACGCCACGAGCGGCCGTCGGCCCGATAGCGCGATGCGTAATCGCGCAGCCGGTCTGGCGTGTCTCGCGGATCGAAGCTGATACTCACGAGCTGGAGTCGCTCATCGCCATGCGCGCTTCGCCACTGTTCGGCGCGGTCGAGCCGTTGAAAGCCTGCACTCAGAAGCGTGCAGAC
>DASYSU010000502.1:0-7470 GCA_036002925.1 Gemmatimonadaceae bacterium | reverse complement strand
GTGCAGCAAGTCAAGACACTCAAAGCCTGGATCGATCCCTTCGACGCGATGAGTGGTCGCGTGCAGAGCGCGCGCGAGCTCGAGGAGATGTTGGCTGCCGAGCCGGACGAAGAGCTGTCGGCCGAAATCGATCGCGAAGCGTCCGCACTTGGCGAGGAGCTTGAGGCGTTTCGGCTTCGCTCACTCTTGTCGGGCCCCGACGACTTCCGCGACGCGCAGCTGGAGATCAGCGCCGGTGCCGGCGGCACGGAAGCTCAAGATTGGGCGGCGATGCTCATGCGGATGTATACGCGCTGGGCGGAGCGTAAGGGATACGCCGTCGACATTCTCGATCTGAGCGAAGGTGAAGAGGCGGGAATCAAAGGCGCAGTGCTCGAGATCAAGGGATTGTACGCGTATGGGTTTTTGAAAGCGGAGGCCGGCGTGCATCGTCTCGTTCGCATCTCTCCGTTCGATGCGCAAGCAAGGCGACACACGAGCTTCGCGTCGGCATTCGTCTATCCCGTCGTCGATAACGAGATCAACATCGAGATTCGCGATGAGGACATCAGGATGGATGTCTTCCGCGCGTCGGGTGCCGGAGGCCAGCACGTCAACAAGACCAGTTCCGCGGTGCGGCTGACGCATATCCCAACCGGCATCGTCACGGCGTCGCAGGCCGAGAGATCGCAGCACAAGAACAAGGCGACGGCGATGAAGATGTTGAAGAATCGGCTGTATCAGCTCGAAGCCGACAAGCAGGCGAAGAAGAAAGCGGAACTCGATGCGACGAAGGCGGACGTGAGCTTCGGGAGCCAGATCCGTAGCTACGTCTTTCAACCGTACACCATGGTCAACGACCACCGCACAGAGCTCAAGATCCCCGACGTGCAGCGCGTGATGGACGGCGGCATCGATCCGTTCATCGAAGCGTATCTCACGCAGCTTGGGACACCACCGGGGAGCGCCGCCGCGTGAGCGACGACCTGAACTTCGTCCAGCGTGCGCGTCACGAGAAGCTCGATGCGCTCGTCGCGCGTGGCATCGCACCGTTCGCGTATTCGTTCGACCGGACTCACGCGGCGCGCGATGCAGTAGCTCTCCACGCTGAGGGGATGCACGACGAGGGAGAGACCGTGCGCGTGGCGGGTCGAATCGTGGCGTGGCGAGCGCACGGCAAAACGACCTTCGCCCACATCGCCGACGACAGCGGACGAATTCAACTGTACTTCAAGAAAGATCAGCTGGGCGACGACCGCTATGCGTCACTCGACCTGTTCGACATCGGCGACGTGATTGGCGTCGCCGGTCCGCTGTTTCGGACACGCACGGGCGAAGTGACGGTGCGGGTGACCGAGGTCGAGCTTCTGGCGAAGTCGCTTCGACCGCTGCCCTTCGGAAAAGAGGAAATGGTGGACGGCGTGACGATTCGCCATTCCGGTTTCGCCGATCCGGAGCAGCGCTATCGTCAACGGTACGCTGATCTCGCGGTCCACCCCGAGGTCCGCGCGTTGTTTCGCGCGCGAACGCGCATGATCGGGGAGATGCGTCGGGCACTCGACGAGCTGGGGTATCTCGAAGTCGAGACGCCAGTGCTGCAGCCGCTCTACGGCGGCGCGGCAGCGCGGCCGTTCGCCACGCATCACAACGCGCTCGATATGCCGCTCTTCCTACGCATTGCCGATGAGCTCTACCTCAAGCGGCTGATCGTCGGCGGGTTCGACCGGGTGTACGAGATCGGACACGACTTCCGAAACGAGGGCATCGACCGGACGCACAATCCGGAATTCACGATGTTGGAGTTCTACGAGGCTTATGCCGACTACACCGGCATGATGTCGCGCGTCGAGTCGCTCATGGTCGTGGCGGCGACCGCCGTTCGCTCGGCCTGGTCGCCCCCGGAGATCGAGGGGGCCGTGGAGCACGGCAGCGAAGGTGTGCCGCAGATCACACCGCCGTTTCCGCGCATCGAGTGGGTACCGGCGCTCAACGCCGCGCTCGGCGTCGATGCGATGTCGCTCGACGACGAGTCGCTACGAAACGCGGCGCGCAGAGTCGGCGTACAGAAAGTAGAGACGCTGAGTCGACCCAAGGTCCTGGACGAGATGTTTCAGGCGCTGGTCGAGTCGACGTTGCGTGACCCGACGTTCGTCCTGGACTATCCCGTGGAGCTTTCGCCGCTGGCCAAACCGAAGCGCGGAAATCCCGCCCTGACCGAGCGCTTCGAGCTGTTTGCTCGAGGGCGCGAGATGGCGAACGCATTCAGCGAATTGAATGATCCGCTCGATCAGCGCCGGCGGTTCGAAGCGCAGGCGCGGCTCCGAGCCGCGGGCGATGAAGAAGCGGTCGGCGTCGACGAAGATTATCTGCGCGCGATGGAGTACGGCATGCCGCCGATGGGCGGGGTGGGGATTGGTATCGACCGACTGTTCATGTACCTGACGAACACGCCCAACATTCGCGACGTGATTCTGTTTCCTACGCTTCGCCCAGAATGACCCGACTCGAACTCGCCATCGCTTGGCGGTATTTGCGAAGCCGCCGCGGATCGAAGTTGTTGTCGCTCATCAGCGTGATCGCCATTCTCGGCGTGACGGTGGCCGTGAGCGCGCTCATCGTCATCATCGGCGTGATGAACGGGCTGCAGAACGATCTGCGTGAGAAAATTCTCATCGGCAGCCCCGACATCCGCGTGCTCACGTACGGTGAAGACATGGTGATGACGGACTGGCCGACGGTGATGAAGAAAGTGGCGCGTCAGCCCGGCGTCGTTGCGGTCGGGCCATTCGTGCACACGCAGGCCGTCATTCGAGCAGCGCGCCACAAGTATTTCGAAGCGGGTTTTGTCGAGGGGATTCCGGCCGACGGGCCGGGCGTTGCGCAAGTGACGAGCATCCGGCGCCGCGCCAAAGCGGGCGACTTCACCTTCGCGACGCTCGACGGCAAACATCGCGGCGCGGTGTTGGGAACGAAGCTCGCCGAACGACTCAACGTGACGCCGGGAATCGACACGATTCAGTTGGTGACGATGTCGAACGAGATCGATCCGGTTACCGGTTTTCCCAAGCCGAACCAACAGTCGTTCGAGGTGACGGGCATCTTCGACACCGGAATGTACGAGTACGACAACAGCTACGTGTTCGTGTCGCTGGAGGCGGGACAACAGCTCGCACAGCTCGGGCAGGCGGTCACTGGTCTGGAAGTAAAAACGCCAAATCGCTGGGATGCGCCGGCGATTGGCCAGGCGTTACAAGACGATCTGGGAATGCCGTACCGCATTCAAGATTGGCATCAGCAGAACAACTCGTTGTTCAACGCGCTCAAGCTCGAGAAGCTGGGCATGTCGGTCATCCTGTTGTTGATTGTGCTCGTCGCGGCGTTCAACATCATCAGCACGTTGATCATGGTCGTGACCGACAAGACGAAGGAGATCGGGATCCTTCGCGCGATGGGGATGCCGGCGAAGTCCATCCGACGCATCTTCTTCGCGCAGGGTCTCGTGATCGGTCTCGTCGGCACGGCGACCGGGTTGATCATCGGGCTCATCGCCTCGGTGCTGATCGGCGAGAGGAAGCTCATCCCGCTGGATCCATCCATATATTTCATTGACCACTTGCCGGTCGCGACCCAGCCGTTCGACATCACGCTCATCGTGCTGGCGAGTCTGGCAGTGGCCGCCGTGGCAACGATTTATCCAGCGGTGCAAGCGGCGCGGCTCTATCCCGTCGAGGCGATTCGTCACGAATGATTGTGCTGGAAGCGGTTGACCTAGCGAAGGTGTATCAGGGTGGGGACGGTGGAATCATCACTGTGCTCAACGGGGTCAACTTGCAGGTTGCCCGCGGCGACATGATCGCCGTCGTGGGCGCGAGCGGCGCAGGCAAGAGCACGCTGCTCCATCTCTTGGGCGCGCTCGACAAGCCAACCCAGGGCGAGGTCCGAATCGCCGGGGAAAACCTTGCCGGTCGCACCGACGACGATTTGTCGAAGTTGCGCAACGCGTCGGTTGGATTCGTGTTTCAGTTCCATCATCTCCTGCGCGAGTTTACCGCGCTCGAGAACGTGATGATGCCGTTGCGTATTGCCGGCTGGGACGACGGTCGCGCTCGACCTCGCGCCGCTGAGTTGCTCGATCGCGTGGGACTCGGCGGGCGCACGCAGCACAAGCCGGCCGAGCTTTCGGGCGGCGAACAGCAACGGACGGCCGTGGCGCGGGCGCTGGCGATCGATCCCGTGGTGTTGTTGGCGGACGAGCCGTCGGGAAACCTGGATCACGCCAACAGCGAACGATTGCACGATCTGCTTGTCGGTCTGGCGCGCGACCTCGAGATTGCGATGGTAATCGCGACGCACAACCGGTCGTTGGCGTCGCGCGCCGACCGTACGTTGCTTCTGGAGGACGGACGTCTCACCGACACCGACGTCCGCGAGGCTGTGCCATAATGTTGTGCGATAGCTGTCACGAGCGAGACGCCGTCGTCCATCTCACGACGATTCAAGACAACGCCGTTCATCAGCTCCACTTGTGCGAGCGATGCGCGGCGGAGCGCGGCGTCGAGACCACGGTGGCGACACCCAAGCATCCGCTTGGTGAGTTTCTCCACGATGCCCATCAGCAGCTCGCCATGCCGAATGGCGAAGGGTTGCGGTGCACCTTCTGCAATACCACGATGGCGGATTTTCGCGCGACCGGACGATGGGGCTGCGCGCGGTGCTACACGAACTTCGAGGCAGGCATCCGCGAGCTGTTGCGTCGCGTGCACGGCAATCACCGGCACGTCGGGCGAACGTATCACCCGCCGATGTCGGAGAGTCTGGAACGCTCCGCGGTGCTGGGCGAATTGAAGGATCGACTGCGCCGCGCGATCGAGAGCGAGCAGTTCGAGCTCGCGGCTGACTTACGCGATCGAATCAGGGTGATGGAATGACCGTCGATCTCTCGCTCCTGCCCGATGGAGGCGTCGGGTGGCTCGATGCCTCGGGTACCCATTCGGACATTGTTCTGTCCACGCGCATTCGATTGGCGCGGAATCTGGACGGCTACGCGTTCGCGGCGCGCGCGCGCGACGGGGAGCGGCTCCGCGTGTTGGCGCAGGTTCGCGAAGCCGTGTCGTCGGTCCCGATGCTGCGCGAAGCCGTGATGTATCGGCTGGACGAGCTTCCGCCAACCTCGCGGGCCCTATTGCACGAGCGCCACTTGGTGAGCAAGGAGCTCGCCGGCTTGGACGTCCAGCACCCGCTGCGGAGCGGTGCGGCGGTGTTCCTGGCCGATGGATTGGGCCTCATGGTCAACGAGGAGGACCATCTCCGGCTTCAATCGCTGCGATCCGGGTTCGCGTTGCAGGAGGCGTATGCGTCCATCGATAAGCTGGATCGGGACTTAGGAACGCGCATCCCGTATTCATATCACACGGAGTTCGGCTTCCTGACCGCCTGTCCGACGAACGTGGGCACGGGAATGCGCGGCTCCGTGCTGATCCACCTTCCGGGCCTCGTGCTTACAAAAGAAATCGGCAAGGTGCTCAACAGCTTGCAACAGATGGGCCTCACGTATCGCGGTTTGTATGGTGAGGGCAGCGAGGTTGTCGGCAACTTCTTTCAGATCTCCAACCAGACGACGCTGGGTCGTTCCGAGGAGGAACTGCTCGACCAACTGTTGCGCGTTGTCGGTCACGTCGTCGAACGAGAAGCGGAAGCACGTCGTGTATTACTGCGGGATGCGGGTTATATTATCGAGGACAAGCTTTGGCGCGCATACGGCACACTTCGATATGCTCGGAGCCTCACGTTCGACGAGGCAATGAACTACCTCAGTGGCGTGCGATTGGCCGTCGGGCTGAAACTGATCTCCAGCCTCAGTGTATATACCCTCAACAAGCTCCTGATTTTTTCGCAGGCCGCGCACCTGGCGTTTGCAGAAGGCCGGGCGCTCACGGAAAGCGAAACCAACCTGGCGCGCGCACGGTATGTGCGTAAGGCGCTGGAAGAGGAAGCGGGCTCGGTCGGTTGATCGCAACGATCACCCGGATGTGAGGGAATTATGAACGGCTATAACTTCACCGAGCGGGTGAGGAAAGTGCTAGCGATGGCTCGTGAGGAGGCTGCGCGCCTCCATCACGAGTACGTCGGGACTGAGCATATCCTGCTCGGATTGATCCGCGAAGGTGAGGGGGTCGCCGCGACGGTCCTTCAGAACCTCAGCGTTGAGCTGGACGACATCCAGCAGAAAATCGAAGAGACGGTAAAGAAGGGGAAGGCTGGCCAAACAACCGGACCGGATTTGCCGTATACCTCACGCGCCAAGAAGGTGCTCGAGCTCGCCATGAGCGAGGCGCGTGAGCTCAACCACAGCTATGTCGGCACCGAGCATCTGCTGCTCGGACTCCTTCGTGAAGAGAAGGGGATTGCCGCGCAGGTTTTGACCGACGCGGGCGTGAATCTCGACGCCGCCCGCGCCGAAACCCTTCGCATTCTCGGAACGGATCCGCCGCAAGGTGGCGCGCAAGCCCAAAGCGGCAATGCTCCGGTGCAGGCGGTACCAAAGGGCGAGAAGAAGTCCAAGACGCCCGCGCTCGACCACTTCTGCCGCGATCTCACGCAGCTCGCCGGCGAAGGGCAGCTCGATCCGACCATTGGCCGCGGCAAAGAAATTCAGCGCGTCATGGAAGTGCTCACTCGGCGCAAAAAGAACAACCCGGTCTTGATCGGGGAGCCCGGCGTGGGCAAGACGGCGATCGTCGAAGGACTGGCGCAGCTCATCGCAAACAGCGAGTGCCCCGAGTCGCTGCGCGATCATCGCGTGCTGTCGCTCGACATGGCGGCCGTCATCGCCGGTACAAAGTACCGCGGTCAGTTCGAGGAGCGGCTCAAGGCGGTGATGAACGAGATCGCGCAGAACAAGCAGATCATCCTCTTCATCGACGAGCTCCACACGCTCGTTGGCGCCGGTGCGGCCGAAGGCGCGATCGACGCGTCGAACATGCTCAAGCCGGCGCTGGCACGCGGCGAGTTACAGTGCGTCGGCGCGTCAACGCTCAATGAGTATCGCAAGTACATCGAGAAGGATGGGGCGCTCGAGCGCCGCTTCCAGACCGTGATTGTTGATCCGCCGTCCGTCGATGAGACGGTCGAGATTCTCAAGGGCCTCCGCAAGAAGTACGAGGATCATCACCGAGTGACGATCCCCGATACGACGCTCGTGCTCGCGGCCAAGCTGTCGGAGCGATACATCACCGACCGTTTCCTGCCCGATAAGGCGATCGACGTCATCGACGAGGCGGGTGCGCGAGCACGTCTCGCGGCACAGGCGCCGCCGCCGGAAGTCGCAGCGCTCAAGGGCGATCTCGAGAAGGTGAACGGAGAGAAAGAGGCCGCGGTCCGCGACCAGAACTTCGAGCGCGCCGCGTCACTCCGTGACAAAGAGCGCGAGATCCAGGGCAACATCAAGCAAAAGCAATCCGAGTGGGAGGCGCGGCGTCAGTCGCACCGTCC
>DASYSU010000501.1:0-10433 GCA_036002925.1 Gemmatimonadaceae bacterium | reverse complement strand
CGAAAGCCAAGGCTCAGCGGGATGTATACGAGTTGCCTCCCGTGCACGACAGGCAGGAACACCACGTGAATTCCTGCGGTGAGGCCGAGACCATCAGTGGTCAGAAACGCCTTCTCGAAACCAACTTGCGTGCCCGGAAAGAAGCCGGCAGCTGAGTCGCCAAGGACTGAGCCGCTTGGGAGACGGTAGACACCAATCCCGATGGACGTCGAAGGAGCGCCAACGTCGCTCGGAGATCCGAGTCGTCGGATCAAGCTCAGCGACGCGCCGACGAGTTGAGGAGGAACGGCACACGGGTTTGTATAACAACCGACGACAGCGTCCGTCCACGCTCCGAGCCCAGTTGCCTCGAGACGGTGACCGTAGGCAGGAAACGCCACGCCGACACTGAACTTTCGTTCGGTGGCAGCCGCGTAGCCGCCGCCGTTGGCGAAGCCCCAGCCTCCGGACATCGCGAACCAACGGCGCGGCAACGCGTCCGAGACCTGGGCGACAACGATCGGCGGGGCGAAGAGCGCGATTGTGAGAGCGATCGTGACGAAACGGCCAGACATACACTACCTCGGAGGATGCTGATCGCACGCGTAACGCGCTTGCCGAGTCGAGAGAAAGCTCGCACGACAGCGAATCAGTATACGCTACGGCGACTGTGGTTGCTTGAGCTCCGGCTTCGTGAATGACCAGTGGTTGTGAACGATCTTCCACTTGCCGCCGATTCGCCGATACACCTCGGTCGAGTTCCAACGAACCGTTCTCGGCGAGCCGTCGGGATTTCGAACGTGACTGGCCAGATTGAACGACAGGACCGCAACGTCGCCAGACTGCTGTACGAGCGGAGAGAGCATCTCGTATCGGTCGATCTTGATCTTGCCGACGAACGGCTTCAGCATCGCCTTCATGCCCTCGATGCCGTCGATTCGCTTCTCTGTGAACGGATCGAAGTAGGTGATCTCCGGAGCGAACGTCTCGATGTAGCCTTGCGGATCTCCGCGCCCCCATCGGTCGAGCGCCGCGCGCTCGAGCGCGATGATCGTGTCCGCTATCGGACCGGCGCTTGCCGAGGCCGACATGTGCGCGGGCGCGCGCCAGGCAACCGCTGTGAGCGCCAGTCCCGCTACCACAACCGCGATGTGCAACGGCTTCATTGTGTTCTCCGATCGAGTCGGCGTATCATTGTCGTGGACGCGCCAACGGTATAGGAGAAATGGAACATCGCGTCGCGGACCGCGAATCGTTTTCCGTCTACCGGGAATTTGCTCCCTGTCGTGAGCTTCGCGATCACGTGCGCGTGCTCGCGTGGTACGGTCCGGCTGGCGGTTACAGTGAGTCCGGATCGCGCCCTCCGCTGCGCGAGTTTTTCTTGGGGCTTGATGGACCGCTGGCACCGACCTTCGCCGACGCACAGACCTCACTACTCTTCCCTCTCGGCGTCGTGTTGGGCGCGAACGGCTGGCATTCGTGTTCGTCCGGCCATGCGACCGTGATGGGCGCAGTGACGCGCGCGACGCAGCCGGCGGCGGCACGATCAGCGATGATCGGCGTGTATCTGCGGCCGCGTGGGTGCGCCGCACTGCTCGGCGCATCGGCACGTGAGCTCAGCGATCGAATCGCGCCGTTGAGCGATCTGTGGAAGGACGTCACGTTCGGTGCGGATCGGCCTTCGTTCGAAGCCGTGGAAGCGTTGCTCGTGCGACGGCTGCGCGCGGCGTCGCCGCCAGCGCGGGCCTTGCACATCGCGGAGCTCGCGTCGCACGTGCGTCGAAGCGCCGGCGGTGTCAGCGTCACCGAGATGGCGGATCTGGCCGGCGTGTCTCGACAACATCTCGGCCGCCTCTTTCTCGAGTATGTCGGCGTGAGTCCAAAGTCGTACGCTCGACTCGCGCGATTCCGTGCGGTCCTGCGACATCTCACGACGCGCGAACGCTCGAGCGGTTGGTCCGGACTCGCGGCGGACTTGGGATACGCGGATCAGTCGCACCTCATCGCCGAGTTTCGCGAGTTCACGAGCTTCACACCCGAGGAGCTCGTGCGAGGCGATCACTTCCATCCATTCATTGGCGACGACTGACCGTCGCCGCGATTACCGCTTCGCGGTTGCGATGATGCGCGTCTTGCCGTCCGCCGCGATTTCCCTGACACGCGGCACCATTGCACGGCGATCGTCCGAGCCCGCCCCGCGAAACTCGAGGACGTACGCGGCGCCGCCGAAGAGCGCGACGCCCGTCGGCGACCACTCACCCTCACCTTGAAACAGCGTCGTCACGTCGCCCGCCGCCGTGACCTTGAGGACGCTGCCGCATCCGGTCGCCGCGACATAAACGGTGCCGGCGCCGTCGATGGCCAATCCGCGCAGCAACGGCTGGTCCCGGCGTTCAATTCCTTGAACGGACGCGCACTTGCTTGGCGAAATGTTCTGCGCGACGGTCGAGACTCGCCCATCGGAATCGATTCGGCGGATGGCATCGTTTTCCGTGTAATACAGCGAGCCGCCGGGCCCTATGCCGATCCCGTTGAGGTCACGCAGCGCCGGCGAACCGGCCCGCGCCGACAGCGTGGCGACGACAGAAGTCGCTCCCGAAGGCCGCATGCGTATGATCTGCAGCGGCGCGCCACGTGACGGGTAGTACAAACTTCCATCTGGCCCAGTGGCGATCGGCACATCGCTGGAAAGCAGCAACGTCGCCGCCCCAAGCCGAACGACGTCACCCGTCGGCCCATGCGGCAGCGTCGCCGCGGCAAGGGCGTTCGCCTCATCGAGCGCTAGCCAATGAAAGGCCGGTCCGGACAGATGCGTGAGCACGCCGTGTCTGTCCGTCTTCCAGACCCCTGAGACCATGTCGACGAAGTACACATTGCCTCGCTGGTCGATCACGATGCCGGTGCCCGGGTGTGCGGCGAGAGTGCTCGGCGCGAGGCAAAGCAGCAGCGTCACCATCACTGACGACAGTCGTCGCATCAGTTCGTCCTCAGCGCGGCGACGGGGTCCTCATGCGCCGCACGAATCGCCGGAATCGCGCTCGCCACGAGAGCCGCGACTGCGAGCACCCCAGCGGCCGTGAGCAGAACAATCGGGTCCGGCATCATGAGGCCGGGCACCGACGCGGCGAGAGCACGACTGAGCATCAACGCGACGACCGCGCCGACGACGATGCCTATGGCCGATGTGCGAAGCTCGCTTGCCGTCACCAGCGTCAGCACGTCCCGCGGCCGCGCGCCGACGGCAACGCGAATCCCAATTTCGCGGCGGCGCTGCGTCACCGAATAGGCCACGAGTCCGTAAATGCCGATGCCCGAGAGCAGAAGAGCCGCGGCGGCAAATCCGCTCAGCATTCCGCGCGTGAAGCGGCGCACCGCGAGCGAGGCATCGATGAGATCACTCATCGTCGAGACGCGTCCCAGGGCTATCTCGGAATCGAGCGCACGAACTGTCGCGGCGAAACTCGCTGCGACGCGCGACGGATCGTCTCGTGTCCGCACGACGACCGTCATGGCATTCACCTGCACTTGTGCGTGCGGGACGTACATCTCCGGCTCCGGCTGCGCCTCGTGCCCGAAGTACTTCATGTCGGCAACGACGCCGACGATTTCGACCGGCGTGGTATCGTTCCGGATGCGAATCACCTGCCCAAGGGCCGATCGACCGGGCCAGAAACGCTCGGCCATCGTCTTGTTGATGACGACAACGCGGCGTCCGTCGGCGCTGTCGGTCCAACTGATGTCACGTCCTGACAGCATCGGACTTCCCATTGTGCCGAAGTAGCCGGGCGCCGCGACGCGGAAGTTCGCTCGCTGCGGGGTCGCTGGCTCGCTTGCCGCTCGGAACGAATACACCCGATTGTCCCTGCCGAACGGCAGCATGAACACGGCGCTTGCCGCCTCGACGCCGGGAATCTGTTTCGCATCGGCGACGAGACGCGCGTAGAAACGCGCCGACAAACCGGAGCCCGCCGAGTAGCGAGCTCCTGGAAGGCGAATCTCCGCCGTGAACAAGTGGGTCGGTCTGAATCCAAGATCGACGCGTGCCGTCGCCGCGAGCCCGCGAACCATCAGCCCTGCGCCCGCGAGCAGCACCATCGTGAAGCCCAGCTCCGCCGCGACGAGAACGCGCCGGCCGCGCTGCTGCACCGACCCAATCAACGCCTGCTGGCCGCCGCGCTTGAGGTGCGCCTGCAGCGCACTTTCTCCGGCGCCGGTCGCCTGCGCCAATCCGAAAACGACTGTCGTCGCCAGGGCGAGCGCCAGCGCGAACGCCACAACACGGACGTCGAGCCCCAGCGAGCCGGACGCCGGAATGATCGCGACGGGACTGAATCGCGCGAGTGACTGTGTCGACCAGATCGCGATGAGTATTCCCAGAACTCCGGCCACCGCCGACAGCAGAAAGCTTTCGGTGAGCACCTGCTGAACCAGTCGGCGTCGGCTCGCGCCAAGCGCTCGCCGCAAGGCCAACTCGCCTTCATTCGCGGCGGCGCGCGCCAAGAACAGTCCAGCGACATTCGCGCAGGCGATGATCAACACGACCGCGACGGCGCCAAACACCAGCCAGAGGCTTGGCCGCACGCTTCCGACCAATTCGTCTGTCAGCGAGATCAGGTTGACGCCGAGGTCCGCATTCGTCGTGGGATATTGCCGCTCGAGCTGCCCGGCGATCGCGTTCATCTCGATCTGCGCGGTGGACAGGCTCACGTCCGGCCGCAGCCGCGCGATCACGTCGAGATAGTGCGCGTTTCGCGTCGCCCATGACGAGGCCGACAGCGTGAGCGGCGTCCATGCTGCGGTCTCGCGCGGAAAGCCCCCGCCCGCTGGAGCGACGCCGATCACTCGATAGCCGACCGCATCCAGCGTGACAGTCCGGCCAAGAATCTTCTCGTCGGCGGCGAACCGACGCCGCCACAGCGATTCGTCGATCACGACGACCCGCTCCGCTCCTGCCATCGTTTCGTCCTCGCGGATGAACCGCCCGAGGACCGGTCGAATGCCAAGGAGTGGAAAGAGCGATGCACTGGCGCCCGAGGTCACAACCTGCTCGGGCTCGTTCCCCCCGCCAAGCGTCGCCACTGACCGGTTGTACCACGCGAATCCCACAAACGAGCGATTCAGCCGTTGCCAATCCCACAGATTCGCCGGCGCGATGTCCTCGTGATCCGCGCCGGGTTGTGCGCTGCGACGGCTGTGTTCCCACACCGTCACCAGCTCCGCCGGCCGATCATATGGAAGCGGCCGAAGCAGCACGGCGTTCAGGACCGTGAACACGGTTGTCGAAGCCGCGATGCCGAGCGCCAGCGTCGCCACGACCGTCGCGCTGAAGACTGGACGCGCAAGCAACCGCCGCGCGCCGAACCGCGCGTCGTTCGCGACGCTCTCGAGGAACGAGAATCCGCTGACGTCCCGAAAGTCCTCCTTCGTCGCAGGGATCGCGCCGAACGTCGCTCGGGCCACCCTCAGTGCCTCGGCGCGCGTCATTCCCAGACGCTCGTTCTGCGCGGCCTGCTGCTCGATGTGGAACGCAATCTCGTCGTCGAGGAGTTCCTCGCGCTGCCTGCGCGTCACGAGCATCCGCACGTCATACATCAGCCGCCGCAGTCGCACAACGCCTCCTTAGGCCATGTTCAGAATCAGTCCCACCGCGTCCGCGAAGCGATTCCAGTTCTCGACTTGCCGAGCCAGCAGACGACGTCCCGCGGGCGTGAGGTGATAGACGTTCACTCGCCTGTTGTTCGCCGCCAGGCCGGGTTTCCCCACGACCGCGCCGTCTCGCTCCAGCCGCTGCAACGCGGGATAAAGCGATCCCTGATTCACGGAGAGCGCATCGCGTGAATTCTGCTGAATGCGCTGCGCGATCCCCCACCCGTGCTCCGGCGCCATCGCGAGCGTTTTCAGAATCAGCAACTCGAGCGTTCCCTGTAGGAGTTCGGTTCTCTCGTCGCCCATATCAGTCCGGCTAGAAGTGTCGTCTCTCTACAATTCTATGCGCGAATGGCGTTCCGTCAAGCGTTGTTTATGGAAATTCCGAAAAAGTCCCCGGAAGGCGCACCGGCCTAATTGCCGCCCTCCATGCTTGACAGGCGAGTGCTGACTCCGCACATTGGAGTCAGCACTAGCCTACCTAGTGGAAAAGGAGAGTTCATCGTGGCGCGGACGCCGTCGCCATTGTTGCCGGGCACGCTCGAGCTCATCGTGCTCCAGCTGCTCAGTTCCGAACCCACCAACGGGTACGATCTCGCCCTGCGCATTCAGGCGACGTCGAAGGATGTCTTGAACGTCAACGCGGGCTCGCTCTACCCCGCGCTGTATCGTCTCGAGGAACGTGGGCTCATTTCCGCCGCGTGGGCGAGCACCGATGCCGGCCGGACCGCCAAGGTCTATTCGGTGACCGCGGCCGGCCGCAAACAGCTCGTGGACCAGCGCCGGAGCTGGCAGCGGTTCGCCGGGGCGCTCGCCAACATTCTCGAAGCGAAATAGGAACAGTCAGATGCTCCGTCGCGTTCGCGTCTGGGCACGCGCGCTCGCGCGCCGCAACGTCGTCGAGCGAGAGATGCGCCAGGAGATCGAGCAGCATCTCGATCGCGCGACCGAACGACTCATGGCGCGAGGCATGTCCGCGACGGCGTCGCGGTCCCAAGCACGTCGCGAGTTCGGCAACGTGGCGCAGATCGAGGAAGAGGCGCGCGATGCCCGCGGTGTTCGCTGGATTGAAGAGGCCGCGCACGACCTGCACTACGCCCTTCGCGGATTGCGCCTGCGCCCCGGTTTTTCGCTCGCCGTCATCGCGACGCTCGGCCTTGGCGTCGGCGCCAACGCGACGATGTTTGGAATTGTCGATCGGCTCTTGTTTCGCCCTCCTCCGTTTCTCGCCGCACCCGAGCGCACCCACCGTCTGTATTTGGCGCGCACGATCGGCGGAACGAACTACCTCGGACAGGCAGCTCAGTATCAGCGCTACCTCGATCTTTCCAGTTCGTCCCGATCGCTGGATGTACTCGCCGCATACTCGCCGCGCCGTCTGCCGGTTGGTCCGCCAGAGACGGCGCGAGAGACGCCGATTGGCGCCGCGACCGCGTCATTCTGGAGGCTCTTCGACGCGCGTCCCGTCGTCGGCCGCTTTTTTTCCGCCGATGAAGATCGGGATCCGGGCGGGGCGCGAGTCATCGTTCTCTCATATGCGTACTGGCAATCGGCGTTCGCAGGGTCGCCATCGGCGGTAGGCAGAACGGTCACCGTCGGTGCTGCTCGGTACACCGTGATCGGCGTCGCCCCGCGGGGCTTTACCGGTATGAAGCTCGAGGCGCCCGCCGCATTCATCCCGCTCGCCGTCACGGCAGCCGACGAGTTCGGACAGGTCTGGGCGAGTCTGCGCTTCGACTATGCCATGACGTGGCTCGAGATCTATGGACGACGCCGAAGCGACGTGTCGCCGAGTGCGGCCACGGCCGACCTGTCCGGGGCGTATCGTGAGAGTTATCTCAAGCAGCGTGCGCTCGAGCCGGGTCTCGCCGCGATCGACGTCGCCAAACCCAACGTCGTCCTCGGATCGGTGCTCGCCGAGCGCGGGCCAACGCCCTCGGCCGATTCGCGAGTTGCGACGTGGCTGCTTGGTGTGACCATTATCGTCCTTCTCATCGCCTGCGCGAACATCGGCAATCTGCTCTTGGTGAAAGCCGTGGGACGACGGCGCGAGATCGCGGTGCGCGTGGCTCTCGGCGCGGGTCGCGCGCGGCTGCTGCGCCAACTGCTCATGGAGAGCGCGGTGCTCGCGGTTCTCGGTGCGGTCGCGGGATTGTTGATCGCCCAGTGGGGCGGCCAGCTGTTGCGTGCGGTGCTGATGCCAACGCTCGAATGGCACAGCCCAGTGGCCGACATTCGTATTCTCACATTGGCGGGGACGGCGGCGCTGGCCGCCGCCGGCTTCGCGGCCATCGCACCGCTGGTTCAAGCAAGTCGAACCGACGTCATCGTGGCGCTCAAGACCGGCGCGCGCGAAGGTGGCGGCGCGCCATCGCGATTGCGTGGCACGCTGATGTTGGTGCAGGTGACACTCTCGGTCGTCCTGCTGATCGGTGCGGGGCTGTTCGTGCGAAGCGTGCAGCGGGTGAGCGACGTTCGCTTGGGCTATGATGCGGATCGGCTTCTCGTCGTCGACACGTATTTGCGCGGCGTCACGCTCGACTCGGCAGCCAAGCATGCCTTGCGCGACATACTCATGGCGCGCGCGACCGCGCATCCCATGGTCGAGACTGCGACGCTCGCCTGCTCCGTACCGTTTTTCGGAACGTGTGCGAGCTCCGTGTTCGTCGCCGGCGTCGATTCGACCGCCCGATTCGGCGAATTCGTGCGGCAGGCGGCGTCGCCGACCTATTTCGCGACGACAGGAACACGCATCCTGCGGGGACGCGCCATTTCGCCTGACGATCGCGCGGGATCGGCCTTGGTTGTCGTGGTGAGCGATGCGATGGCGCGCGCACTGTGGCCGTCACGGGACGCCATCGGCGAGTGCATCCGCGCGGGCTCGGCGACGGCGCCGTGTCGCACGGTCGTCGGCGTCGCCGAGGATTCGAAGCAGTCCACGCTGAGCGAGCGGCCGGCGCTGGCCTACTATTATCCGGCGGCACAAGCCGGCGAGCGCGAATGGGGCGATCCGCAGAAGGTGCGGCTGCTCGTCCGTGTTCGCGGAGAGGCGTCGGCCCAGAGCGACGCCATTCGCCACGATCTGCAACGCGCGATGGGAACGTCGGTGTTCGTCATCGCCCGCCCAATGGAGAGCATCCTCGCGCCGGTCACACGTTCATGGCGTTTGGGCGCGACGATGTTCGTTGTCTTTGGCGCGCTGGCGCTCACGTTGGCCGCGATCGGCCTCTACAGCATTGTTGCATACGGCGTCGCACAACGCCGCCATGAGATGGGTGTTCGCATCGCGCTCGGCGCTCGCGCCTCGACAGTTGTGGCACTCGTGCTCCGCGACGGACTGCGTATCGTGATCGTTGGTGCGATCGTCGGCATGGGTGTGTCACTCGCAAGTGGACGATGGATCCGTCCACTCCTGTTCGAGGTGTCGCCGCACGATCCGCTCGTGTTTGCGGCGGTCGCGATCGTACTGCTCGTGGTTGCGGTCGTGGCCGCCGCGGTTCCGGCGATGCGCGCGTCTCGGGTCGATCCAGCCGCGTCGCTGCGCGCGGACTGACGTCCGCCGAGGACACTGTGACGACAGAGGACCCCCGCGGCCCGCGCTGTGCAGAAATCGCGGGTGACATCAGCTTGGGGATCCTCATGCGACCGAAGAAAGCTGCATTCGTCAGGGCGGCCTCAGCGCTGGCGCTCTTCTCAGGGTTGATCCTCGCCAGCGTGAATGCCGCCGGCGCTCAAGCCGCGAAGAAAAAATCAGCCGCCGCTGAGATGCCGAGGTCCGCGACGGCTCGCTGCGCGGACAGCACGTGGTCCAAGGCCGCAACACAGCAAGGTGCTTGCTCGAATCACGGCGGTGTCGCCAAGTGGATCGGCAAAGCTCCGAAGGGCGCGACGGCGCGCTGCAAGGACGGCGAGTATTGGACCTCTTCGGACCGTCAAGGTGCGTGCTCGGGTCACGACGGCGTTGCGTATTGGATGGGCAAGAAATCGAAATAGACCGACAGCCGGCGGCGATAATCTGGACGCGGTTTCGTCACTGCGTTCGCTCAGCAACGTTCAGCACGAAGCAGCCCCAGTCATGACCGTCGTCACCGTCGTCCGCGATGACGAGCCACTGCCCGGCTGTCGGAAAGCGCACCGTGGTGGGCATGCCAAAGGACTCGTGCTGACCCATTTGCCGGGCCACTCGCCGCGCTGGGATCGTTTGCCGAACCGTGTCTGACGGATGGCCGACTCGTACGCCGCGAATGACGAGCGAGATCGGATGATTTCCAGGATCATGCAGCGGCATCCAGAGCATCTTGTTCCCTCTTTGCCCTGCTTGTAGAGCCGTGTAGCCGCGCACGATCATCTCGCCGGACCGCAGCGATGGCGTCGCCAGCCACACCGAATCGCGCGCGGGTTGTACGCATCGGCGTTCGATCGACCCCTGGAACGATCCGACGCGGTAAGCTACCGGCAGCACTGCTGGCGCGGAATCATGAGGGAAAGAAGCGCCCTCAACTTCCGCGTCTGTCATGGTCGTCGGTATCTGCTGCGCGTGACCGGCGCGGGCGATGAACAGCATGGACAACACAGCGGCGAGGACAGAAAAGCCTACACAGCGCATACCGACCTCGAGACACGTGTGGTACGGTTGCTATCGGGTGCGACGACAAGAGCGCCGCACTTCCGATGCCGGACCTTTCGTGGCATGAGGAATGGGATCCTGGAGCTGCAGCACAGAGCGGCGTACTGCGCTGAGGTTCCAGCGGCGTTTTTCATTCCAGATGGATGATTCCGCGTCGCAACGCGAGCATCACAGCTTCGGT
>DASYSU010000500.1:0-1956 GCA_036002925.1 Gemmatimonadaceae bacterium | reverse complement strand
GCTGCCGTACCAGGACTACGCCGGAATGAACGCGAGCCTGGACCTCTTCAACGAGGTCGGGTTCGCGAACGTCGCGCGTTGCGCGCAGCGGCTCGGTGAGCGGATCGTGAACTGGGCCGTGTCGCGCGACGACGTCGAGCTGGTGACGCCGGCGGACCCGCGCTATCGCGCCGCGGTGATCGCGGTTCGTCCGATCGACGCGCTCGGCGCGAGTCGGCGGCTGTCGGCTGCGGGCGTCGTGCACTCGTTCCGCGAAGGCTCGATCCGCTTGTCGCCGCACTTCTACAACACCGACGAAGAGATCGATCGGGCCCTGGCGTTGATCGTGGCGTAACGCGTCGCGAACCCTTGGCGTCCAGTTCCGGCCACTGGTAAGGGCAGGACTACTTCGTTGAATTCTTTTCGTCAGCGCGACGGTGCTCGGACCGCGGATGTGTCCTTTGGGTGATAGCGGAGCGTGTGGATCACGAGCACGCCGCACTCGGAGTTGAGCGTCGCGTATTTCATCGGTGTCTGCGCCGCGGTCGCGTAGTACTCGATCGCCTCGATGCTCGCGACCTGGATGCTGTTGATGTCGAACAGCGGTTCCCACTGAAGCGTCAGACCGTGGTTCGTGAACGCTTTGAACTTCTGTCCGCGAAATACCACGTGGTCGTCGAGGTACACCAAGGCATAGCAATCCCAGAGTGGAGCGCGCTTGAGCTCATCCGCTGGATCCAACACCGGATTGCCGCCGTTCAAGGACGTCACGTTGTGGCGTCCCGATCCCACCCATCCATACGGCCCAATCGTGAACACCTTGATCCCAGGCATCGACGTCAGCACGGCGCCGGTCGACCGCCCTTCCTGCGGCGCCAACTCGGCGCGCGTGAGGAAATGACCGAGTCCGAGCTTGCGATTGACCTCGAAATCATCGAGCGCGTGGTCGACTGACTTTCCCGTCACCACGACGGAGTCGAGACTCGTCGCGCGAGTGAGACGGATGCGCCTCTCGACTGTGCGGCCGGCCTCGATCGCGACCTGCCCGTCGAACGGGCCATAGCCGACGCGACGCACGAGCATGCGTTGCGAACCCGGCGGAAGATCACGCAACACGAACTCGCCCCGTCCGTTCGTCAACGTCGCCTTCGACAGATCCGGCAGGCTCACTTCGACGCCGGCAATCGGCACGTTCGCGGAATCCGTCACGACGCCCGCGAGAATCCCGGTCGTCGCGGTCTCCTTACCCGGGACGACCTGTGCGCTGGCGACGTGCGAGAGCACGACCACCCAGAAGACGGCGGCGATCCGTTGGAACGTCATCGGAGCGGGTTCGACGCGGGCGGCTTGGGTGACGCCGTCGTCGTGTCCTTCGGATGGAAGCGAAGTGTGTGGATTACGAGCACTCCGCACTGCGAATTGAGCGCCGCATACTTCATCGGCGTCTCGGCCGGCGAGGCGTAATACTCGATGGCCTCGATCTCCGTCACGGGGATGGAGTTGATGTCGAACAACGGCTCCCAAATCGACACGACCTGGCCACGCGAGTTTCGCGACGTGGATCTCTGGCCTCGCCAGATCACGCTGTTGTCCAGATAAACGAGCGCATAACACTCCCAGAGAGGCGCAAACTTGAGTGAATCGCTCTTATCCAAACCCAATATGGCTCCGGCTCCCGCAAGCGACGTCACGTTATGCCGGGACGAGCCCACCCAAGCATACGAGCCCCTCACGTAGACCTTGATTCCCGGAATTGAAGTCAGCACGGCGCCGGTCGTTCGCCCTTCCTGCGGCGCCAACTCGGCCCGCGTGAGAAAGTGCCCGAGCCCGACCTTGCGGTTGGCCTCGAAGTCGTCGAGCGCGTGGTCGACCGATTTCGCTTGGACGACGACCGAATCGAGCGTCGTGCTGCGGATCATCTCGATGTGGCGCTGCATCGTTTGGCCGACAGCGAACGTCAGTTGCGTCTCGACCGGG
>DASYSU010000499.1:0-14699 GCA_036002925.1 Gemmatimonadaceae bacterium | reverse complement strand
TCGCTCACCGGACGGGTGTGCTTCGCGCGGACGTTCGACCCCGTAGATCATGACTAGAACGGCCAGCAACAGCCCGCCGATGAAGCAGCCGAGAAAGAGAACCGTCATGCACCAAAATACTAGATGAGTGACTCGATGGTCAGCGCCGGATCTTTCCGCACTAAGACAGTTTGCGCCTTAGGATTCGAGACCGGCTTGGAGGAATTCGCACGCTCGCCACTCCGCGAAATAGAACGGCCGCCACGGCCACCGGCCGGCGATGAAGCCCACGTGACCGCCGTGCTTGGTAAACTCTACCGTGAGGGAATCGTTGACGTTTGCGATCGCACGGACCTCGTCGAGGACACTCGCCGGAAGAAACGGGTCGTCGACGGCGCTTAGGAGGAGTGTTGGAACGCGGACGCGGCTGATCCATCCGAGTGAGCTGGACCGCGAGTAATAGTCATGCGCGTCGGCAAATCCATGAACTGGCGCGGTGACCGCGTCGTCAAAGTCGTAGATTGATGTTGCGCGGTCGAGCCTCGATCGATCGAACAAGTCAGGGAACTGTCTCAGCTTGGCCATCGCCTTCGGCCGCAGCGTGCGGAGGAAATGTCGGTCGTAGATTCTCGAGATTCCGGTGGCGATGAAACGCGATCCGCGCTCGAGATCGAACGGAACGGAAATGACCGCGGCTGCGCGAAGCTGTCGAGGCACCCCGGTCCCACGCTCGCCGAGGAACTTGAGCAGTACGTTGCCGCCGAGCGACACACCCGCGAGCACGACCGGTACGTGAGGATTCTCGCATAACAGCCGATCAAGCACGAACGCGAGATCCGTTGTCTCACCAGAGTGATAGAATCGAGGAGCGCGGTTCGGCTCGTCGCCGCAGCCGCGAAAGATCATCAGGTCGGCGGCCCACCCACGCCGTTGCGCCTCCGCAAAGAATCCGGCGACATAGTGTGATCGCACCGTCCCCTCGAGCCCGTGGAGAAAGAGGAGACGAGGCGCGTGCGTCGGCCCGTCCAGCCGATGGAGATCGATGAAATCGCCATCAGGCGTCTCCCAACGCTCCAACCGAGTTGCGAGAGTCGAACGGGGTCGAAAGAATTTTCCCCACAGTGTTTGGGCGTGTGCCCCCGGTACCCACCATGCGGGGCGGTAGGTATACTCGCTTCTTCGATGAGGGGGCACGAAACACAGTCCGGGGCAAAAGGGTTGCCCGCGATCAATAACCGCAGAGACGGAGCGATGGAAGTTCAGGTGTTCGGGACCAAAAAAAGCGCTGAAACGCGCAAAGCCCTCCGCTTCTTCGCCGAACGGCGGATCAAAACGCATTTCGTCGACCTGAACGAGCGGCCAGCGTCTCTGGGCGAGCTGAACCGTTTCGTTCAAAAGTTCGGCCTCGATCGGCTCATCGACCGAGACTCCAAACGGTTCGCGGAGTTGGGACTGGCGCATACTCGGCTTTCCGATCAGCGATGGTTGGAGAAGCTCGTCGATGAGCCGCTCTTACTTCGAACGCCGTTGGTGCGAACCGGGAATCTGCTGACGATCGGGCTGGCTGAAACCGACTGGAACACCTGGACGGGAAAGTGACTCAACTCGCGGCATCCGGAGTCGCGGTCGAGTTTGGTGCGACCAAGTTATTTGGCGACATCACTTTCACCGTCGCAGCTGGCGAGCGGTGGGGGATCATCGGTCGCAACGGTACCGGGAAGACGACGTTGTTTCGCCTGCTCACGGGAGAAATGGCACCGACGCGGGGCCAAATCGCGCGCCAACCAGGCATTCGTGTATCACTATTAGAGCAGCATCGCGACTTCGGCGACGCCGTGACTGTGTGGGAGGCTGCCGCTGGGCAGTTTGCCGACCTTCTCGCGCTTGAGCGCTCGCTCATTGACCAGGCTGCCCACCTCGAGCACGATTCGAGCGAGGCGGCGCTTGATCGGTATGGACGCGACCTCGAGCGATTCGAGCGAGAAGGCGGGTACACGATCGCGCCCAGAGTCGACGCGGTTCTCCACGGGTTGGGGTTCGATCCCGCCTCGGCACGTACCACACCGGTCGCCGTTCTGAGCGGCGGCGAGCGGGGACGGCTTGGAGTTGCACGGCAACTCGTCACGCCGGCCGACGTGTTGCTCCTTGACGAGCCGACGAATCACCTAGACCTCGAGACGACACGGTGGCTCGAGGACTACCTCGCGACCGTGAACACCACGGTGTTGCTCATCTCGCACGACCGAGCGTTTCTCGCGGCCGTCGTGGACCACGTGCTGCACTTCGAGGGTGACACGGCAACAGCGTACGTGGGCGGCTACGCGTCATTCGTGGAACAGCGCGGCCTGCGCCGGCTCACTCAGCTTCGGCAATACGAGCAGCAACAGCGCAAAGTGGCGAGCGAGCGCGATTACATCGCGCGGAACATCGCGGGCCAAAACAGCAAGCAGGCGAAGGGGCGACGAAAACGTCTCGAGCGCATGCCAAGATTAAGCGCTCCGGTAGCGGATGACGCCACGATGGCCGTCCGCTTCGAGCCGGGTGATCGCGGCGGAGACCGCGTTGCGATTGCCGAGCATGCGACAATCAGCGTCGGTGAACGGGTTCTCGTCGAAGACTTGACGGCGACGCTCATGCGGGGCGACACGCTAGGCATTCTAGGGCCGAATGGATCCGGGAAGTCGACGCTGATCAAGGCCCTCGTGGGTCTGCATCCGATCGCGCGCGGCGAGCTCCGCACCGGTGGCGGAGTCGTCGTTGGCTACTACCGGCAGGATCTCGCCCAGGTGCCGTTGGACAAGACACTCTATGAAGTAATCAACGATCTTCGTCCGACGTGGGATCGTCGTCTCGTGCAGGGTCATCTTGGACGATTCGGATTCTCCGGCGACGAAGTGCAGCGCCGCGCGGACACTCTGTCAGGCGGTGAACGTGCGCGCGTGGCATTGGCCATGTTGATGCTCGGTCGCGCTAACCTTCTCATCCTCGATGAGCCGACGAACCATCTGGACGTCGAATCGATCGAGGCGCTGGAAGATGCGATCGAGGACTACGAGGGCACCGTCTTGCTCGTGAGCCACGATCGGGAATTGCTGCGAACCCTCACGACTCGACTCTGGGTATTGCACGACCGGCACATTACCGACTTCGACGGCAATTTTGCGGATTGGGAGGTCGTCTCGACGGAACGCCAGCACGCCGCGTCGGTGAGAGCAGCAGAAGAGGAAGCACTTCGTCGCGTTCAGGAAAAGAAGAAGACGGCGCGACACGACGAGTCCACTCGCGATGAGCGCGAGGCTCTTCGAAGCGCTCGTCGACGTGTCGCCGAGCTCGAGACGGCGATCAATGTGCTCGAAACGAGAATTGACGAGCTCACGCGCATGCTCGAAGACCCGGAGCTCTACACTCAAGCGAGCGGGCCAACACGCGCAACCCAACTCGGCGCGGAGCTCGAACGGTTGAAGCGAGAGCTGGAACACTCGCTCGACGACTGGAGTAGCGCCACCGAAGCGTTCGACGCGTTGAGCGCCGGCGCCTCGTAAGATCCCAAGTCTCTCATCGCCAACATGCTGAGTGCGTTGTTGTGGGCGCAGCTTGCTGCGGGCACGCCGACAACGTCGACTGACTCCAACTACACGAGTGCCGCTCTGCGGCGCATGGTCGCGAGCGCCGCCGCGTCCAACAGGATTCCGCCGTCGGCGCTGCGCTCCTACCAGAGTCACGTCGAGACAGAGCTGTCGCTGATTCTGCGCGACACGCTTGGGCGCGAGCACACCGCTGAAGTCGAGCAGGTCGCAACGACGGCGACCTGGGAACGCGGCGGTCGGTACGAGCTGCATGTCGTCGGCTACCGGTCCCAAAGCGTTGGCGTTCCATACTCGACGCTCAGCATCGTTCGAGCGTGGACGGTTCCGTCGCTCTACGGCGATCGCTTATCGCTTGGCGCGTACTTCGCGCGGTCGCGGACTGGGGACACATTGATCGCGGTGCATCCGTTCGCACCGGATCGAGACAGTTTCTATCGATTCTCGGGCGGGGACACCGTAGCGACCCTTCGCGTCGGATCACGCAGCATTCCGATCGCGCGAATTCGGGTCCGGCCACGGTTCACCCGTGCCACGCGACTAGGCGCGTTCGACGGTGAGATCGACCTCGACGCAGACCGCGATCAGATCATTCGCATGCGCGGCCAATTCGTCGTCGGACGAGAAGGCAAGAGTAAAAGAGAAGCGTTGGCCCGCGCCATGGGCGTGGTCGGAGTCGCGTACGTGGAATTCGTCAACGCGGAGGTCGAAGGCAAGTACTGGCTGCCGGCGTTTCAACGCACCGAGTTTCAGGCAAACTTCCCGTTACTCGGGCAGACGCGTCCGATATTTCGACTCGTCTCGTCGATCGACAACATCGTGGTCAACGACACCGGAAACGTCGCATCGGACTCACTCGGCGTTTCGAAAATCATCGTGACTTGGGCAAAGGGCGACAGCGCAAGCCACTACCGCGAATGGCAGCATGACATCGGGGCGCAAAGCGGTTCGGTGCATTCGGATGACTTTCAGGACATGGCGCCGGACGTGTGGCGCTCTGACGGACCGCCCCGTTTGAATTTGTTTCCGACAGCGATGAGCAGGATGATTCGATTCAACCGAATCGAGGGCCTGTTTACCGGTATTGCTCCATCGATCGACTTCCGCGGCATCGCGCCCGGAGCGAGCGTGGGCGGATACGTCGGCCTCGCGTGGTCCGAGCGGACTGTTCGCGGTGGTGCGTTCGTGTTGCAAAAACGCGGAGAATGGGCATGGGGTGCGCGTGGCGAGCGACAACTGGCCTCGACGAACGATTTTGCCTTGCCGCTCGACGACGATCCGGGTTTCGCCGCCTTCATCGGATCGATCGACAACTACGACTACGTCGATCGACGTCGCGGCACCCTTTCGGTTACTCGAATTCTTGGTGCGGTCGACGCTGGCGTTGCAACGGTACAGCTTGGATTTGCGGACGACCGCGGCGAACGCGCGCGTCTATCCCAAGGCCTTTTCGCTGGACCCTCGGGCTTTCGTCCGAATCGTGGCGTGGCTGACGGCAGCTATGCCATCGCAATGGCGGATCTCGAATTTCATCCCAACGTGACTGGTGACTTCGTCCAACCGGGTGTCGGTGCCCGGGTCCATTACGAGGCGGCATCAGGTCAACTGGATTGGCAGCGCGCGGAACTGGCGTTATCAGCGCGCAAATACTGGGGGCCCGTGTCACTCGCCATGCATGCCGACGGCGGTGTCGTTATCGGACCGCGCCCACCGCCGCAAACGTTATTCGAGCTTGGTGGAAACGAGGTGCTGCCCGGATACGAGTACAAACAATTCGCGGGCGACCGGGCAGGGCTCTTTCGGTCCTATGCCAGCTACCGGTTTCCGGTTTGGCGCCGGCCAATGCACTTCTGGCGAAACTACTTCATTCCCGGATTCGGGCCGGGCCTGGCATTGAGCGTCCAGGGAGGATGGACCGAGCTCTCGAGCCCGGGTGCGCGCGATGCGGTAGCGCAGCTCGGTGACGGGTGGAGCGTGACACCGGTGTCGCAGCCGACGAATGGCGTCCGAGCGACGGTCGGTGCCGGAATGACGCTGTTCTCGGACATCATGCACCTGGGATTCGCGCGGCCGGTGGATCGTGCGGCGCCGTGGAAATTCGTCGCGGGGTTCGGAGCGACATTCTAGAACTCGCCGATGAAACCAATCTCCGGCTCGAGATGAACGCCGCACTCTTTCTCCACGGTCTTCTGCGCGATGTCAATCAGTTCTCTGACGTCCTTGGCCGTCGCGCCGCCGAGGTTGACCATGATGTTGGCATGGATGTGCGAGATCTGGGCGCCGCCGCGACGAAATCCCTTAAGCCCGCACTGGTCGACAAGCCGTCCGGCGCCGACGCCTTCCATCTTCTTGAAGATGGAACCGGCGCTCGGATGCCAGTCGAGCCACGGGTGCTTTCCGCCGCGCCAACTCAGGTTCTCCTGGAGAATCCGATGAAGCACGGCGGGATCGCCTCGACTCAGCTTGAATGTGGCGGACAGCACGATGTCGCGTCGATGATGAAAGACTGAATCGTCGTAACCGAACTGCACATACTCAGTCCCGACGGTTTTACGTTCATTCTCCTCCGACAAGATTTCGCACGAGTCGAATACCTCGGCGATGAACATCGTGCGCTCGCGCAGGGGTGCCGGCGAAAGGAAGTGCAAATTCTGCCAGACAGCCCCGCCAACCGTGCTCGGAATGCCGACATAATGTTCGAGGCCGGACCATCCGTGTGCGACCGACTGCTGAATGAGCGTCTTGACGATCGCACCGCTCTCACTCCACAGCAGACAGGTGTCACCATGCTCCCGGAACTCGAACGACTGCGCGGTGTTTCGAATGACCAAGCCACGAAACCCGCGATCTCCGACGAGGATGTTGGCGCCTAGGCCGAGGACAAAGTAGGGTACATCGGTCTGACGAGCCGCTAGCACGGCATTCGCGAGTGCGTCGGCTGATGTGGCTTCGAAGAAGAGATCGGCCGGACCGCCAATTCGAAATGTCGTAAAAGGAGCTAGCGGCTCGCCTCGCCGGAGATGCTTGCCATCCAGGCGCGCCGCGAGACGCTCGAGTGTCTTGGAATCGGAGTTGGACATGTTGAGGATGAAAGAAACCATGGATGATCTGGAGACGCCACCGAATTCCCCGCCGACCGGTCGTCTCGCGCGAGCGGCCGCGCTCATGCTGATGCTCGTGTTGCCCTCGCTACTCGCCGGACAGCGCGCCGAACTGGAGCGCCATATCAAACGATCGACGTTGCCGAACGGTCTCGAGGTCATCGTCGTCGAGAATCACGGCGTGCCGCTCGTGACGATCGAGGCGGACGTCAAGAACGGATCGTTCACGCAGGGTCCGGAGTACGAAGGCCTGTCGCACCTGTACGAGCACATGTTTTTCAAGGCGAACGCCGCGTATCCGAACCCGGATGACTTCGTCGCGCGCGCCTCGGAGCTTGGCGCGCAATTCAACGGCACGACGAGCGAGGAACGCGTGAATTACTATCTCACCGTTCCAGCCGACAGCATCCAAGGGGGAATGAGTTTCCTGGGTGCGGCGCTCATGACGCCTCTCTTTCGGAAGGACGAGCTCGAACGAGAGCGAGAGGTCGTCATCGGCGAATACGATCGCAACGAATCGAGTCCGTTCTTCCAATTCAACACGTCGATGAGCAAGGCGCTGTGGACGACGGCGTGGAGTCGTAAGAACCCGCTCGGCGAGCGCGCAGTCATTCAGAACACGACTCCCGAGAAGATGCGCGCGATCGAGCAACGTTATTACATCCCGAACAACACGGCGATCATCATCACCGGCGACGTCACGCCCGACAAGGCGTTTGCTCTCGCGCGGAGCACGTTCGGAAACTGGAAGGCGGGTCCAGATCCTTCGACGAGTGATCCAATTCCCCCGATTCCACCGCTCGTTCACGACACGGCGCTGATCGTCGAGCAATCGATCGGAAGCGTGTTCGTGATGCTTCAGTGGCAAGGCCCGAGCGCGACAAAAGATCCAGCAGCGACGTACGCGGCCGACGTCTTTTCGGATGTCCTCAACCAGCCCGGCTCACGATTCCAGCGTCGGCTGGTCGACAGTGGGCTGTTCCAGTCGATCGGCTTCAATTACTACACGCTCAATCAAGTCGGTCCGATCTCCGTCTTCGGGCAAACCTCGCCACAACGACTTCGTGAAGCGCTCGCCGCGCTTCACGATGAGCTCAAGAAAGTGGATGACCCAGGCTACTTCTCTGCGGACGAGCTCAACGCGACGAAACGACACCGGATCATCGGCACCGAGCTCGGTCTCGAGCGGGCGTCGGGCTTCGCGCAACAACTCGGCTTTTGGTGGGCCGTGACGGGACTGGACTACTTCTTCGGCTACGTCGACACAATGGCGAAACAGACGCCGGCCGATCTCCAGGCCTACGCAAATAAATACATCATTGGGAAGCCGCACGTCGTCGGAGTGCTGCTCTCGCCCGAGGTTCGACGCAGCCTCAATCTCACGACGACCGCGCTCCTCGAAACGGGAGTCCGCCCGTGATGCGGTGGATTGCGAAGGTCGCCCGCGTCGCGGTGGTGTCGACGATACTCATCGTCCCCGCGAGCACCAAAGCGCAGAGCGACACGGCGACGACGAGTTTCGACGTCAACGGACTCAAGGTCATCCTGCGGCGAAACACCGCGAACGACGTCGTGGCAGCCAACGTCTACTTGCTCGGCGGAACTCAACAGCTCACACCGGCGATTCAAGGCATTGAGGATTTCCTACTGCAAGCGTCCGAACGCGGCACGAAGAATTTCCCGCGCGAGAAACTGCGCCAGCGACTTGCGAGCTTGGGCAGCACGATCGGCATTCAGCCGTCCGAAGACTGGACATTGATCGGATTTACGACGACTCGGGCGGTGTTCGATTCAACGTGGGCGATTCTCGCCGATCGTCTCATGGCTCCGACACTCGACTCGAGTGAGGTGGAGCTGGTCCGCGCAAGAATGATCAGCGCCGTTCGCGACGCCGAGAACAGCCCGGATCCGCTCGTGGGTCGCCTCGCAGACAGCCTCGCGTATGTCGGACACCCATACGGGTTTTCTCCAGACGGAACCGAGTCGTCGCTGCGCTCGATCAGGCTCACCGAGTTGCGGAATTATCAAGCGACGCAAATGGTGACGTCGCGCATGCTGGTCGTCGTCGTCGGCAACGTTGAACGAAACCGAGTGGAGCAACTCATTCAGAACACATTGGCGCGTTTGCCTCGCGGCAGCTACGCCTGGTCACCGCCACATGCGCCACCCAATCTCGGACGCGCGCTTGTCGTGCACGAGGCGCAACTGCCGACGAACTACATTCGCGGCACCTACCCGGGCCCTGCGGCACGAGATCCCGACTATCAAGTGCTCCGAATCGCGACCGCGGTCTTGTCGGGGCGCTTCTTCACGGAAATCCGATCGCGTCGAAACCTCTCGTACGAGGTGGACGCTCCATTCGTCGAGCGCGCCATTGCGAGCGGCGGGGTCTATGTGACGACAGTCGATCCCAACACCACGCTACAGCTAATGCGCGCCGAGATCGATCGGCTGCAGCGCGAGCTGATCGATCCGCATGGGCTGGAACGACTCGTTCAACAATTCATCACTGATTACTTCCTCAAGAACGAGACGAACGGCGACCAGGCGACATTCCTCGCGCGCGCGCAGATCTACCAGGGCGACTATCGATCGGCGGCTCGTTTTGTCGACGACCTCCGGCGTGTTCGCCCAGAGGACGTTCGCCGTGTGGCGCGGCAATACATGCACGATTTCCGATTCGTCTACCTAGGCAAATCGGATCTCCTCTCCCGCGCGTTGATCGATCAGTTTTAGATCAGCCGCCGAATTCCTGTGCGACGGCGCGTGGATCGAGCGCTCCGGAAAAGAGAATCGTCCCGAGAACGGCGCCAGCGATGCCGCGGTGTTCCAATGCGCGCAGATCATCGACGGAAGCGACACCGCCCGCGGTCATCACGGGGAACTCACACGCCTCGACAACGTCCTCGAGCAAGGCGAGGTCGGCGGCCGTGTGTTGTTGTCCCTCTATATGCACGGAGGAGATCAGGAGGCCGCCCAAAGGAACACCGGCCAGATCCTCGGCCAAGTCCAGGATGTCGACGGGCATTCCGCGAACCCAACCCCGCATTACGATGCGCCGCTCGCGAACGTCGGTCGAGACGACCAGCAATCCCGGAAAGAGGTTGGCGCTTTCAGCAAGCCAATCGAGCTCGTCGAGCGCGCGCCCTCCAAGCACGACGCGCGATGCGCCGACATCCGCCAGTCGCTCGATCTGCTCCAGTGACTCCACTCCTCCGCCAACCTGAATCTCGATCGCGCCATCGCGAACGACGTCCTCAAGCACGCCGGTGTTTGAGCGGGACCCATAGACCCAATCGCGATCGACGATCTGCAAGCGACGAAATCCGTCCGTCGCCAGGGCGCGCGCGACACCGATCGGAAAACCGACAGAAATATCGGAAACACCGTTCTTGGATGCGGGCGTATTGGCGCAGGCTCCGTTTCGGAGGTCGACAGTCGGTATCGCGATCATCGTTGGTTTCGAGTCGAACTACTCGTCGGCGGTGCCGGCCGGACCGGTGACGGTAGCCGACTCAATATCGTTGCGCGCACCAGACTTTGTGAATAGTTTCACATTCTCCCGCGAATTGCGGTGACCACCCAAACGATCAGTTAGGCACTTCTGGAGGCCCTACGAAATGCGGTTCCACGGACTAGCGCTCGTGACGAGCGCGGCTGTCCTCGTCGCGTGCGGCGGCGGCGAGAACAAAGCTACGGACACGACCAAGGCTCCGCCCGCGGCAGCGGCGACCACACCGGCTCCGGCACCAACCACCGCCGCACCGGCCGCAGCGGCCAACGCCGCCGCCAAAGTTGCCGCCACCGGCGCAACGCATGACATCAAGATGATCGGTGACGACAAAGGATATCGCTTCGAGCCGGCAGCCGTGACGATCAAGTCCGGCGACGCTATTCGGTTCACCATGGTCAGCGGTGGACCACACAACGTCGCGTTCGATCCGGCGACTGTGCCCGCTGACTCCAAGAACCAGCTGGACGCGAACATGGATCAGAAGATCTCCGAGCTTTCGAGCCCGATGATGATGAATCCCAATGAGACGTACACAATTTCGTTCGGCGGAGTAAAGCCGGGCGTCTATCCCTTCCATTGCACTCCGCACCTCGCGATGGGGATGAAAGGCACGATCACCGTGCAGTAGTACTCTCGAGGGTCATGCAACGTGCGGGAGCGGAGCCTTGGGCTCCGCTCTTCGCGTTTTGGCAACTGCGTGACTCGGCTCGCGGTGGCCCGGCGCCTGCCAGGAGATGATACAGAATTCCCGGGGACGCGTCTTTCTGGTGTCACCTTTCCCGCGAGCGAGACAATCGCAGCATGCCTCAAATGACCGGCGAGTTTCCGCGAGCAATTCCACGTGCGGTGTGGCTGACTGCGCGCGCGAGAAACACGGTGCATCGACCGGTTTTCATTGGCGCGGTTGGTTTCGGGACATTCGTTGCCGCTCTTGTCGCCCTCGTCATCGCTCCTCAACAAGGCCGGCGAACGACCACCGCCCTTCCGCGGGCGGTCGCTATGCGTCCAGACACCATGGCGTTCGTTGCAGCGTTGGCGCAAGCGCGAGCGCGCCTCATCGCCGCCGATTCATCGCTGACAGCCGCTCGCTCGAATGCAAGCGTGCCGCGAGCGCCTACTGCCGACACATTGAATCCACGATTGCGAGTGCGCCGCGACTCCCTCTCGACGGACGTGAACGATCTCGATGCGCTTCTGGCACGTGTCGAGACGGCGCCCGTGGCGGGCTCGTATCGCGCGCTCGCTGAAGCGCGGCAAATGGCGTCGAGCGCTCGAGCGCGGCTTCTGCTCGATTCTCTAACGGAGGTCGAGCGCGAGAGAGAAGCGTTTGGCACCACCGGAGGTGCTGACCCCGTCTATGTCGCCCTTACTTCGCGCGCGGCCGAGATCGGTCGCGCGATTCAGGCGGTCGGTCAAGCGCGGCGTGATTCGCTCCGACAAGAGATCGCGACGCTCAACGCATCGGCCACGCCGACGCCGGCCGCGCCTGAGCCCGGAGTCGATACAACGGCCTGGATCGCCGAGCGAGATTCGGCCCAGTCTCGGTTGCGCGAAGCCATCGGGGCGGTCACGCAGGTGCGAGAGAAGGCTAGCGAATATGACCGGGCGGCGGCGCGCGCAGCCGAAGCGGCGAGCTTCAACGCGCCCCCGATGGCTCTTCTCGGCGCGGCTGTGGTGCTCGGTGTCGTCCTTGGTTTCGGATCGGCGTTCTATGGCGAGATGCGCCATCCGCGTGTCAGCGACGAGCACGAAGTGGAGCGAGTGACCGGCGCGCGCGTGCTGGCGACAATCCGTCCACGACCGCGGAACCCCGATCGCCAAAGACGTTCTACCGACCGTGACGCGCCGCCGTACTTCGATCCCGGTGCGGACGGATATCAGCTGACGTATCTACACGTCGCACGTGCCGGGGCCAGTCGGCTCGTCCTCACGATCGCCGGCGCTGATATGGGCGTGGTCGGCGTCATCGCGACGAATGTTGCCGCCATCGCGGCGGACGAAGCACGCAGCGTGATCATCATCGACGCGGAGACTCGAACGTCTCCGGTGGCCGCGGCGTTGCGCATCCGCGCTGAACCCGGATTCAGCGACGTCGTCGATCACAACGTCGACTGGGCTGAGTTGACCACGCAAGCGATGGTCGGGCGAGATCGCGTCATCGACGTCATTCCGAGTGGTTTGACCTCGGAAACGTTGGACGGAGCGCGCGTCACCGCGTTGTTCAGACGTGAAGCGGCGCGACTAGCGCGGCATTACGAGGCTATCATCGTGGTGTCGTCCATCGAACAAGCGGTGGCGGGTATTCCCGGCGCACTGCCCATTCCCGACACAATTCTGTGCGCGCGGGTCGGGCACACACGTCTGGCCGATCTCCAGGCCGCGCTCGACGGTGTGCGCGCCGCGGGCGGAGCGCCGTTGGGAATTGTGCTGTGGGACGCACTACCGCCGACGCTGCCCACGCCGGAACGACTGGCGACCGCGCCGCGACCGTTGCGCACCGCTGAAATGAAGGCCATCACATCTACGCGTTAGTCGGGACTTCCTCGCGCGCGCGCGGCGGACTAGCATCTGACCGGTGTGGTCAGACACGTTTCTACATGCCGAACAGCAACACTTGCTGCGGCTCCTGTTATGGGCGGGGTTCTCGGTCGTCGCCGCGACGGCAATCGCGACGCTGATCGCGATGCGCCGCGTTCGCTCCGGGCTGTTGTCGCACTTCGCGATGCAAATGGCGCTCTGGGGCCTCGTGATTGGCGCAATCGCCGCGCTGGAGTGGCGCGGCGTCCACCTTCGAGATCTCTCAGGCGCGGCCCGTGCCGAGCGATTGCTCTGGATGAACATCGGATTCGATGCCGGATTCGTGGGAATGGGAGTTGTTCTCGGTCTCTGTGGACGACTCTTGGCGCGCAACTCCGCGGCGGTGGGTGCCGGCGTCGGCATTCTCGTACAAGGGTTCGGCCTTCTGCTGATCGATCTGCAGTTTGCCTCGATGGTATCGAGATAGTATGGCTGAGTCGACTCTAGATCTCCGTCACGCCCCGAAGGATCGTGCGTATCCTCAGCTGCGCGCGCATATGATTGGCGTGCTGGCTGGGATCGATGACGACATTGCTGGAATGGCCACGATGAGCGCGCTCGTTCATAACGCGTTCGGTCATCTATGGACGGGTTTCTATCGCGTTGTCGGCCCTACTCTACTTCGGATCGGCCCGTATCAAGGCACGGTTGGGTGCCTCGAGATTGAGTTTGGTCGCGGCGTGTGTGGAACGGCGGCGGCAGAACGACGCGCGATCGCGGTTGCCGACGTCGAACGATTTCCGGGACACATCACGTGCGATCCACGCTCGAAATCGGAGATCGTCGTGCCCGTACTTGATCGGGCCGGTTCGCTCATCGCCGTCTTCGACGTCGATTCGACGCGGCGAGCCGCATTCGACCAGCAGGACGTGGCCGGCCTCGAACAAATGGTGCGCTGGTTCGCCGGCGAAGGACGCGGTTGACGCGCCGAGTTGCGGGGTGTAGCCTGGTGATCCTGCCATGACAATCACCGGGTATTCGGATCGCATCAATCACGCGCTGGCCTTCGCGGCGAAGCATCACGATCAGCGCGTGCGAAAGGGAACGCGACCACCGTATCTGACGCACCCGGCCAATGTCGCGATCATTTTAACGCGTTACGGGCGGGACGATCACACCGTCGTCGCCGGGATCCTGCACGACGTGATCGAGGACTGTGTCCGCGAGGGCTACACGCGCGATCTACTCGAGCAGCGCATCGCCGACAAGTTCGGCGTCGAAGTGCTCGATACGGTCCTCGCGGTCACACTTCGCCGTCTGGATGATGACGGCGTCGAGCTCTCGCACGACGATCGTCGCGAGGATTATCTCGGACGGCTGGACAAAGCAAGCGACGAGGCGCGCTGGGTGTGTGCCGCCGACAAACTTCACAACGCGGGCTCCGTCCTCGCCGACGTCCGGCGCACCATCGATCCGAACAGCGTCTGGAGTCGATTTACGGGCGGTAAAGACTCGACGATTCGGTGGTATCGCCGTGTTTATGACCGGCTGAAAGACGTGGGCTTTACCGGCGAAATCATGCAGGAGCTCGGGCGCGTTGTCGTCGATCTCGAGGCATGGAGCGACAAGGTGCCGGTGGCGCCTTAGTCAATCAGGCGTCGACGGGTGTCGTCGTCCCGTAATGCGTGGCGACATACTCCTCGAGAATCCGAAGAAAATCCCGCACGATGGTTTCGCCTCGCAGTGTCGTGAGGAGTTTGCCATCGACATAGACTGGCGCTTTCGGTTCCTCGAAGGTTCCGGGGAGTGAGATGCCCAGGTTGGCGTGCTTGGATTCGCCCGGGCCGTTCACCACGCAGCCCATCACCGCGACCCTGAGTTCTTCGACCCCCAGGCGCTGCTCCCGCCACAGCGGCATCTGTTCGCGGATGTACGTCTGTATGTCCTCCGCCATGTGCTGAAAGAATGTCGACGTCGTTCGCCCGCACCCTGGACATGCAGTGA
>DASYSU010000498.1:0-22324 GCA_036002925.1 Gemmatimonadaceae bacterium | reverse complement strand
GTCATGACTGGAGCAATGGGAATGGCTGATTGTCGCAGATGGCCGCAGATTAACCGATCATCAGTTTGAATCTGCGGCAATCTACGTCAAAATCCGCGACAATCAGCGTTCCCAAACTCGCGCCAATTAGACTCGACCGTTCACACCTTCTTCGTCTTCCAACGTCCTCGCCTGAACAACGCCGCCCCCGCAACGGCGTACGTCGAGAACGCAATCGCCAGCGCCGTATAGATGCCGATCGGGCCAAACCCGAACTTCACCCCGAGCACGTACGCCAGCGGCAGCTCCCAGCACCAGAACACCAGCAAATTGAGCATCGTCGGCGTCCTCGTGTCACCGGCGCCGTTGAACGACTGCGAGATCACCATCCCCCACGCATAGAACGGGAACCCGCACGCGACGATTCGTAAGACGTTCGACGCGTTCGGAATGATCGCCGGATCCGACGTGAAGAACCGTGCGATCTGCGGCGCGAAGATGGCGAGTAACGCGCCGACTACACTCAGCACCACCATGTTGTACGTCCCGGCGATCTTCACCGCCGCCTCGGCCCGCTCCGGCTTTCGTGCGCCGAGTGCTTGCCCAACCATCGTCGCCGCGGCGTTGCCGAGGCCCGCGGCCGGTAACAGGGCGAACATGATCACGCGAATACCGATCGTGTACCCCGCGAGCACGTTGCTGCCGAACGTCGAGAGAATTCGAATGACCGCGATCCAACTGCACATCCCGATCAACAGCTGCACGCACGCCGACCAGGCGATGCGAACGACTCGGGCGATCAGCGCCGGCTCGAGCCGCAGATGGCGCGCGTGAATGTCGATGCGCGATCCGGGCTTGAGCAGACGACTGAACGCGAACAGCGCACCGGTGCCGCGACCGATGTTCGTCGCGATTGCGGCACCGGTCACACCGAGTCGCGGAAACGGCCCGAGCCCGAAGATGAGACACGGTCCCAACAGGATGTTGATCGCGTTCGCCAGCCAGAGCACGCGCATGGCGATCGCGGCGTCTCCCGCGCCGCGGAAGATCGCGTTGATGAGAAACAACATGACGATCGTCACGTTGCCGCCCAGCATGACGCGCGCGAACCGCGACCCAACCGCGATCACATCGGGAGACGCGCCCATCGCCCGCAACAACGTCGGCGCGAACAGGCCGCCCGCGATGCCGACGACGAGCGCAACGCCGATTCCGAGGAGAATCCCCTGCATTGCGGCACGGGCTGCGCCCTCGCGATCGCGCTCACCGGTGCGCCGCGCGACCATGGCCGATGTGCCGATGGCCAGACCCATGGCCAACGCGTAGATGAGTGTCAGCCATGACTCGGTGAGCCCGACCGTCGCGACGGCGCTGGCTCCGAGCTTCGAGACGAAGAACACGTCCGTGACGGCGAACACACTCTCCATCACCATCTCCAATACCATGGGAATGGCGAGGATGAGAATGGCGCGCGACACCGCGCCTTGCGTGAAGTCGCGATGCGATCCACGCAGCGCTTCGCCGATGGACCCCCAGAGCCCTCCATCGGCATGCGTGTCTACGTGCTCGACCGCGTTGGGTGGCGGAAGTGCCTCAGCCGTCGATTCCGACATCGATGTACTCACGAGCAACCTCGAGTGGTTTGAAGATCGATGGCGTGGCGGCGAACGCCTAGGAAAAAATCAGAAGGGCGGCACCGAATCGGCGCCGCCCTCGTGACAACTCGAGTCTTATTGCGCGATTAGTGCTTGAAAACCGGGATGGCGATGACGAGGACGCCCGTCGGGCCGCCGAACCGGGCGGCGTCGACTGCGGGGCTCATCTTCGCGGTGCTAGGGGTTTTCACAGCACAAACCTCCGATGGATGATTTCACTTCGGAAGACGCAACTTAGATGCGCAGGGCGAGTCGCGCAAGATGTGATGAGAGTCTCGTGAATTACGGTGTCACTTTGTTGGGAATGGGGTTGCCGTCGACATCGAGCCACACGATCGGAGCAATCTTCGTGGCCGAGAGCGGTCCTTCGATCCTTGATCGGTCACCAACGATCACAATCGCCAGGTGATCCGGGTCGATGTACTTCTGTGCGACGCGAACGACGTCGTCTTTCGACACCGCACCGATCGCCGTCGCGAACTGTTTGTAATAATCCTCGGGCAACCCTTGGGTGTAGATCGAGGCGACACTGTTGTTCACGCCGCTCACCGAGGCAAAGTTCGCGGGCAAGCTCTGTACGAGGCTCGCCTTGGCTTGCGCCAACTCGTCATCGCTCGGCGGACGCGGACCGCGAATGTCGCGCAATTCCTTCATGAACTCGATGAGCGCGCTATCGCTCTTGGCCGTCACGATTTCGCCGCCGGCACGGAATGCACCCGGACCGCGGCCAAACGCGAAGTTCGAGCTGACGCCGTAGCTGTAGCCCTTCACTTCGCGAATGTTGTGATTGAGCCGCGATTGAAAAAGGACGCCGAGCATCTCGTTCATCACGCGCAACGCGTAGTAGTCGGGCGTATCGCGCGGCGGCCCGACTTCGCCGAGTGAAAACGTGGACTGCGCGGCGCCAGGCTTGTCGACCAGGTAGATGGTGGTCGCTTTCGGCGCGGGTGCGGTCGGATAAGTGAACGCAGGCAGCGAGCCGCCGGCACTCCAACCCGCGAGCGCCGTCTCGACCGTCCGCTTCACCTCATCGGGCTTCACGTCGCCGACGACCGTGATGACCGCATGACCTGGTTGGAAATACGCTTTGTAGAATGAGACCAGGTCGTCGCGCGTGATGGCTTTGACCGTGGTCTCGGTCGTGACACGACCATATGGATGGTCGGTCGCGTACAGCACCTTGGGAAACACGACGCTCGCGATTCCGGCCGTACGATCTCGATTCTGCGTCAGCGCGATAATCGTGCGCGAGCGGAGCCGCTCGAGCGCCTCCGGAGGGAATGTCGGATTCTCCAGCAGGTCCGCGAGAATGGCCAATGTCGGGGCGAACTTGTCCTTCGTCGATAAGAAAGACATGCGCCCGGACTCGCCACTGATCGACGTACCGACGCTCGTGCCGAGCAGCTGCAGATCGTTCGAGATCTGATCGCCCGTGCGATGCGTGGTTCCCTCGGTGAGCATGCTCGCGACGAAGTTCGCGAGGCCCGTTTTGGTCGCCGGTTCATATTGATTCGCGCCGCCGACGAAGTTGATCTGAAACGAGACGAGCGGCAGGGCGTGCTTTTCGGACACGACGAGCTGCGCCCCATTGCTGAGCGCGACTTTTGTCCACGTCGGCACGTGAAGCTCGGGTGTCTTGCCGGCGGTGGGAATCGCTCGCCGATCGAGCGATGCCGACTTGGACTTTACTTGCGCCGACAGTTGTGTCGACGAGAATGCGACCAGCGCGACGCCCAGCGCGCGAACGGCGTGCCGGATCATGGCTTGGCCTCCGTGGCCTTCTCGGTGAACGGATCGGTGACGACTGTGCTTTTCTCGGCGTGTGATGCGAGCTCTCGTTTGCCAAGCGGCACATTGCTCAGCACGACGCGTGCGGTGCCCAGGTATTTATTGGCGACGCGCTTCACGTCGGCGATGGTGACGGCTTGTGTCTTTGGATAGCCGACACGGAAGGTGAAGCTCGGATCGTTGAAGAAGATCTGGTCCTCCGCCAACTGAAACGCTTTGCCGAGATTCGATTGCAAGCCGTTGAGAAAGGCAAGCTGTTGTCCTGCTTTCACGCGGTTCAGTTCTTCGGCGGTCGGTCCCTCTCGCTTGAACTGCGCGATGATCGAGTCGATCTGCGTCTCGAGCTCGGTGAGCGTGTGGCCTGGTCGCGGCGTCGCGATGATGGCCAGCTCGCCGACGTTCTCCGACGGATTCTGGAAGACGTTGACCGATGCCGCGCTCTGTGTGTCGTAGACGAGCGTCTTGGTGATGCGCGCGATGCGCGATCCGCCGAGGATGTCGGTGAGAAGGTCGAGCGCGGGCTGATCATCGCTGTGCACGTCGACCGATGGCCATTCGATGAAGAGACGCGGGATCTGCACGCGATCCTCAAATGTGAGCCGCTTTTCGCTCGTGAGCGGCGAGCGGGAGATCGCCGGCCGCGCGATCGCTTTGCCGCGTGGTAGGTCGCCGAAGTACTTCGCGACCCACGTTCTCGCCTGCTTCGGATCGAAGTCGCCGACGACCACGAGCGTGGCATTGTTCGGGGCGTAATAGAGACGGAAGAATTGCTTGACGTCGTCGACCGACGCGTTGGTGAGATCCGTCATGCCGCCGATCGTCGACCACGAGTAGGGGTTCGTGCTCGGATACAACGCGAGCCGAATGACTTCGCCGTCGCGGTTGTACGGCTGGTTGTCGTAGCTCTGACGACGTTCGTTCTTCACGATGTCGCGCTGCGCGCGGAACTTCGCCTCGTCGAGCGAATCGAGGAGGAAGCCCATGCGATCGGACTCGAGCCAGAGCGCCGTCTCGAGATAATTCGAGGGGTCTGTCTCCCAGTAACGCGTCCAATCGAAGTTGGTCTGGCCGTTGTTGCTGCCGCCCACGCCTTCGGTAAACTTGTCGTGCGTGCCGTAGGGAACATGCCCCGATCCGGTGAACATCACATGTTCGAACATGTGGGCGAAACCGGTGTGGCCGACGACTTCGTTCTTCGATCCGACGTGATAGATCACTTCGACCGCGATGGTCGGTGTCGTGTGATCCTCGGAAAGGATGACGGCGAGTCCGTTCGGGAGTGTGTACTTCTCGAACGGGATTCGGATCGATGGCGCGGCGGATGCCGGCAACGTCTGCTGCGCCGTGAGCGCGGCGATCGGTGCGAAGAGCAGCGCGCCAATGAGCAGGACTCGTGGCGGTCTGGTGGTCATCGGAGGTATCGGAAGAAGTCGACACTCATTGGAGGCGTCCTAGTTGTAGTTCTGCCAGTGTTCTCGAGCTCTGCCATTATCCGTCTGTATCCGTTCTGTCCGTTCCATCGTTTTTTCAGATCGTTAGGCTTACGTGGCGCGACAAGGTCCCACGGTGCGAAACGCCATCGCCGACTGCCGCTCGGGCGAGCCATAACAATTAGTGAAACGATTGAACGGATGAAACGGACACCAACGGAGAAAAACTCCTTGAGTTGTTTGTGCGCGGTATCGCGACTGTTTCGCGATCCTGCTCAAGCAATCTGCGAACTCTGAAGTATTAGTTCGACGTGTCGGAATCGCCAACAACGGCGGGACAACCCGGCTAATAGATTCCTTACAATGCGCTTGAAGCGTCTCGAGCAGTGGTGGCGACGACTATGGATCCGGTTGCTCGTCGGCGCGATGCGCCGGCCCGCGGGCGGTCGGCCGGATTGGACCGCTCGACCGTTTCGCGTGTTATTTCTGCGCCACGATCGTGCCGGTGACATGATCGTATCGACCGGCGTCATGCGCGCGATCGCGCGGTCGTACCCGACGATCACGATGGACGTGCTCGCGTCGCCGGCAAACGCGTCGATCCTCGACGCGAACGACTACGTCGCCGACGTGATCGTCTTCGACAAGAAGAACCTCTCGCGCTACATACCGACAGCGCTGCACCTGCGCCGCGCGCGCTACGACGCGGTCATCGACTGTATGGTAACGGCGCCGTCGGTGACGACCTTATTGCTGATCTTCGCGAGCGGCGCGCGCTATCGCATGGGGATCGCTGGGCGCGGGAACGACGCGGCGTTCAACATTCTCGTTCCTGCGGGCACGGCACCGGACGCGCACATGGTCGACCGCATAGCTGACCTTGCGCAGGCGTTCGACATCGCGCTCGACGCCAACGCGCGACAACCAGTGCTCGAACTTACAGACGATGAGCGCGCGCGCGCCGAGTCCTCGTGGCGTCCTTCGTCCACGGCGCGTCGAGTGTTGATCAACGTGTCCGCTGGAACTTCTGAGCGGCTGTGGCCCGACGACAACTACATCGCCGTCATGCGTTACTTGGTCGCTCGCGATGGCGCAACAACGTTCGCGATTATTGCCGCGCCATCGGAACGCACGCGCGGCGAACACATCGCACGCGCCGGCGGCGGAACGTTCGTATCAACGCCGCGCATTCGAGACGCGTTGGCGCTCGTCGCGACATCTGACTTTGTGTTGACACCCGATACGAGCATCGCACACGCCGTATCGGCGTTTCAAAAACCATCCGTCGCGATGTACGTGCGAGGCAAAGCCGAGCGGTGGGGTCTTTACGGAACGCGCGGCGTGAATGTCGAGCACACCGAGCCGAGCCTCGAGACGCTATCGGTCGATCGGGTCATCGAGGCCATCGACCGCGTACTCGCGAGCTCGCTCGTCACTCGCGGTTGACGAGACTTGCCACCAACGGCTCGAGTGCGGAACCGTCTGGCACGCCGCCCTGAGCCATGCGCGGCGACCCGCCACCGCGACCGCCCACGGACGCCAATCGCTCCTTGAGCAACTTGCCGGCGTCGATACCCGAATCGTCGGACGCCGCGAGCAGCACCGACGGCGGCGACCGCAGCACGCCGACGACAACGACGCGCGGAAATCCGAAAGCGCCTTGAGCGAGCGTGCGCAGCTCGTCCATCGAGGCCGCGTCGCGAATGACGATGGTCCGCGTGCCATCGGCATTCACGGTCGCGCGGTCGTACAAATCGCGCACCCGAAACGGCGCGAGCTCCTTCTCGAGCTTCTTACGCGCATTGTCACTTTCCTTCAACCGCTCCGATTGCGCCGAAACCAGCGATACGACATCGTCGAGCGCGGCCGAGAGCGAGGTCGCAATGCGGGTGAGCGACTCGAAGTCTCGGCGAGCGCGACGTACCGCGCGCACACCGCACACGAATTCGACGCGCGTCGCGTTCCGAATCTTCTCGGCGGAACGAAGCAGGACGGCGCCGATCTCCGCGGTGTTGCGAACGTGCGTGCCCCCGCACGCGCTCCGGTCGAGCGCGTCGATCGTCACGACGCGAAGCGTGCCCGCGCGATCCGACGGTTTGCGCAGACCCGAGACCGTCGTCGCGTCCTCGAAGGCCACGGTCACCGGACGCGCTTCCGCGACGACGGCGTTGGCCCGCTCCTCCGCGGCGATCATCCGATCGCGCGATAGAATCTCCGTGTCGAGATCGAGCGTGGAGTAGTCCGCTCCGAAGTGGACGCTCAGCGTCTTGTGACCGAACAGATCCTCGAACACCGCCGACAGCAAATGCTGACCGGTATGTTGCTGCATGTGGTCGAATCGACGTCTCCAGTCGACGACGCCGTCGATCGGCGCCGGCGTCGGCGGAAGCGGCGAAGCCAGCACATGCGCGACGCGATCGTCTTCGTCGATGACGTCAACGACCGGCACACCGCCGAGCGTCCCGGTGTCGTGGAGTTGGCCGCCCGATGTTGGATAGAACGCGGTCTCGTCGAGATACACGCGCGTGCCGTCGTCGCTGCGGTCGATGACGTTCGCGGAAAATTCGGTGCGATACGGGTCGGTGTAGTACAGGCGTGCGGTCATTGCGTTCGGGCGACTGAGTCTGCCTACAGTCCGATCCCCAGATCGATGCTGAAGAACCATTTCTTCTGCGACGCGTCGCCGGCGATTCGGCGAAACACGCCGATGCGCGGTCCCATGAACACGATCGGCCAGAGCAGAATGTCGCCGCCGGCGTACGTCATGTTCTCCCTCACCGTCCACGGATCCTTCCACGTGCGCAGCACCGTTGCGGCGATGCCGAAGCCCGAGCCGAATTTTCCTTGGTCGACATACGCCAGCGACGCGCGACCGGCGCTCAGGCCTGGTTCAGCGAACAGCGCGACGTTCCGCGAATGATCGTGGCCGTCCTTCGTCCACTCGACCCCGAGACCGACGCCGAGTGCCACAGACGCTTTCTGCGGCGTGCCGGCATGAATGCCGAGTGCCGGAATGAGGCGCACGTGCGCTACCGTGTCCTCGGCGCAGCCGCGACACGATTGGGCGACTAACAACGCCGGCATCGCGATGCACGTGATGCATGTCGCAACGAGAATCGACGAACGGGTCGAGCTCGTCATGACTCACGACTCCGGCTCAAGTTCAGTCGCGGCCAGTGTTCGCGCGGCACACTCCGAATCCCGAACGCAAGCATTGCGCATGAGGCCAGCGCGACCAGTGAAAGCGTGATGAGCAGATCGCGGCTTGCCACGAGGGCCGTCGTGCGCCGCTCTTCGACCTGAAGTGCGACACGCAGGAGACCGATCGCCTGGCGTTGATCGAGTGTTTTCTCGCCACGCTCGACGGCGGCGACGAAGTCGCTCCGGCCTTTCCACGTGTCGCTGCCGCTGCCCAGCACGTGCAACTGGAGCGCGGTGTAAGCGATCCCTGCGGCGACGAACACGAGCACGATGGCGGGCGCGATGAGGAGGAGCTTACGGTCGAGGCGCACCCAGACAATTAAGCACAGCCGCGCGTCCGCCGCTGCCTGGGAGCTCAATCCTGATCCGCATCGTCCACCGGCTCCTCCACGTCGATCACCGGAGCGACCTTCTTCTTTGGCCGGCCACCCTTGCCCTTCGTGGCATCGGACTCCAGCAACGCGAGATACTCCCGGCGCGCTTCTGCCATGACGTCACTTTCCGCGGAGGAGTGTCGCTCGCGTCGTTGCTTCTCGCGTTGGTAGTGCTCCTTCGCGGCCTTGTCCTTCGCGGTGTGCTTCGCGGTGGAGCGAGGCGCGTCACGATCTCGCTTCGTCGACTTGGTCACGGCACACCTGATCCGGACATGCCGCCAGTCCCGGAGGTTGTGGTCGCCCCGGTAACGGTCACCGTCGCCGTGGCGACGCGCGCGCTGTCGAACGCGTAGCGCGCGGTGATCGTCGCGGCGCCGACGGCTGCCGCCGTGACGAGCCCCGACGGAGAGACCGTTGCCACGGTCGACTCCAACGAGCCCCACTGCACTTGGCTCTGGAGCGACGTCGGCGCGTTGGTGGTGAACTGGAACGTGGCGCCGACGCGGAGCTGAGCGGTGGCCGGCGAGATCACGAGCGGAGCTGTGCTACTACTGACGTTGCCGGGGGGATTGGCGGTGGTTCCACCGAGTCCCGCCACGGTCGGCGCGATCGCCTTCTCGCAACCGGCCAAGAGGACGGCGGCCGCGGCGACGATGATGAGATGGTTTCGCATGCTCATATGTGCGACAGAATCCGTGCCGCGGCAGCAAGATTCCTGAGGCCGACTCTTCTGTCTTTTGCGTGGATTGTGCGTCGCGCGCACGCACCGATATGTTGGTTGCGTCCCACACCTACGGATGAGCATGCCGGAGACACTGGAATGGCACGATCTCGGGCCCGTCGCGCAATTCACAAAGGCCCAGCTGACGCGTGCGAACATCGGCACCACGAAGCTCGTCGTCACATATGTCAACGGCGAATTCGGCGTCCTGTCGGGCGTCTGTAATCACGCCGGTGGTCCGCTCGCCGATGGACGCGTCGACGGCGACTACCTCGTCTGTCCGTGGCACAATTGGAAATACCACTGCCGCTCGGGGCTTGGTGAGCCGGGGTACGAGCTGGACGCGGTTCCCAGCTATTCCGTCAAGGTCGACGACGGTCGTCTGCTCATATCGGGCACGCCGGCGACGAAGCGGACGCGTGGCGAGCACAAACCGAGTCCGCTCACCCGACGAATCGTGCGCGCGCCTGGTCCGGTGCGTGTCGTGGGCATCTCGACGACGAACATGGATATCGCGAACCCGCGTTATTCCACGTCCGACACGCTGCTCGCCGAGGCGGTCCAGCATGCGGCGAAACTCGGCGCGGAGACGCAGACGATCCATCTCGCCGCGCTCAAGTTCCGTCCGTGTGAAGGCTATTACTCCAAGAGCGCGCACGCGTGCACCTGGCCGTGCTCGATCACGCAGATGGATCCGTCGGACCAAATGGAAGCGGTCTACGAGGCGCTGGTCCATTGGGCCGACGTCGCGATCGTCGCCACGCCGATTCGCTGGGGCAACGCGAGCTCGCTCTACTACCGCATGGTCGAGCGAATGAATTGCGTGCAGAACCAGGTGACGATCGCCAACCGTGTGCTGCTCCGAAACAAAGTTGCGAGTTTCATCATCACCGGCGGTCAGGACAATGTCCAAGCGGTCGCCGGACAAATGCTCGACTTTTTTGCGGAGATCGGGTTCCATTTTCCGCAGTTTCCATACATCGCGCATTCGCGTGGGTGGACCGCGGAGGACATGGAGCGCAACATCGAGGTGGTGATGCACAGCCGAGAGTTGCGGGAGGGCGCACGCAGTTTGGCCGCGCGTGCTGTCGACATGGCGCAGCTTCTTCTCGACCACGAGCGCGCGCCGCATACGATGGAACGCGGCGGCCGGAAGGCGCATCATCTGGTGCTCGAGGAACTGGGTGTGGACCAAGGCGAACCACAGGGCGAGACGGTGATCGTCGACTGACGATTCGTCGCGGGGCCGCTGGCTGAACCACAGAGGACACGGAGGACACAGAGAAACCAACAGAGAAACGAAAGCACGAAGAAACGAAACCGCAGAGGAAAGCCCTAGGTTGCTTTCCGTTTCGTTCGCCTTTCTGTCGTTCCTCTGTGTCCTCTGTGGTGAAAGCCGTTGCTCCGCGGTCCTGATTAGAGAATCAGCACTTCGCGTTCGGCCGCGGCGGCTTTGGATCGGGTGCCAACATGTAGACGACGAGATCGGCCGCGAATTCGCCGAACTTCGCCATTGTCATCGAGAGCTTCGGGTCGCTACACCGCGGACTGACGTCGACGCGTGTGTTGGGCGCGACGTTCGATTCGCTCGCCGAGAACACGACCGACGCCCGCGCCACAGAGTGGCACGAGTAATCGGGGTTGGTCCCTTCCATAGAATCGCACAGCGCGCGTTTTTGCGGAGTCAAGCGGACCGTAATCGTCCCGGGCGCCGGTGCGCTCGCCGCAATCTTGTAGCCCGCCTGCGAGAGGCGCGCTTTGAATGCCGCTTCCAACTCCGACGGCGCGCCGTATCGTCGATCCGGATCGGGCGGCGTCGAACCATTCGACCAGTCGAACACCACCACACATGCCGACTCGCGGCAGAAAACGTGCGTCGTGTCCTGCGCGACGAGCGGCGCCGCGACGAGCGCGACGAGTCCAACGACTCCGAGACTAATGCGCACTTACTCCTCCTTCGTGAAAGGCATGCGTCCTCGACAACACTACGATCATCGCGGCGAAGCCCAAATAGGCCGCGGCCCAATGATACGGTAGCGTCGAGCCGATCGACCATGGAAGATACACCCCGCCCGACGGAGTCACCGAGTGAATGAATCCAAAGAACGAAAGAACCGAGCAAGCGGCGAGCGTCGCCGCCGCAGCCGTAATTCGGCGATCGATCAGAAACGCAACCGCGCCGCCCCACAACATGGCCGTCAAAATGAATCCGTGCGCGAGCACGATCATGACCGCGCATGTGCGAATGAAATCCGGATTGCCGATTCCCGTCGCTTTCATCGTGCCCGCCGGATCGATCGCGGCGGACAACAGCGCACCGTTATAGACCTGTGATAGGAAGATCTGGACGAGCTGCGCGACGGACGGCAGCACCGCGAGCGTGACCGCGGCCGCGTGTCGCTTGGGCGTGGCGTGATAGCTCTGCTCCGTGATGTCGAGCGCGACGAACACGAGAATCGGCGCGAGCGCCGGCTTGGGCAGCGCGTCGGCCATGAACGCGATGTACCCGAGGATGCCGCCGAGTCCGATGAACAGACCCGTGGCCAGCGTATAACCGGCGCGACCACCCATCGCCTTGTACGCCGGGTGTCCAATGTACGGCGTCGATTGACTCACACCGCCGCACACGCCCGCAATGAGCGTCGCGATGGCTTCGGTCAGCAGAATGTCGCGCGTGTTGTAATCGTCGCCGGCGATGCGCGCGCTCTCGGTGACGTTGATACCACCGATGACCGTGAGAATCGCGAACGGCAGCGCGAGCGGAATGTAGTCGTGCACCGCGATCGGCATGCCTTTCAAGAATCCTAACGATGGCAGCGGCAGACCGACTGGGAAGTTGGGCGTCGGCGTCGTTACACCATGCACCAGTAGACCGAACGCACCGAGTCCGTAGTACAACACTGCACCGAGGACGACACTCGCCAACACCTGGGGCAGGTTGAATGGAAGCCGAATCTTGGCGACGAGCGTGTAGATGATGATGCCCAGTGCCATCATGCCGACGACTGGCTCGCCGTAGATCTCACCCAACTGCAGAGTGCCGAGCAGCGCGATGCCAACCCCGCCAATGGACCCGAGCAAGCCGGCTTCCGGAATCGCGCGACGGATGCGATCGCCGATGAACGACATGCCGAGCTTGAACACGCCCATGATGACCATCGTGGCCATGCCGACCTGCCACGCGAGAATCGCCGCGTCGTTTGCCGGCATCTTCGCCTTGGCGACGACGAACGCAGGGCCGAGCACCGTCAATGCCATTCCGATCGTCGACGGCGCGTCGAGACCGAGCGGCATCGCCGTGACGTCGGTGCGACCGGTGCGCTGCGCGAGGCGAATTGCCATGACCGTGTACACGACGTCGCCGAACAACACGCCGAGCGCGGTGCCCGGGAACATGCGCGTGTAGACGAGCGTCGCCGGGAAGCCGAAGCCGGCGACGAGAATACCGGCGAGCACCGCGAGGTTGACGACATTGTCCAACATCAAACCGAAGAAGGCGTTGATGTCGCCGGTCGTTGCCCACGCGCGTGCCTTCATGGCGGACGAAGATAGGATAGCGAAGGGCGCGCGGCCACCGTAGCTTCTCGACACTCCCTCGCTACTCCTTTCCCACCCGGCACGAGGCGATGATGCGGCACTGCTTGATGTATCAGGGCGGCTTTGAACGGAACTTTGCGAAGCTCAAGCCCGGCGCGACGACATTCGAGGGCACCGACGGCACGCAGCATCCGGTTCCGGCGATCCCGAGTGAGGTCGACGGTGTGTGCGTCGGCTACATGGAGAAATCGGGAAAGAAGTTCGCCGCGGTGCGCGTGCAGCGCGGCAAGGACGACGTCGTGCTCAAGCACGAGCTCTTGCTCGATCCCGCTCGACACATGGGCTTCGGCAAGCGCTTCTCTCCCGAGCCCACGATGCTCGATGACGAGATAATGGCCACGCTCCTCGGCGACATCATGGGGAAGAATCCCGAGCAGCGAACCGAGTTGTCGAAAATCCGCTCGAGCTTCTCGGTCTCGGGAAAAGCCCACTAGTCGGAGTCCCAAGCCATGCGATCGGTTGTTGCACTCGGCATGATGCTTGTCGCGACCAGCACGTGGGCGCAGAACGCGACGCAGACGGAATCGGACGCGTACACGCGATATGAACTGCTCGCGCCGGGCTCGGCGAAGTTCCGCATTATTTATGAGGTGACGGCGACCACACCGGGCGCGACGTACTACTTCAATCCGATTCGGAAGGGGAGCGTCGCGAGCAACGAGAGTGTGTTCGATCGTGCGACGGGAAAACCGCTTCAGTTCGACGTCGTCGGAAGTGCGGTGGCACAAGCGGGTGGAGTGCGCAACAGGGATACGTCGCAGACGTATATTCGCGTCAAGCTCGCGCGCCCGGTGCCGGCCGACGGCGGCGAAGCCCGCGTCCTCATTGACAAGACCTACGAGGATACGACGAGCTACTACATGCGCGGCGACACGCTGGTATTTACGCGACCGCTGGGCATCAAGCGAAATGCCATCGTGTTGCCCGCCGGGTACGAGATCATCTCGTCCAACTTTCCCTCGCAGGTGTTGCAGGACAAGGACGGACGGATCGGCATCAGTTTCTGGAATAATTCACCGGCCGAAGCGCCCGTCACGCTTCGCGCGCGGCGGTCGACGAAGCTTGGTCCGGCAACATCGAGCGTCGCCAAGCGGCTCGACGAGCGCGCGCATCAAAACCGTGAGATCGTCTACTTTCTCCAGCAGCCCGAGACGCACGCGTTCGACCTCTATCACGACTACACCGAGTCGCGCGTCGGCGTGGCGACGTATCTGAACGAAGTTCGCGGCGGAAGCACGGTGTCCAAACCGTCGGCGCGCAATCTCGACACTGGCGAAGAGCTCAAGTGGGAGATCCTCAAAGGGGAGGAAATCACGCGCGCCAAGCTAGAGGTCGCGAACGTCACGCCGCAAAGCGAAGTCGTCGTCTTCCGCTTCGCGCCGGTGAAACAAGGCGAATCGATTCGAATTCGCATGTTCGAGACGTACACGGACACAGCGCGCTACAAGTTGATCGGCGACGAGCTCGTATGGGATCGGAGCTTCGGTCGGCCGGCGAATGCTGTCGTACTTCCCGCGGGATGGATGCTCACCAACAGCGCGATCCCAGCAACGGTAAGCACGATGCCCGATGGGCGTGTTCGGCTTGACTTCATCAATCCGCGACCCGACGAAATTGCGACGCTGATCACGGCGCGGCGAAGGTAGGATGGACGCGTCTCCAGTGCCGCCGCAACTGATCCTCGTCGCTGGACCATATCGCTCTGGTACCGGCGACGATCCGGCGCTGATCGCCCGGAACGTTGCGGCCATGACGGAAGCCTCGCTGCGGCTCTTTCGGTTAGGTCATTTGCCGGTGATGGGCGAATGGTTCGCACTGCCGCTCATCGAGCATGCGGGGTCGACGGGGATCGGTGACGCAGTGTTCAATGAGATCTTTCATCCGATCTCACGTCGTCTCGTCGCCAAATGCGATGGGTGCTTGCGCATCGGTGGTGCATCGGCGGGCGCGGACGAGATGGTCTCACTCGCCAAGTCGTACGGCAAGCGAGTGTACACGACCATCGACGACATTCCCGCCGGTGAGGGTTAGCCCTACAATAGACGAGAATATGTCGAGCACCCCTATAGCGGCTGATCTTCACGCGACGCTCTTGGCGTCTTGGCGCACGAACAACCGAGTCACGATGTATCTCGTCGAGCAGTTGCCCGCCGCAGTCTGGGACGCGGAGATTCCCGGCGCGCCCCGTCGCACGATCCGCATGATCGCCGGACATATCCATAACGCCAGGTGCAGTTGGCTCAAGACGCTTGGTCTAGAACATGGGATTCACGTGCCCGCGAGTGTCGACCGCCGCAAAGTGACCCGCCGTCAGTTGCTTGTCGCGCTTGGCCGGAGCAGTCGGGGGATGGAGGCGCTCCTTACTCTCGGCCTGGATGCGGGAGGACATGTCCCTCCGTCGAAGCGATATGTGTGGCGGAATCTGCCGCTCGACGTCCCCCATGTGCTCACGTATTTCGTCGCGCACGAGGGGCATCACCGAGGCCAGATCGTCATGTTGGCGCGCCAACTCGGCCATCGGCTATCGAATGACGTTGCCGGTGGGCTCTGGGAATGGAACCGGCGAGCTCGCGAGACGAAGACCTCGTGAGCCGAATGGCGCTTGCGAGAAACGCACGCGCGATGAGCGCCGTAAGAATCGTTGAGAGCGGGATGGCGTCACCGTGGCGTGAAAATGATGCCCGCTCTCGTGTCCACGGAGGTGGACCGTGACAAACCTGTCAGGCAAGTTACTCCTCTGGAGCCCGCGAGTTCTCGGCATTCTCGTTTGCTGCTTCCTGAGCGTGTTCAGCCTGGACGCGTTTGGGAATAGGCAAGCGTTGGTTCAGGCGCTTCCGGATTTTGCCATTCACATCACTCCAGTACTGCTTCTCCTCGCGGTCGTGATTGTGTCCTGGCGTTGGGAGTGGGTTGGAGGCCTCGTCTTCACGGGGCTCGCGGTGATCTATGCGTACGCCACTCGCGACCATCTTTCATGGATTCTCATCATCGCGGGGCCGCTGTTGATCGTTGGCGTTCTTTTTCTCTGGAGCTCGTTCCATCACGGAGAGCTCCGCACCGCGCGATAGCGCTAGGGAGAGGGGTTACGCGTGACATTTGAAAGATGGACCTCCCGGTAAACCCGCCCGTGCTGCCGATGCTCGCGACTCGAGTCAGCGAGCTGCCGCCCGGCGACGGTTGGATCTTCGAGCCAAAATGGGACGGCTTCCGCACGCTCGTCTTCCGAGACGGCGACGAGCTGTTCATTCAGAGCCGCGACGAGAAGCCGCTCGACCGGTATTTCCCGGAGCTGGTCGAAGCCCTCAAGGCTCAGCTTCCACCGCGATGTGTGCTCGACGGAGAGATCGTGATCGCCAAGGACGGCGGTCTGGATTTCGAGGCAGTGCAGCTGCGTCTCCACCCGGCGGCGTCGCGCGTGAACCTGCTGTCGAAGGAGATTCCGGCGTCAATCGTCTTTTTTGATTGCTTGTCTGACGGCACACGGAATCTCTGCGGCGCACCATTCGTTGAACGACGTGCCGCGCTCGAGCAGCTGCTCACGACGCTGCAAGCGCCATTGCACGTTACACCCGCGACGACCGATCGCGCCGTCGCCGCCGACTGGTTCTCCCGGTTCGAAGGAGCGGGACTCGACGGTGTCGTCGCGAAGGCGGAATCCGGAACATATCAACCCAATAAGCGGGTGATGCTCAAGGTGAAGCACGAGCGCGACTGCGATTGCGTCGTCGCCGGTTTTCGCTGGCACAAGAACAGCGAGAAGACCGCGGTCGGCTCGCTCCTGCTCGGGCTCTATGATGATTCTGGAAACCTCGAACATGTCGGCGTCTGCGCGAGCTTCACGGACGCGAAACGCAAGGAGCTCGTGACGTTTCTGGCGCCGTATCGCGAGGACGCGATCGCGTCGCACCCGTGGAAGGCGTGGGCCGAACTGCAGTCGCCTACCGAGGCACCGCATCGGAAGCCGGGCGCGGTGAGTCGCTGGAGTGGCGGAAAGGATCTGTCGTGGGAACCGTTGCGCCCGGAGCTCGTGGTCGAAGTCGCATACGACCACATGCAGGGCTCACGATTTCGCCACACGGCGCAGTTCCGTCGCTGGCGGACCGACAAGCGTCCGAGCGACTGCACGTTTGCGCAGCTCGAGGTCGTGCCGCCGCAAGAGTTGACGGCGATCTTCAACAAGTAGCAAGAAGGAACACGCGGGCGGCAATGCGTCAGCTTGAACGCGGCTTTCGCGCTCGCTCACGCCACTCGCGCGTCGGATCGTCGTCGGGATCCGGCGTCTCCTGCGGCGGACGCGCGTCGTCGGGCACGTGGCGCAGATTGACGCGAATGCGCGTCCACGTCGACGAGCGCCCCCGCATCGAATCGACCAAGACATCGTCTGCCGCGAGACGTGACGCCGCCTCCGGATATTTCGCCTTCCACCGCTCGAGCCCCGCGAGCGCCGCTTCCTTGCTCGGCGAGTTCGCGATCGTGAGCAACGGCATCTTCGGCGTGCGCTTCGCGCTGCCTTTCGCGCTGCCTTTCGCTCGCGACGGAGCGACGCGCGGCGCCTCGCCCTCCATCTTCTGGAAGTGCGGCGGCCACGGCGCGTCGCCAAGCCCCGCCGCCTCGTCGCGATCGGCGAGCGCGAGCAATGCTTCGAGCGATCCGACGGAGCTGTCCATCTCGGCGTGCGGATCACCAATCGCGGCGAACCGCTTGGGCACCGTCAGGACCGTGAAGTCGTCGGGCGCGCAATCAGGAATCTCCTCCCACTCGAGCGGCGTCGACACGCGCGCGTCGGGAAGCGGCCGAATGGAATACGCGGAGCATGTCGTACGGTCCTTGGCGTTCTGGTTGTAGTCGAGGAAGACGCCCGTGCGCTCCTCCTTCCACCACTTCGACGTCGCGAGATCGGGCGCACGCCGCTCGACCTCGCGCGAGAACGCGAGTGCCGCGCGCCGCACCTCGGTGAACGTCCAACGGTGCTCGATGCGAACGTTCACATGCATGCCGCGCGAACCGCTCGTCTTCGGCCAGCCGCGCAGCCCGACCTCCGACAACACTTCGCGTGCGACCAATGCGACGCGCCGAACGTCGTCCCACGGAACGCCTGGCCCGGGATCGAGATCGATCCGCAACTCGTCGGGGTGATCCAGATCGCCGGCGCGCACCGCGTGCGGATGAAGCTCGATGCACCCGAGGTTCACGATCCACGCGAGGCCGGCGGCGTCGTCGACGACGATTTCTTCGGCCGTTCGCCCCGATGGGAATGACAACGTGACGGTCCGCAGCCACTCCGGCCGATTCTCAGGCGCGCGCTTCTGATAGAACGCTTCACCCTCGGCGCCATCGACGAATCGCTTGAGCACGATCGGACGATCGCGAATCCCGCCGATGGCGCCGTTTGCGATTGAGAGGTAGTAGCGGACGACGTCGAGTTTGGAGAGCTGGACGTCACGAGAGAAGTATGGCTTGTCCGGGTTCGTGATCCGGACCTCGCGCCCGTCGATCGCGAGCACCTCGGCGTTGTCTTTTTTCGGCATTGTCATTATGAAGCACGAAGCACGACCACGGCGCAACCGGCAGGTGCCGCTTAGCGTGGACTAGGCGTTGCGGAGGCGCTATTCTACGCAGCCGCCGCGCGGCTCGAAGACGAAACTTCCACGCGTCATATGGCCGGATACCGCCGTGTTTTCTCCGTGAGATGACACAACTTCACGGGCCGCCCGTCTCGCTGAAAATCGCACCGCGCCGCGCGATTGCCGCTGTCCGTGCGCGGTTACCGATCCGTCGCGTACCAGCGGTGTTCGCCGAGTACTTGAATCAGGTGTACGCGGCGGCGCGCGACGGCGCTATCCACCTCGACGGGCAGAACATCTTCGTCTATCGCGACGTCATGGGAGCGAAGGACGAAGCCGACATCGAGTTCGGCGTCGGCGTCAATGCGCCGTTTTCAGCAACCGGAGCAGTGTGTTACTCGGAGCTACCCGTGGGTGAAGTAGCGACCGCCACACACTGGGGCGACTACGCGGGGCTCGGGGAAGCTCACCATGCGGTGCTCGCGTGGTGCCGAGCGCACGATCGAAAAGTCGTCGGAACGCGGTGGGAAGTGTACGGACACTGGACTGACGATCCAGCTCAGCTCCGGACCGACGTTTACTATCTTCTGCAACCGTCGAGATGAAAAACGGCGAAGGATCTGCTGTCGCTAGACCGACAGCAGATCCTTCACGTCGCTCGGGATGAGAGCTGAGCCGGCTACGGACGCCCGTGGGCTGTTCGACCGCCGTTCGACGACGAGCTACTCGATGATGACCCGCTCGACGACGAACTACCGGATCCGCTCGAGCTAGAACTTCCCGCGGATCGCGAGCTCGACGCGCTCGACGAGCCCGCGTACGATCCCGAGCTCCCGCTGCCGCTGTCGCGCGTGTAACCGTGTCCGTTGACCACACGCCCGTGCGGATTGTCAGCGCCCTTCACTACGACGACCGGCGCGTAGCTCACATATCCCGATCCATAGCCGTAGCCGTATCCGAACGGGCTGTAACCGTACGAGCCGTAGCGATACGAGTAGTAGTTATATCCATAGAGCCCGTATCGCGACGCGCATGGATCGTAGAGCGACGACGAGCTCCAGAACGGATCGAACGATCCGTAGCCGTAACAGCGGCTGTTCAAGTACTGTGATGCGAGTCGTGCCGAGTCGAGCGACGTCAGTTCGTTCCCGCCGACCATGCGAGCCGGCCGCTCCTGAAGAGCAAAATGATCCGGATACGAAACGCCAATCAGCACATCGGTAACGGAGCCGGGAACGCCGGCGTCCGCCAGAGCCATCAACTCTTTGCCGCCGAACTTGAAACGCGTTCCCCGCTGAACGATCCACGTTTGCACCACCGCGGTGTCGAGCTCTTTGACTGCTTCGATGATCACCGCTGATGAAATCGGTACGCCGGCCGCAATGCGCGCCGCGTTCGCTGCCAAATCTCTCACGCCGACAACCGTCGCGATATCGGCCGGCAGTTCAGACACCGCGATCTTCGCTTCGTGAAAGCGCGTCGCGCGCACCACTGAGTTGCCGCCGACCGTCATGCTCTGCGCGTCGATCCAGTCGCCGTCGGGCGCGATGCTCAGCATGCCGGTGCCGACACGCTCGAGTCCAGCCCCGCACTTCAGATCCGAACGTAGGTACACGCGATTGGCATCTGCCGAGAAATGTGCCTGCTGCGTGCCGCTGCATCCGCCTTTGGCGACCGGTCGGCTGCTGCCGTCGGCGTTGACCGTGTCGCGCGTGATGATTCTACCGCTGTCGATCGCGGCGATTTGAACCGCCGAGCTGACCGTGGTCGGTGTCACGCACACGAGCGGAGACGTCGTCACCGCTCCCTCGGCGCGCCAACAGCCGATCCACGGTTGCCACCGTGCGTCGGCCGCGGCTCGCTGCGCGCCGCTCGGCGCGATCGGAAGAACGACGAGGGCGGCGCCGAGTGCGATCCGCCGGGAGTATCGGATGAGAGTCAACATGGTCGTCTCCACGATCAGTAGCGAACCGCGACGCCGATCGACGTCGAGAAGCCGGAGAGGTCGAGCTTTTGGAATCCTTGAAAGTCATGCGACAACGAGCCTTGGGCCCATGTGTATCGGGCCTCGCCGGTCAACGCGAAGCGCGGGTTGAGCGAGTAGTCGATGCCCGTTTGTGCATTCACGGTCGTAGCCCAGCCATCCGATTCATACTGGTCGGTGAAGACGTCCATCGTCTTGAAATCGATCCAGTCACCGGATTGCCGGAAGCGGTAATACATCGCGCCGCCGCCCACCCCGACATACGGCGCGAACCGAGAAGGAATCCACGCGAACTTACCGATCGATCGACCCGTCGGCGTCAGATATCGCTTGATGCTGAGCGTGAGCGGTACGCGTGCGAAGTTCGTTGTCTGTTCGATCGGCAGATCATTGTTATCGATGAAATGACGAAACTCCGATCGCACGTTTCTGGTCGCGAGGCTGGCCGACGCGACGATCTGCGTTTGCGGACTCACATTGAAGGCGAGATCGGCTTCGCCGGAGGGCGAGCTGAAGTCGCCGCGTTTGAGCGTGAGCTGGTCGGTCGTGAACGAGAAGAGATCGCTGCCCGCTCTGGCCATCGCCCACCCGCCGCGAACGGCGAAGCTGCCGCTGGGCGCACCGAACAGGAATCCGTTGCCCATGTCCTGCGCGCGTGCGACGGACGCAGTGGCGCTGAACGCAGCGAATGCGATGGCACTCCGGAATGCCAACATAGGATCAAGCTCCGCTGATCTAAATTGTATCCTATTTCGTATGCTAATGTGCAAAGGTCGCGTTTGCAATGCAAGGGTCGGCACATCCGACCCGCTTGCCCGGTCGGCGGCGCCGGGACAGGCTTCGCGTCGTGAATCTCCAAGAGCTGTTCGACCGTTCGCTTCGCGGGCGCGCTTCGCATACGGCCCTCGACTACGCCGATGACACGGGAACGCTGCGCGCGCTCACGTTCGGCGAGATCGACGCGAGGGCCAACCGCATGGCGCAGGAGCTGGCCGACCGCGGTTTGAAACGCGGCGATAGGCTGTGCCTGCATCTCGCGAATCGCGTCGAGTTCATCGACCTGTTTCTCGCGTGCGTTCGACTCGGCGTTGTCATGGTGCCGATGAACGTGTTGTACCGCGAGCGCGAGCTCCGCCACATCGTTTCCGATTCGGAGCCGGCGGCCATTGTGGGCGCGCGAGACTCCGACGCCGTGTATCCGGTCGGCACGCCGGTATGGTTCGTCGAGGAGGTCGCCCAGCGCGCGGCGTCTCGAGACGCGGTGCGGCCGGAGATCGCAATTGGCGACGATGAACCGGCGCTGATCGTCTACACGTCCGGGACGACCGGCGCCGCGAAAGGCGCCGTGTTGTCGCGCAGCAATCTGGCCGCGAACGCGAGCACGCTCGTGGCGGCGTGGCATATCAGCGACGCCGACCGCTATCTCGCCGTGCTTCCGCTCTTTCACGTCCACGGACTCGGCAACGGCATTCACAGTTGGCTCATCAGCGGCTGCCGCATGCGACTGCTCGAGCGCTTCGATCAACGGTCTGCCGCAACGGTATTCGCCGACTTCAAACCGACGTTGTTCTTCGGCGTGCCGACGATTTACGTCCGGCTGCTGGACGCGGCGGTGATCGACGATGACCAGGCACGCGCGATCGGCTCGGCGGCGCGACTCTTTGTCTCGGGCTCGGCGCCGCTGCCGGCCCACGTGCACGAGGCGTTTCGCGCCAAGTTTGGGCACATGATTCTCGAGCGGTATGGAATGAGTGAGGCGCTCATGATCATGAGCAACCCGTACGACGGCGAGCGCCGCGCCGGAAGCGTGGGGCCCCCGTTGCCCGGTGTCTCGGCCCGACTGGTTGGCGACGATGGAACGATCCTCGCCGACGAGGAAGTCGGCGAGGTCGAGATTCAATCGGCCGCGCTGTTTAGAGAATACTGGCGCCGGCCCGAGGCGACCGCGGCGGCGTTTCACGACGGCTGGTTTCGCACCGGCGATCTCGGAATTCGGTCTGCCGACGGCTACTACAGCCTACGCGGTCGGCG
>DASYSU010000497.1:0-15597 GCA_036002925.1 Gemmatimonadaceae bacterium | reverse complement strand
GTCGCTCTACACCGGCTACGTCAGCGCGGCGGTGCCGTTCGCGTTCGCGTGCGGCGCGCTCGTCACTCGCAAGCTCGACGACGGATGGATTCGCACGACGCGGCGCTGGGCGATCTTCTCGTGGTTCTTTCTCACGCTCGGCAACCTGTTCGGCGCGCGCTGGGCGTACGAGGTCCTGGGCTGGGGCGGCTACTGGGCGTGGGACCCGGTCGAGAACGCGTCGTTCCTCCCCTGGCTGACCAACACCGCGTTCCTGCACTCGATCATGATTCAGGAAAAGCGGGGCATGTTGCGGAAGTGGAACGTCGTGCTCGTGGTAGTAAGCTTCCTGCTCGCGATCTTCGGGACGACTATGACGCGAAGCGGCGTGATCGAGAGCGTCCATTCGTTCGCGCAATCGCCGGTCGGCCCGTGGTTCGCGACCTTCTTCTTCCTCGCGACGGGCATCACGATCTATCTCGTGGGCACGCGACTGCGTGACCTCGAGGCCAAGGTCGAGCTCGAGAGTATGGTGAGCCGCGAAGCGGCGTTCCTCTACAACAATCTGGTGCTCGTCGGCATCGCGTTCGCCATTCTCTGGGGCACCGTGTTCCCGATTCTCTCCGAGTGGGCGACGGGAAAGAAGATCACGGTCGGCCCGCCGTTCTTTAATACGGTGAACGTTCCGCTCGGACTATTGCTGCTCGCGCTGACCGGTATCGGACCGCTCATCGCGTGGCGGCGGGCGTCGGTGTCGAACCTCAAGCGTCAATTTGCGTCGCCGGCGGCATTCGGCGTCTTCGTGGCCGTCGTGCTCGTTGCGCTGGGGATGCGTGCGCCGTATGTCCTGGTCGCGTACGCACTCTGTGGCTTCGTCACCGGCACCATTGTTCAGGAGTTTTACAAGGGCGTCCGCGCGCGGCAGACGATTCATGAGGAATCGCTCATCACCGCGTTCATGCACCTGGTGGCGCGCAACCGCCGCCGATACGGCGGATATATCGTCCACGCCGGCATCGTGATGCTGTTTGCCGCCTTCGCGGGCATGGCGTTCAAGGGCGAGAACGACGTGACGCTCAAGACCGGCGAGAGCTTCGACGTTCGAGATCCCTACGGGCATCAATGGCGCTTCATCAGTCAGGGCGTCTCGACGTCGAACCGACCCGACCGTGACGTCATCGCCGTGGGTCTCGAGACGTTCCGCGACGGCAAGCGACTTGGGATCATCACGAGCGAGAAGCGGCAGTATCTGGACGCGCAGCACAACGCGTTGTTCCAGCCCATCACCCAAGTCGGAATCCGGTCGACGGCGAAGCTCGACACGTACGTCGTTCTCGCCGGCGTTCGCGGTAACGACATCGCCGAGCTTCGGGTGACGTTCAATCCACTGGTGGTTTGGGTGTGGATCGGCGGATTCGTCATGATGATCGGAGGGTTGATCGTGATGTGGCCGCAGGCCGAACGGCGTCCCGTGCAGGCGGGATACGCGGCGACGATCCGCTCGGCGCGGCCACCGGCGGAGGTCGCCGCGGGCATATGACGTCGAGGCGGCAGTTCTTCGCGCGGGTCGCGACCGGGACCACCGCCATCGCGCTCGGCCGCGGTGGCTCGTCGGCGGGCGCGCAGCAGCGTGGAGCGATGCACGACTCGAGCATCGTGCGTGACACGACCAACCTGTTCGCGATGGATCAGAGTGCGGCGCGATCGGTCAGGCTTCCGCCCAAGCCCAATGCGACGGCCCAGCTGACCAACGTGCAGCGGGATGACCTCGAGCATCGCATCCGCTGTCAGTGCGGCTGCACGCTCGACGTCTTCACCTGTCGCACGACGGATTTCTCCTGTCAGGTCTCGCCGGCGATGCACTCCGACGTCATGGCGCTCGTCCAAGGGGGGTACACGGCGCAGGAGATCATCGATGCGTTCGTTTCCGCCTACGGCGAGCGAGTGTTGATGGCGCCGAAGAAATCCGGCTTCAACCTGCTCGCGTGGTTTACGCCGGGGGTCGCCGTGATCGTGGGCGGCGTGTTGATCGCGGCGTGGCTCCGTCGCTGGAAGAACGAGCCACCTCTGGCCCCGGTCGTGAACCGAAGCGCATCCGTCGACGCGACGCAGGACGAGTTGGCGCGCCTCGACGCCGCGGTGCGCGGAGACGACCGCGAGTGAGCGTCGCGTTGGTGCTGGGCGCATTGCTCGCGGTTGGCACGCTCGCAGTCGTGCTCTATCCGATTTTTTACGGCGTCTCGTCGGCGCCGACATCCCCGCTGTCTCCGCGACAGAGTGCCAGAGAAGCCGCGGTGGCCGCGTTGCGGGAGATCGAGTTCGATCGCGCGACGGGAAAACTCTCCGACGACGATTACTCGGAGCTCAAGTCGCGTTACACGAACGAGGCCGTTCGCGCGATGCGTCGTGAGGATGCTCCCTCGGCGGGAGTCGGCGAACGACCGACTGACGACGAGCTCGAGGCGGCGGTGCTCGCGTATCGGCGTCAGAGCCACATGTGCCCAGCGTGCGGACCCCGTCCGGAACCAGACGCCGTCTACTGCTCGAACTGCGGGCGGTACTTACACGACAGGTGCGCCGATTGCGGCGCACCTGTCGTCGCGCTTGACGCGCGCTACTGCCTGAACTGCGGGAATCGACTCGCCGCCTGAGTTACGGCTTTTTGGCGGTCGAATCCTTCTTCATGGCCGAGCTCTTCTTCGACGAGGACTTTTTGTGGGCCTTCTTCGGCGCCATACCCGCGGCCGTGTCGGCCTTGGCCGCAGCCTTGGTCGCGGTCTTGGCATCAGCGCTCGCCGTGGCGGCGCTCTTCTCGGCGCTCTTGGCAGCGGTCTTCGCGCCCATGGCGGCCTTGTCGGCCGTCTTCGCCGCGGCCTTCGCAGCCTTCTTCGAGGTGTCCTGGGTAGCCTGGGCGTGCAGCTGAGCACCCGCGAACAACAGCGCGGCAACTGCGACGAGCGAAATACGCTTCATTGTACGTCCTCCGGAGGGGTGGTATGGCAGCTCACCCTGGTCGGACCAAGGGTGAGCATCTGTTGCGACCGATCACATCGTCGAGCGCAATTCGATTCCGGCAGGACAGACCCCGGCACACTCTCGACGGTCACAGCGAGTCGTTTGGAGGGTTGAGGACGCGACCGTGGAGCTGCCGTCGCCTGGTGTGTGATCTCGCGCACAATGGCGAGGGTACGGCGTGGTGATACAGGGCTTCGCTGCTGCCGTCGCCGCGCCCCTGGTTCCTCAGCCCTGATTCTCCAGCCTCTTCAGCGCGATCCCGATCGGGACCAAAGTTGCGGACGCGCACAACAACGCCGCCGATCCGAACCCGATGACCATGTCCCGTGTCGTCGACGGTGTTCCAAAGGCCTGGGCCGACAGATAGGTGTATACTGGCCTCGCCTCGAGAACGACCACCGCACCGATGAGTGCGATCGAGGTCATCATGAAGACCAGACCGCCGAACGAGGTCGGAATCTGAGCGGCGTTCTCGGTCTCGAACTGGGGGAACAACGTACCGAACCCGATCGCGAGTCCCGCCAGCGCGAGCGTCATCATCGTGATTGAGAAAATCGAGACGGCCATCATGAACTCGCTCACCTGCAGCAAATAGTCGGTGACGCCCACGATGGCCAACGCCAGCACCAACAACGGCAATGTTCCAACCCAAAACTTCGACCACAACAGTTCTTTCATCGACATCGGGCTTGATCGCAGCAGCCAGAACGTTCGTCCCTCGAGGCTCACGCCCGGGAAGATGAATCGCGCCGCGACTGACGCGAGGACAAAGCCCGCCAACACCAGATTCAAGAATGGAACGGCATTGACGAGAAAAAACGTCATGCCGGTGCCGCGGAGCGGTAGGAACTTGATGTTGAACACATACACCATCACCAACACCGCGAGCAGAATGAGCTGCGACCACTGCGTGGTATCGCGGAAGAAGAGGCGGACCTCTTTCATCACCAGCTCGCGGCGAACGATTCCGAACGGTCGGAGAATGGTCCGGCTCACGTGGGTGAGCCTGCCGCTCTGCACCACACGTTGTCCGCTCTCCTGCGCTTTGCTGAAGCCCTTGGCATAGAGCCACCGATGGAGCAAGGCGCCGAGGACGAACGCGGCCGCGGCGGTCGACCAGAGCAGATAGTAGGGCAGGAGATCGGTGCGCACATTGAGCCAAGACATCACCGCGCGTTCGACCCATTCACTCGGCAAGAGCGGCGACGTGGGTCCGCGAAGGATCGTGATGAAGTCGACCAGCGACCGAAATCCCTCGGGACGCGCGAATCGCTCCGGGCGAACCAGACGAAACATCACGACAATGCCGCCGGCGGACAGCACGGCGATGACACTCAGGATGTCGCGCGTGCGTCGCGCCGGGAAAATGTTCACTAAGAGCAACGTGACCGCGCTGCCGATCACCGTCGGCACGATGAGGAACGGCAAGAACGTGGCGAGGACGATCAACGGAAAAAAGGGACCGCCGGAATACACCACGCCGTATGCAGCGAACATCGGGACCGCCATCAGCACGACCATCCAGCTCGAGTGGATGAGCGTCTCCGCGAGCTTGGCGATGTAGAGGTTGAGCCAATCGACCGGTGACGAGGCGAGCAGGTCGAGATCGCGGGCGAGAAAGAAGCTCGAGAGGGCCGTGATGATGTTCGACAGCATCAGGATCGAGAAAAACCCAACCAGGATGAGCCCGAGCAGTTTGCCCGCGAGCAACGGTCCGATCTCCTGCACGCCGCGAAAGTATCGCAACAGGCGATACAGCATGAAGAAGATGAACGACCAGAAGCCGAACCCGAACACCGCGAGAAACACGAACCGGAGCGCGTTACCGCGCTCTCCGGAACCAGCCCGCGCGCGCGCCGTGAGCCACTTGGGGCTGAGCAGATGCGCGGTCGATGGATTGGGAAGCGCGTCAGCCATCATCACGCATTGAGGACGTCGACCAATGCGCGCGCGGCGTTCTCCCCAGTGAGTCGGAGGAAGATCTCTTCCAGACCGGCCGTCCCCGCTTCAGCGTTGGCGCGCAGCTCGGCCATTGTTCCCGCCGCGCGAATGACGCCGCCCTGCATGATCGCGATGCGGTCGCACATCGTCTCCGCCACCTCGAGCGTGTGTGTCGACATCATGATCGTGTGATCGCGGCGCGTGTATTCTTTGAAGAGATCCTTGAGGATGCGCGCTGCCTTGGGGTCGAGTCCAACCATCGGCTCATCGACGACGATGACTTCCGGACGATGCACGAACGCGCTCGAGATGATGAGCTTCTGCCGCATGCCGTGGCTGTAGCTCTCGACCAACTCGTCGCGCCACTCCTCGAGGTCGAAGAGCGCGAGAAGCTCGCGCGCCCGATGCTCGATCTGCGGCCCGTCCTGGTTGTACAGCCCGGCCACGAACCGGAGGAACTCGGCGCCGGTGAGTTTTTCATAGATGAACGGTCGATCCGGCACGAATCCGAGCTTACTCTTCGCCGCCGTCGGTTGGGTCGCGATATCGATTCCGCCGATGTGCACCGTGCCGGTCGTTGGCCGCAGGATTCCGGCGATCATCCGCAGGGTGGTCGTCTTTCCGGCGCCGTTCGGGCCGAGGAAGCCGAACAGCTGCCCGCGTGGAACGGACAGATCGATGTTGTTGACCGCGGTAAAGCTACCGTAGCGTTTTGTGAGGCCGCGCAGTTCGATCATGCCCGTTACCGCGCCGCGTTCACGCCTAGGACATCGATCTTCAGATTTCCCATCAATCGCAACAGCTCCGTTTGACGTGGTAGACCACCTATGACGAACCGGATGTGCGCCGCGTCAGCGGGGAACTGCCCGAACGTGGGATCGACGGGGACCCAATCGCCCAGCAGGACCTCGGGCCAGGCGTGGTAGTAGAACTTTCCGTCCACGTAGGCCAAGCCGGCAGCGATCCGCGCCGGAAGGCCGACCGCCCGCGCTAGAGCGACGAAGAGCTGGGTGTGCTCGTTACAGTCTCCCCTTCGAGTCCGCAGAACCTCCAAGGCGTTTGGAACGCCCAACGTGACTCGATTGCTGATCGAATCGTGGACCCACGTGTTGATTCTCTCAGCCACGACTCGGGGGTCGCGCAGGCCTTGCCGGATTCGTAACGCGGCGCCCACGATTCGCCGATCGGTGCTTTGAAGGAGCGGCTCGGGGCGAGTCGTCGCCGAATCCTGCGGCCGGGCCAACAACCGGCCGTTCAGCTGATACGGCGCAACCAGGGCGCTCTCAGGCTCTCTTGCGATGACAAGCGTGTCGCGGTCGAGGCGCTGCCGCTGGCCGTCCAGGTCGAAGCCATTGAGATCGACGTTCGAGAGACGGACGCGTAGCGCGTCGATGCGCTTGTCCATGCGCTTGTTGGCCGCGATCGCCGTTGTCTCGAGGATGTCGCGATCGCTCGCCACCGCGTGTGACGTATCGGCGCGCCAATTCGCGAACGCGACCTCGTATGGCATCCGACGAAGCACAAATCCCAGCTGCGTCGTCTGCATGATGCGTCCGTGATCGTCGATCCAGCCGCTGAATGCGCCCTTCGATTGCGACGTCACCTGCCATGCGCGAATCGTGTCGGGGTCGACGCCACGCCAACGCTGCGTCGCCGAATCGACGACCGCGCTGTCGTCGACGACGAACAGCGACTCGGCGCGAACATCGACGCCGACGTCGTGCGGCGTCATCGTCGACGGATCGAACACCGGAAGCACATAGTGCCGGCCGACCTTTGGGCCTTCACCCAACGCGACGGCGAGCGGAATCAGCGTCGGCAGAAGGATCGGCCCGGACAGCGCGATGCGTTGCGTCTCGGGCTTCTCTTTGCCCGACGCGATCGACAATACGAGCACGCTGTCCCCGCTCACGTCGCCCGTTGCGTCGATCGCGGGGCCGTCGGCCTGGACGGAGACGTTGAACTTCCTCATCCGCAGCGCGCGCGACAGCGTGACGTTGGTTCGCGCCGACGTTCGGCGCGATCGTCCGCCGAAGGGAAGGTCGGCCACGAAGTAGTCGTCGATCGTGATCGACGACTCGGAGGTGTCGACCGTTGATGACGCGAACCCGACGAGCCGTTCGCCCTGCATCACGCCGTAATAGACGACGCCGGGTGCGACACGGTGACCCGCTTCGGCGAGACGCTCGAGGCGCGGTTGGAAATACTCGCGGCGGATGAGAAGTCCGAGGCCGACGAGCCAGGCGGCGATGATCGTCCCGCCGAGCATCGCCCGCCGGCTGATCACCGTTTCTGTGCCTCTCGCGCGCGCTGGTACGCGGCGGTTGCCTCGTTCGGTCGCCCCATGCGGTCGAGGATCACGCCGATGCCTTTCATTGCACGCCAGTGATCGGGTTGGAGACGCACGGCCTCTTCGTACGCCTCGAGCGCCTCCACCAATCGATCCGTCTGGTTGTAGGCTTCGCCGAGCTGATAGTGAATCGCGGCTTTGGTCGGATCGATGTTGACCGCGCGTTGCAGCGGCTCGAGCGCGTCCCGCCACCGCGCTCGCCTGCAGAGAGCGATGCCGAGGTCGAGCTGAGCCTCGGCGTTTGATTCATCGGCCTTCAGCGTCATTGTTCCCGCTTCCCAAACGTTGCTGGGTTATGCAAGGGCAAGTGTCGTTTCGCCGTTGATCCATTCGAGATATTTCTCCAGGCCGGCTTCGACCGGGAGGGCCAACAGCTCCGGCACCTTATAGGGGTGCAGCTCGGAGAACGCCGTGCGGAGAGACTCCAAGCGTGCCGAACGTGTCTTGAGCAAAATGAAGACTTCGCGTTCATCGGCAACTTTTCCCTGCCACCGATAGAGCGAACGTGCGCCGGGAAGCAGCGTCCCGCAAGCGATGAGGCGCCGGTCGAGGAGGGCGCGGACGAACTTCACCGCCTCTTCGTCCGAGGCGACGGTGGTGAGGACGACAATCGCATCGGTATGGGGCATCACCGAATATAACTCCTTGTCTGCACACGGTCCGCGCCGCAGCTTTCCCTGGCTATGGCAGAAGACGCTCTAATCATTCGCGGTGCGCGAGAGCACAATCTCCGCAACATCGACGTCGCGATCCCGCGCGATCGACTGACCGTGATCACCGGCTTGTCCGGTTCGGGCAAATCATCGTTGGCGTTCGACACGATCTACGCCGAAGGTCAGCGCCGATACGTCGAGTCCCTGTCGGCGTATGCCCGTCAGTTCCTCGGCCTGATGGAAAAGCCCGACGTCGATTCGATCGAAGGATTGTCGCCGGCGATTTCGATCGAGCAAAAAACTGCGGGCCACAACCCGCGTTCGACTGTGGGCACGGTCACAGAGATCTATGATTATCTTCGCCTCCTCTGGGCGCGCGCAGGCACGCCGCACTGCCCGAACTGTGGCCGTCCGGTCCAGCGGCAAAGCGCGGCGCAAATCGCCGACATCGTATTGTCGTGGCCGCCTGACACGCGCATCGAGGTTCGTGCGCCCCTCATTCAGGGTCGCAAAGGCGAGTTCCGCGATCTGTTCGAGTCCGTGCGCCGCCAGGGATTCATTCGAGCGTACGTCGACGGCGAGCTGATCGAAGTTGCGTCGCCGCCAAAACTCAATCGTCGCCAGAACCACACGATCTCCGTGATCGTCGATCGACTCACCGTGCGAGTCGACGATCGCGGCCGTCTCGCCGATTCCGTCGAGACCGCGCTCAAGCTCGCCGACGGTGTGGTCGAAGTGAGCAACGCCGACGCTGATGCGGTCGAGCTCTTCTCGGAGCGATACGGTTGTCCCACATGTGGGATCTCGTTGCCGGAGCTCGAGCCGCGACACTTCTCGTTCAATTCCCCGTTCGGCGCCTGCGCGATGTGCGGCGGACTTGGCACGCGACGCCGTGTGAGCGAGCAGCTCATCCTGGGCGATCCGCGAATCTCGATTCTCGAAGGCGTGATCCTGCCGTGGGGCGAGCCAAGCGGGTATTTGCGCAAGATGATCCTGCCCGCGTTGGCGCGTCAGCTGAAGTTCGATCTCAACAGTCCGTGGGGTGATCTGCCGAAATCGGTGCGCGACGCGATTCTCTACGGTGAAGGGAAAGCCGCCGGGCGCGCGGCGAAGGGTACGGAGTGGGAAGGCGTGCTTGCCAACATCGAGCGACGCTATGAAGAATCCGAATCCGATAGCGTGCGGCTCGAGCTGCAGGAATACATGATCGAGGTGCCGTGCAGCGAGTGCGAGGGGCGTCGGCTCAAGCCCGAATCGCTTGCCGTCACGATCCACGAGCGCAACATCGGCGAAGTCACCGAGCTCGCCGTCACCGAAGCGTTGACGTTTTTCGAGAACGTCCCGGTGCGCCGCGACGGCAAACCGGGACTCGATCCCGAGATCGCCGCGCCGATTCTCAAGGAGGTGCGCGAGCGTCTCCGCTTCCTCGTCGACGTCGGGCTCGACTATCTCACGCTCGGACGCGCGGCCGAATCACTATCCGGCGGCGAGGCGCAGCGCATTCGTCTCGCGACGCAGATCGGCTCGCGCCTCGTCGGCGTACTGTACATTCTCGACGAACCGTCGATCGGCCTGCATCAACGCGACAACGCGCGGCTCTTGGCAACGCTCGAGCAACTGCGCGATTTGGGCAACACGGTCATCGTCGTCGAGCACGATGAGGAGACCATGCGCGCCGCCGATCACGTCATCGACCTGGGACCCGGCGCCGGAAAACACGGTGGCGAAGTGATCGCCGAGGGGACGATCGACGAGATCATGCGTAATTCGGCGTCGATCACCGGGAAGTATTTGAGTGGAGAGCTGAAGATTCCCACGCCGCCGGCGCGACGTCCGCGTGAGGCGCATCGAACGATTCGCATCACCGGTGCGCGCGAGCACAACCTGCGTAATATCGACGTCGAAATTCCGCTCGGTCTCTTCGTCACCGTGACGGGCGTATCCGGTTCGGGAAAGTCCACGCTGATCGAAGACATCCTGCACCGTGCGCTGGCGCGACATTTTTATCGCGCGCGCGTCATTCCCGGCGACCACACGCGCATCTCGGGCTTCGAGCATATCGACAAGGTCATCGACATCGATCAGAGTCCGATCGGACGCACCCCGCGCTCGAACCCGGCGACGTACACGGGACTCTTCACGCCGATCCGCGAGCTCTTCGCGGAGCTGCCCGAGGCGAAGATTCGCGGGTACGGGCCGGGGCGCTTCTCATTCAACGTGAAAGGTGGACGCTGCGAGTCGTGTCAGGGTGACGGTCTCGTGAAGATCGAGATGCACTTTCTTCCCGACGTGTACGTTCCGTGCGAGGTGTGCAAAGGCAAGCGGTACAATCGCGAGACGCTCGAAGTTCGCTTCCGCGGGCAGAGCATCTCCGACGTGCTCGAGCTCACGGTCGACGACGGCGTCGAGTTCTTTCAGAATCAGCCGCGCATTTTCCAAAAGTTGCAAACGCTGGCCGATGTCGGGCTGGGCTACATCCATTTGGGCCAGAGCGCGACGACGTTGTCGGGCGGCGAAGCGCAACGGGTCAAGCTCGCAACGGAGCTGTCGAAGCGGGATACGGGTCGCACCTTCTATATACTGGACGAGCCGACGACTGGACTCCACTTCGAGGACGTGCGCGTATTGCTCGACGTGTTGCACCGGTTGGTCGATCGCGGGAACACCGTGTTGGTGATCGAGCACAACCTCGACGTGATCAAGACGGCCGATTGGATCATCGATCTTGGGCCCGAGGGTGGAAAGCGCGGTGGGCTCGTCGTGGCTGCCGGAACGCCGGAGGACGTTGTGCGTGTCGACGCGTCGCACACTGGGCAGTATTTACGTCACTTGCTTCCAACCATTCGCCAAAAAAAGGTGGGCTAAGCCATGCCGGTTCTCGTTCCGGTCGTGACCGCGATGTTGTGTTGCACTTCGCCCAGATCGGAACGCGTGCCGCTGGCTACCGCGCTGCCAAACGACAATAGAACTCCGGCCGGAATCACCATCGCCGGAGTTCGTCGCATTCGGTTGGTCGTCCAACGGGCACTGTGGCACCCTGATGCCGATAACGGGGCATCGCTCCACACGGAAGCTGTCGGTGAGGAAGGGAAGGCGCTGATGATTCCCGCGCCACTGATTCGTGTTCCTGTCGGCGCGACGGTCGATGCGAGTATTCGCAACGCGCTGCCGGACACGATCATCTTCTCCGTTCAGTGCGGCGAGAACTGTCGCGACAGTATCTACATTGCGCCCGGTGCGACGCGGCCGATGCCGGTTCGAACAACTGCGGCGGGCACGTTTACCTACTCCTCCGCCCTGTTTCGTCACGGCGCGGTGTGGCTCGGTAGCGCGGCAGCGTCGCAATCAGCCGGTGCGATCGTGGTCGACGCGCCGAATGCGCCACCGGATCGGATCTTCGTCGTCTCGGAGTGGATCCAGCAGTGGGACACCACAAAAACGGGCGATGACGACCGGCTCATCATGACGATCAACGGCAAAATGTGGCCGCACACGGAGCGCATACATGCCGTTGTCGGCGACACCTTGCGATGGCGAGTGGTCAACATCAGCGGCGACACGCATCCCATGCACCTGCACGGCTTCTACTTTCGCGTGGACTCGCGCGGGAATGGAGCGGTCGACTCCATCTACACGCCGGATCAACGACGCACAGCGGTGACGGAGGAAGTCGCGCCCTTTGGCACGTTCTCGCTGCAATGGATTCCGGAACGCGTCGGCAACTGGATTTTTCATTGCCACAAGGCGTTCCACATGTCGGGATTCCAGCACGCAGATCTCGCAGAGGAACGCCTCGACTATACGTTGCCCGCACCGCATCGCCCGGGCGCGACAGATGCCGATCACGCCGCGACGATGATGGCCGGACTGATTCTCGGCATCGACGTCGCGGCCAGGAAACCAATCGATGGCGCCGTCGCGACCTTGGCCGGTGCACCGAGAACGGATGGGGCCTCGAGCCTGGCGCCGCGCAAGCTTCGACTATTGGCGCAACGGAAGGCGGGGAAATACGGATCCCACGGCTATGCGCTGCAGCGAGGTGACAGCGTACCCGCGTTGGATTCGCTCGAAATCCCAGGACCACCGCTTGTGTTCACGCGCGGCGAGCCAGTCGAGATCACCGTCGTCAATCATCTCGATGCATACACCGGTGTGCATTGGCATGGCATCGAGCTAGACAGCTATTACGACGGCGTTGCCGGATGGAGTGGAAGCACCGGCCATCTCGCGCCTCGCATCGCGCCGAACGACTCGTTCGTTGTTCGATTCACACCGCCGCGCGCGGGATCGTTCATGTACCACTCCCACTCGGAGGAGGTTCGCCAGCTCGCCCTCGGTCTGTACGGTCCCATTATCGTTCTCGACTCCGGACAGAAATGGGATCCCGCCACGGATCATCTGGTCGTCCTCGGGTTTGTAATGGTCAACGACAATCCGTACGCCGGCGTGAACGGCGCGGTGGCGAACTATGGAATGCGTCTCAGCGCGGGGAAGACGCATCGGCTCCGACTCATGAACATCCTGGTCGACAACGACGCGAGCGTGTCTCTTGTTGGTGATTCCGGGCCGCTCACTTGGAAGGTTGTGGCGAAGGACGGTGCCGACGCGCCGGTTGCGCAGCGCATCGAGCGGCCGGCCAAGGTCACACTTGGTCCGGGCGAGACAATGGACGTCGAACTGACGCCTAAGCCGGGGCAATACCAACTTCAAATGCTGAGCTTCAGCAACGTGCTGATCACTATCAACGTTCGCTGATACTATGGTCAGTCTGCTCGACATCATCGGCCCCGTCATGGTCGGCCCGTCGTCGTCGCACACGGCGGGCGCGTGCCGACTCGGCCTTCTCGCTCGCGGACTCGTCGGCGGTACGCCCGAGCGCGCGAAGATCGAGCTGCACGGTTCGTTCGCGCGGACCGGCGAAGGCCACGGTACCGACAGGGCGATCGTCGCCGGCTTGATGGGATTTCGCCCCGACGACGATCGCATTCGCACGGCGCTCGAGATCGCCGAACACGAAGGCCTCGACTACAAATTCGAGAAGACGACCCTCGACGAAGAGGCGCATCCGAACAGCGTCCGCATCACGCTCGAGCGCGGCGACATCTCCGCGATCATGACGGGTGCGTCGCTCGGCGCGGGCCGCGTTCTCGTAACGGAGATCGACGGATTCCCGGTCGAAGTGTCGGGCAATTATCACACGATCGTGCTCGTCGCCGAAGACACTCGTGGCTCGATCGCGAAGATCGCCACGCTGTTGGCCGACGATGGCTTGAACATCGCCACGCTCCGACTCACGCGTCAAAAGCGCGGCGGCGATGCGTTCATGGTCATCGAGCTCGATGATTTCCCCGACGAGATAGTACGCGACCACATCCGCTCACTTCCGTGGGTGCGTTGGGCGTTTCGCCTCGATAAAGTTTCGGCGTAGACATGTATCGCTCTCTCGCAGCAGCCGTCCGCGACGCCGAGTCACGCGGCATCACGCTCTCACAGCTCGCGCTGGAAACTGAGTCCGAGGATCAAGGCCGACCCGTCGGCGAGATTCGCGACGTGCTCAAACGCGCCCTCTACGTGATGCAGGGCGCCGTGCAGCAAGGACTCACCGGCGACCTCCGATCCGCATCGGGCTTGGTCGGCGGCGACGCGGCGAAACTCGTGAACGGTCCGCCGGGTCCGCTCACCGGCACGCCCTTTCGCGACATTCTCGCGCGCGCTCTCGCGGTCCAGGAAGTGAATGCGGCGATGGGCGTCATCGTCGCCGCGCCGACTGCCGGCGGCGCCGGCGTGCTTCCCGCGGTGCTCACGGGTCTCGCCGCGGCGCGTGGTCTCTCCGACGACAAGCTCGTGGACGCGCTCGCGACTGCCGGGTTGATCGGCGCCGTCGTCGCCGAACGTGCGTCGTTATCCGGCGCCGAAGGCGGATGTCAGGCCGAGACTGGCGCGGCCGCCGGGATGGCGGCGGGTGCGGGAACGGAAATGCTTGGCGGATCGCCATCGCAAGTGTCGCATGCCGTCGCGCTCGCGCAGCAAGGCACGCTCGGTCTCGTATGCGATCCACTCGGCGGGCTCGTCGAGCTGCCGTGTGTCTTTCGAAATGCGACGGGCGCGGCGATCGCGTTGGCCGCGATCGAGATGGCGCTTGCTGGAATCCGATTCGCCATTCCAGCCGACGAGGTGATCGACACGATGGGCGATATCGGCCGCGAGATGGACGTTCGGTATCGCGAAACCGCTGGCGGCGGACTTGCCGCGACGCCGACGGGACGGAAGTTGGCGAGGGAAAGGCTGGTGCAGATAAAACGAGGGTAGAGGGTTGAGGGTTGAGGGTGGAGGGGATGTGCGCGGCGCTTCGCGCCGCCGGGCGTTTGTTAACACCATACCAGCAACCAACAAGCAGCAACTAGCACCAGCAACTAGCAACTAGCAACCAGCAACCCCCACGACGTACCTTGAAACGTCCCACCGTCTGATTCGTACGATCTACAGCACCCCACGAAAGGATTCGCGATGGTGACCAAGGAAGACATCGAACGGTTCCTCGACAAGCTCGCTGCTGACGAGGGAGGGACGTATTCCGAAGTTGAGCCGGGGCTTTGGATCGCGCGCCCAAGCGGTGAGCTCGACTTCAGCGTCGTCATTCATTACTCACCGCCAGTCGTTTTACTCCGTGTCAAAGTCATGACGCTGCCGACCAACACCGAGGCGCTCGCGACGTTGAGCCGTCGGCTGCTCGAGCTCAACGCGACGGATCTCGTGCACGGATCATACGGCATCGAGAACGACTCGATCGTCATGACCGAGGCGCTCGAGCTGTCGCACCTCGATTACGAAGAATTTCAGGCGGCATACGAGAGCATCACCGTTGCGCTGGCGTCGCATCTTCGTGAGCTCGGCTCGTACCGCGAGGCACACTAACCCATGGGCATTTTCGATAGGCTTTCGAGCCTGCTGCGGTCGAACATCAACGACCTGATCTCTCGGGCGGAAGATCCCGAGAAGATGCTGAATCAAATCCTCGTCGACATGCGGGGACAGCTCGCCAAAGCGAAGCAGCAGGTCGCGACGGCGATCGCCGATGAGAAGCGTCTGCGCGATCAGGCCGACGCGGAATTTCGGCAGGTGCACGATTGGGAGCAGAAGGCGATGCTCGCGGTCAAAGAGAACCGAGACGACTTGGCCAAGCAGGCGCTCATGCGCCAGGGCGAGCACCTGTCGGCCGGCCAGCAGCTCGAGCAGACGTGGGAGCAGCATCGCGCCGAGACGGAGAAGCTGAAGAATTCGCTCCGCGACCTCAACGACAAGATCGAAGAGGCCAAGCGGAAGAAGAACCTGCTCGTCGCGCGCCAGCGCCGTGCGCAGGCGCAGAAGCGCATCCACGAGACGATGTCGTCGCTCTCCGAGAAATCGGCATTCGAGGCGTTCGCTCGCATGGAAGAACGCATCGAGAACAGCGAGCGACAGCTCAAAGCGTCGGTCGAGATCGAGGAAGAGTTCACCGGCGACAGACTCGCGCAAGATTTCAAACAGCTCGAGAAGGGCGCCGCCGCCGGCAGCGTCGATGTCCAACTGCTCGCGCTCAAGCAGAAGATGGGCATGCTTCCCGCGGGCGCCGAGAACAAGCAGCTTGGCGCGGGTCGTGCGGATGAAGAAACCGTTCCC
>DASYSU010000496.1:0-10559 GCA_036002925.1 Gemmatimonadaceae bacterium | reverse complement strand
GCGACTCCGCCAAAAGCGCAAAAGGCCGACTCGACCAAGAAGACCACGGCTGGCGTCTCGCTCGATTTCCAGGATCAAGAACTTCGGGTCGTGCTCGACGCGCTCGCGGCGGCTGGTGACCTCAACGTCTCGATGACGAACATCCCGTCGCAGCGCGTCTCACTGCACATGGGTCGCCCGGTCACGCGCGAAGGGATGATCGAGTTGGTGAAAAGCGTTGCCGAGTCGAATGGGCTCAAGGTCACCGAGACGCCGACGTTGATGCAGATCGCCGGTCCGCAGCCCGCCGCCGAGACGCGACAGAGCGCCGCGCAACAATTGCTCCAGCAGCAGCTCGCGCAGAACCAGCAGCAACAAGTGCGTCTCTACACGTATCGCCTCAAACACGCGAGCGCGGTGCAGCTGGCGCCGGTGCTCACGAACCTGTTTTCCGGACTCAGCGGAAACTTCGGTGGTGGCCGCGGCACGACAATCATCCCGAACGCCAACGGCGGATTTCAAGTTTTCACGCCGGCGACGCCGGACAGACCGCCAGGAAACATTACGACGATCCAAACCCCGTTCGCCGGAAACGCCGGCCGTGGAAACGCCGGGCGCGGTGGCGCTGGAAATCCGAATGCGGCCGGCGGCATCGGCAACGTGGTCACCAATGCGTTGGGCAACGCACTCGCCCAGGCAGCTGGTCTCTCGAGCCAGTCGGGCGACATTCGGATCATTGCCGAGGAGACGAGCAATTCGCTGCTCGTCCGCGCGACGGATGCCGATTGGGCGCTCGTGCAGCAGATCATTCAGGGCGTCGATCTTCGGCCGCTGCAAGTGCTGATCGAGGTGACGATCGCCGAGGTGCAACGCACGCACGATCTCGACCTGGGCGTGTCTGGCACGGTGAAACGTATTCCGAATGGAAAGACGGCCGCCGACGTCACGGCGACCGCGCCGTCGCAAGCGAGTGCGCGCGACTTCATCGTCGAGCTCACCGGCGGGCACGGGACGATCAACTATGACGTCGCCATCGCGGCACTTCAGGAGCGCGGCGACGTGCGTGTGCTGTCGCTGCCGGTCATCATCGCCCAGAACAATCGCCAAGCGGTGTTGAACGTCGGCTCGTCACGTCCGTTCGTGCAGGTGTCGCAAACCGTGCCGAACGATCCGACGGGTCGCGTGCAGACCGTTCAGTACATCGACGTCGCGACGACGCTCACGATCACGCCGACGATCAATCCCGACGGCTACGTCAACCTGCAGGTGTCGCAAACGGACAATAGCGCGACCAACGAAGTGCAGTTCGATGCGCCCGTCATCAACAAGCGCGAAGCGACGACACAAATTTTCATTCGCGACGGGCAGACGACTGTGATCGGCGGGCTCGCCGACAACACGAAAAGCAGCGACGTGAGCGGCATTCCATTCCTGAGCCGCATTCCGCTCCTTGGCCCATTCCTCTTTGGCCGCGTCACGAAAAACGAAACGACGAACGAGCTCTTTCTCTTTCTGACGCCGCACATCATCTCGAGCGACACCGACATTGACCGATTGCGCGACGCGTTGAGAGACGGCAGCGATTTGCTGAAGCAGATCGACGTTGGGCCGCGAATCATTCCACGCGCCGATACGCTGCCGCTTCCGACGAGACCCGACACGGTGAAGAAGCCGGATTCGCTGACGACCCTTCGCCGCCGACCGCCCGAGCCGCGATGACGCTCACCGATCGTCCCGAGACGGAACACTCGGCCACGGAACTGCTCGAGGTCGAGCGACTCACGACCGCGCTCTCGGCCGACTGGCTCGAGCAGTACGGTGTGATGCCGTTGCGCGTCGACGACAGTACGCTTGTCGTCGGAACGTGGCTCGATCGTGTGGAACCGCTCGCGCTCGACGATCTACGCCTGTTGTTTGGCGCGCGCGTTAGGATCGAGCGTTTCAGCGAGCACGATCTGCGCACGGCGATCCGGCGTACGTACGCGCCCGAAGCCGGAACTGCGGAGGGGCTGATCGCCGGGCTGACGAGCGAAGCACGCGTTGTCGACGTCGACGAGATTCCGCTCGACGACCTGCTTCACCTGGCCAACGAAGCGCCGGTGGTGCGGCTGGTCAATTTGCTCCTCATCGAGGCGCTCGACGCGCGCGCGTCGGACGTCCACCTGGAGTCGTACCAGGACGGATTGCACGTGCGCTACCGCGTCGACGGCGTGTTGCAGAACGCGCCGTCGCCCCCCCCGCATCTCACGGCCGCGATCATCAGCCGCCTCAAGATCATGGCCGAACTGGATATTGCGGAGCGGCGCCTGCCGCAGGACGGGCGCATTCGGTTGCGGCTGCAGAATCGACAAGTGGACGTGCGCGTGTCGACCGTGCCGACGCTGCGCGGCGAGAGCGTCGTGTTGCGTCTCCTCGACAAGGAGCGCGGCCGCATCTCGCTCCCCGAGCTCGGCATGGCGCCCGATACGCTCGAGCTGTTCACAGAAGTCGTGTCGCGGCCGCACGGCATCGTGCTCGTGACCGGTCCGACCGGATCCGGCAAGACGACGACGCTGTACGCCGCCGTGGAGATGATCCGCACCGGTCGTGAGAAAATTCTCACGGTCGAGGATCCGGTCGAGTACGAGCTCCCGGGCGTGCCGCAGGTGCCGGTGAACGAGAAGGTGGGGATGACGTTCGGCGGCGCGCTGCGCGCGCTGCTGCGTCAGGATCCCGACATCATTCTCGTCGGCGAGATCCGCGACGCCGACACGGCGCAGATCGCGACCCAGGCGGCGCTCACCGGACATCTCGTGTTGTCGACGCTGCACACCAACGACGCACCGACGGCACTCACGCGTCTCCTCGACCTCGACGTGGCGGCGTACTTGGTGGCGAGCACCGTCGACGCGGTGCTGGCGCAGCGTCTCGTGCGCGTCATCTGCAGGAATTGCAAAATGGAAACGCGACCCGACAAGGCCGCGGCTCGGCGGATCGACATCGAAGCGGCGGGAGTGACGCGCGTCTGGAAGGGTGCGGGATGCGACGAGTGTCGCGGCACGGGCTTCCGTGGGCGCACCGGCATCTACGAGCTCGTCGTGATGGACAACGAGCTGCGCATCGAAGTTCAGCAGCGTCGCGGATCGGAGGAGCTTCGTACGATGGCGATCGCGAAGGGAATGCGCACGCTCCTCGACGACGGACTGCGTGCCGCGCGAGCCGGCATCACGACGCTCGACGAGGTCCTGCGAGTCGCGAGAGCCTGAGCACGACCGAGAGCAGTTCGCGCCGTCATTAAGATTCAGCGATGCCGCATCGCTCGAATCACACGATCAGCCACCAAGCCGCATACATCGCACTTGCGATCGGCGTTCTCGGTATCGGATGGTCGGCGATCTTCGTGCGCATGTCCGGCGTGGCCGGTTCGACCTCGGCGTTCTACCGCATGGCGATCGCGCAGCTGGTCTTCGTCCCGTGGTGGCTCGCCGCGCCCACGCCGAAGAGGCAATTGCCGCGCGCCGGAGTCACGGCCGCGATTTGGGCGGGCGTTGCGTTCGCGGCGGATCTGGCGCTCTTCAATACCGCCATCATGCGCACCTCCGTCGGCAACGCGACACTACTCGGCGTGAACGCGCCGATCTTCGTCGCACTCGGCGCGTGGATGTTCTTTGGCCAACGACCCACGGTTGCGTTTTGGAGTGGGTTCGCGCTCAGCTTCGTCGGGATGGTGGCGATCGTCGGGACCGACGTCATTCGCCGTCCCGTACTCGGGATCGGCGACGCGATGGCGGTCGGCGGTGCAATCTGCTACGCGGCGTACTTGCTGTATCTGCAACGCAGCAGAACTGAGATCGACGCGCTGAGCTTTAGTGCCATCTCCGGCGTCGTGGCATCCGTCACGCTGTTGGCGATTTGCCTCGCGATCGGCGCGCCACTCGGTGGATTCTCGAAAACGAGTTGGGCCTCGTTGATCGCGCTTGCGCTGGTGACGCAGGTGATCGGTCATCTGTGCGTCGCGTATTCATTGGGGAAGATCCCGGCACCCGTCGCGTCGATCGTGTTGTTGGCCCAAGCGCCGATCACCGTGATACTCGCTGTGCCCGTGCTTCACGAAGGCGTCACGGCCGCGCAGTTGGTGGGTGGGGCTCTCGTACTCGGCGGCATTGGCGTCGTGAACCTCAGAAGCGCGCGGCGCGCGCGCCTCGACGCCGCGACGCGAGAGATGCAGGTCGCCAGCTGACGCGGCGCGATCGATGACGGAGCGCAGCTTTCGACTCCCGGCGCGCGTGTTCGGCCGGCTCAGCGCGTACTACGTGGTGTGTTGGGGGATCATCGCACTCGTAATGCGCGACGCATTCCCGTTCGCGATCGCGGCGACGCTTGCGATCGCCGTCTACACCACCGTTCCACTTCTCGCGTTCTTGCAAGGCGGTGGCTGGAGCTTCTACCCAAGGGCGGCGTTTCGGTTGTTCGTCATTCGCCCGGTGCTCTACGCCCAAACCAGTCTGCCGCTCGTCGCAGCGTCCGGTGTACTCGGAGTGCTCATTGGCGCGGCCGTCGGCCACCCGCTCGCCGTTGCTCGCGGGTTTGTGCTGGTCTTCGCATCGGCGCTAGCGCTGATGTTCATCATCGGATACGTCGGATCTCGTCGGCTTGTCATTCACGACCTCGAGGCGCTGATTCCGGATCTTCCGCCGGCGTTCGACGGCACAACGATCGCGCAGATCTCTGATCTGCACGTCGGCCCGCAAACCTCACGACGTCATCTGGACCGCGTGGTCCGGGCTGTCGAATCACTCGAGCCGGACATCATCGCTGTCACGGGCGACCAGATCGACGACCGTTCGGAGGACGTCGCGCGCTACGCCGACGCGTTCGCCGGACTCCGCGCGCCGCTCGGCGTCTTCCTCATCGCGGGCAACCACGACGTGTACGCGGGTTGGGACGACGTCGAGCGCGAGCTCGCGGCGCGAGTGCCCGCGACTCTCTTGCTGAATGAAGCGGTGCCGCTTCGACGCGACAATGACGTCGTGTATCTCGCCGGAACCGGAGATCCCGCGGGCGTGCAGACGCACTCCCGTCGCGTCGCACCCGACATTGCGCGAACCTTGTCGAAGTTGCCGCGCGGCGCGCCGGTGATTGCGTTAGCGCACAATCCCGGTCTCTGGCCTGCGCTCGCCGAACGCGGTGTCGCGCTCACGTTGAGCGGTCACACGCACTGGGGACAACTCTCGTTCCCACGCTGGGGTTGGTGTTTGGCGTCGCCATTTCTCGAGCTCTCGATGGGTGCGTATCAGCGGGGCGACTCGTTGCTCTATATCTCGCCGGGCGCGGGATACTGGGGACTTCCGTTCCGCATCGGTGCCCCGGCGGAAGTGACGCACGTGACGCTGCGCCGCGGCCCAGCGGCGGTGCGCGATCTTGGACGACGCGCCATCAGCGCCACCGCCGCTCGCTCGTCACGCAACCTTGGCGCGCGCGGCAACGGTCGCGTCGCGTAGCCGCTCGGCCGACATTCGCCCGTAGCCGAAGTAAATCGCGAGTCCGACCGCGAGCCACACGAGAAGTCGAATCCACGTCGTGATCGGCAGCCCCGCCATTTGCGCGAGGCAAATGAGCGCGCCGAGGATCGGCACCCATGGCATGCCCGGCGTCTTGAACGGGCGAATGATGTTGGGATTCGTGCGACGCAACACGAGAATGCCGATCGACACCATCACGAACGCCAGCAGCGTTCCCATCGACGTGAGCTGCGTGAGCGTTGCGATCGGGAACAACCCGGCCACGAGCGCGACCACGGCACCGGTCAGCGCGGTCGTGATGTAGGGCGTCTTGAATTTAGGATGCACCTTGCTGAACAGCGGCGGCAGCAACCCGTCGCGACTCATCGAATAGAAGATGCGCGGTTGCCCGAGCAGCATCACGAGCATGGTGCTCGACAGTCCCGCGATCGCGCCGAGCTTGATGATCGGTCGCAGCCACGTGAGCCCCGTCGAGTCGACGCCGAGCGCGATCGGGGCGGGGACGTTGAGCTTGGAATAATGCACGATGCCGGTGAGCACGAGCGCGACGGCGATGTAGAGGATCGTGCACACGACGAGCGACATGAGAATTCCACGCGGCATGTCGCGCTGCGGATTGCGCGCCTCCTGGGCCGCGGTGGAGACGGCGTCGAATCCGATGAATGCGAAGAAGATCACGCCGGCGCCTCGCAGCACGCCACTCCAACCGAACTCGCCGAACCTGCCCGCGTTCGGCGGCACGAACGGATGCCAATTCGCCGTGTTGATGTATTTGATACCGAAGGCGATGAAAAGAAGCAGCACAGCGACCTTGACGACGACGATCGCCGTATTGAATCCGGCGGATTCGCGAATACCGATGATGAGAATGGCCGACACAAGCAGGACGATTACTGCAGCAGGCAGATTGAACACGCCGGTTACGGTGCTCCCATCCGCCAACGCGACGAGCGATCCAGGTGGCCCGGCGAGTGTGGCCGGGAACTGAATTCCTACGTCTTGCAGGATGCTGATGAAATTGCCGGCCCATCCCACGGCGATCGTCGACGCACCGAGCGCGTACTCGAGGATCAAGTCCCACCCGATGATCCACGCGAACAACTCGCCAAGTGTGGCGTAGGAGTACGTGTACGCGCTGCCGGCGACGGGAATCATGCTCGCGAATTCGGCGTAACAGAGTCCGGCGAAGGCGCAGCCGATCGCGGCGAAGATCATCGAGAGCACGAGCGCGGGCCCCGCAAACTGGGCGGCCGCCGTCCCGGTAATGACGAAGATTCCAGCGCCGATGATCGCGCCGACGCCGAGCGTGGTCAGGCTGAATGGACCGAGCGTCCGCCGAAGCGTGCTCGTATTGGCCTCTGCCATCAGCTCGTCGATCGACTTGCGGGTCATGAGATTCATCGAAGCTCCTTAGACGGTGGAACGGTTCAACCGGTCAACCGCTGCATGATGCCCGTCCCGCCGAAACGGCGTGTGCTCCCGCGGTGATCGTGGTGTCAGAACCATGTCAGAATCCGTGGGCGCGCACCCGGACAACCATTGCACGCCGCACACACACAACAGCAGATTCGCTCAATGGCCTCGTATTTCCGTCCGGTCGGACGACCACGTTCGCACGCGATGCTCCTCGCGACGCTGCTCGTGTGCACGCTGCTTTTGGCGACGATGCTCGCCTATGTCGCCCACGACGCGGCGCGGTCGCATCGCGCGACCGCCGAGCGCGCCCTGCACGACTACGCGGCGGTTGCGGCCTGGGAGCTCGTCGCCGGCGTCAACGACCACATGCAATCGACGCTTGGCGCGGCGCTCGCGCCCATGACGCGCGTGCGAGCCACGACACCCTATGAACTTCTTCCCGCGCCGAGTGCCCTCGTGGCGAGCGCCGAGGGCGTCCTGCGCTGTCCGACGCCCGCGGCTGATTCAGCGCGCTTCTATTTTCGAATCGATTTTCGCGACGGCTCGTTGGTCACGTTCGGAGCACAGCCCTCGCCGATGGAGCGGCAGTGGGTGCTCGATACCATCGTCAGTCACGGTCGAGGCGTGTATCAGCCCGACTGGAGCTACGCGATCGTACTCGGCGCGCCGCAGCGAGCTACGCCGATGGCGATCGCCTACGCTGTGAAATACGCCGAGCATCGCGCACCGATCGCGGCGTATGGTTTCAGCACGTGCGCCGACGTCATTGGCGCGCCCACGTTTCGCGACGTCCTGTCGCGTCGCGCACTGATCCCGGCCGCCGTCACCAGCGGAGCAAGCAACGACTCGATCGTCGCCATCGCGGTGCACGATCCCGCGGGCCACACCGTGTTTCAGTCGGGCGCAATTCCCGCGTCGCCCTATTTCGCCGACGCGCGGCTCGACCAAGCCGGATCCTTGACGGTCCGCGCGACGATCCGCCCGCATGCGGTTGAATTGCTCGCGCTTGGGGCATTGCCTGAGTCGCGCGTTCCGATTCTTGTCGGACTGCTCACCCTGACCGCCGCAATGGTCGTCATCACGATCATGCAGCTGCGTCGCGAACACGAGCTCTCGAGATTGCGATCGGATTTCATCTCGAGCGTCTCGCACGAGCTGCGCACGCCGCTGTCGCAGATTCTACTCTTCGCCGAAACGCTGAACCTGGGCCGGGTGCGCACAGAGGAGGAGCGACACACCGCGACCGATGTCATTGTGCAGGAAGGCCGGCGGTTGATGCATCTCGTCGAGAACATCCTGCACTTCTCGCGTGCCGAGCGTCAGATGACGCGGCTCGGACCGGAGCCGTTGGACTTGAATCAGGCCGTGCAAGGCATCGTCGACGACTGGCTGCCGCTCGCGAGCGCGAACGGCGTCCGCTTGCGCACACAATTCACGCCCGACGTGCACGCGGTCGCCGATCCGAGCGCGCTGCGGCAGATGGTGCTGAATCTTCTCGACAACGCGCTCAAGTACGGACCGTCGTCGCAGACCGTGACGATCGGTACGAGCATCAAGGCCGATCGCGCGCGGCTCTGGGTCGACGATCAGGGCGAAGGAATCCCGACGCGCGAGCGCGAGCGTGTGTGGAGCTCGTTCTATCGCCTGGACCGTCATGCGAATTCGTCGGTCGCCGGAAGCGGGATCGGACTGTATGTCGTGCGTGAGCTCGCCCGTCTCCACGGTGGTGACGCCTGGGTCGAAGATGCGCCGGGCGGTGGCGCGCGTATCGTGATCGAGCTCCCGGCCGCGGCGCGGGCGACAGGATTTACCGACGAGCATCCGAGCCCGGCCAGCGTCGTGCCGGTCGAAAAGACGCTGGGGTCGGGCGTGTGACGCGGATTCTCGTCATCGAGGACAATCGCAATCTCGCGACGGGTCTGCGCAACAATCTCGAGATCGAGGGATACGAGGTCGCGGTCGCTGGCGACGGAACGAGCGGCCTCGCGCTCGCGCGCTCGACGATGCCCGACCTCATTGTGCTCGATCTCATGTTGCCGGGCATGGACGGCTACCGTGTGCTGCGGACGTTGCGCGACGACGGCATCGACACGCCGGTTCTCATCTTGAGCGCGCGCGGCGAGGAGACCGACAAGGTCCTTGGCTTCCACCTCGGCGCCGACGACTATGTGGCGAAGCCGTTCGGACTACTCGAGCTCTTGGCGCGGGTCGACGCGCTACTGCGACGCGCGGCCTCCGCCGGGACGAAGCACAAGCTCTCGGCGCCGGTGACGTTCGGGGAGATCCAAGTCGATCCCGGCACGCATACCGTGCGTCGCGCCGGCGAAGCGGTGACGCTTCGACCCAAGGAGTACGATTTGCTGATCGCGTTGCTCCAGCGACGGGGACAAGTCGCGTCGCGCGCCGAGCTGCTCGAGGAAGTTTGGGGATACTCAGGCGAGGTCTACAGCCGAACCGTCGATACGCACGTCGCGGAGCTGCGTAGAAAGCTCGAGGAGAACGCGGCCGAGCCGCGGCACATTCTCACAGTGCGGAAGACTGGGTACAGGATTCAGGCATAATCCGACAGCGGGTCGGAAATAGGTGTATGCTTCGTCATCCGGAGACGGTGCGGCGGCCGTTTTCCTCTCGCCATCCAAGCGCACGGATGACTGCGAATCCCCCGCGATCAACCACGCTGGGGGACCATGTGCTTTTCAGCCACAGGGAGTTTCGCGCTTTCAGGAATTCTGATTGGCATTGGGACGGCTTCGATCGTACGGAGCGCGTCACCATCGCATAGAATGCTGGCGGCCGCGCCGATCTTGTTCGGCGCGCAACAAGCGGCCGAAGGTATTGTCTGGCTGACGATCGGCGCGTCGTCGGACGCCATGCTGCAACGGCTCGGGGTCGACGTCTTCCTTGGATTCGCGCTGGTGGTCTGGCCACTGTGGGTACCGCTGTCGCTTCAGCGAATAGAACGCGATGCCGGCCGGCGACGAATTCTTGCCGCACTCTGTTGGTTCGCCGGTGGTGTCTCGGCGTCAGCGGCCGTGCTGCTGTCGCGCTGGCAACCGTTCGCCCAAGTGGCTGGACACAGCCTTCGCTACGACTATCCGGGGACGAGTAACACCGCGCTCCACGTCTTGCTCGTGCTCGCGTACATCGCGTCGACGGTCGTTCCATTCTTCGTCTCGACGTCGAAGCTCGCGCGAACGCTCGGAACTACGCTCGTCGTGTCGGTCGTGGCGGCGGCGCTGATTCGGCGCGAGGCGTTGACGTCGGTATGGTGTTTCTTCGCGGCGATCCTGAGCGGTGTGATCTTCTTGGCCGTGAATCGGAGCCGAGAGCCCATCGCTGCACGAGCGTAGACGTCACGCCCTCGACGCTTCGCACTCGAGAATCCGATCGACAATGTCGCCGAGCGTTTCTCCAACGTACCACGTGTCCGACGCCGCGGCGGCGACGACTTGCGGGTCCGCGGCCCAGCCGGTGCGCACTAGGCATCCACGCGCACCGATGTTGGTCGCGGCGCGAACGTCATCAGGAGAATCGCCGACGACGAAAGATCGCGACTGATCGATGTGATGGTCGCGGCTCGCCAGGTCATAGAGAAGTGCATTGGGCTTTTCACATTCGCAGCGCTCCGCATAGCGATGCGGACAGACATAGGGTCCGACGAGA
>DASYSU010000495.1:0-5603 GCA_036002925.1 Gemmatimonadaceae bacterium | reverse complement strand
ACACAGCTCGTGAGCGCAGCCGACGGCACGGTGCTGTGGGACAGCGTCTACGAGAGCCGCTCTCACGACGTGTTTGCCGTTCAGGACTCGCTCACGCGCGCCGTGGCTGCCTCTCTCGCATCGACACTCGGCGAACGCGACGCGCGCGCCGAGAGCCGCGCGTCCCCAGTGGTCGCGTACGTCGGACGCGGCACCACGGACGCCGAGGCGTACGAGTTGTATCTGAAGGGTCGCTATTACTGGCATGAGCGCGGCGCGGCCAACGTCGTCCGATCAATCGAGTACTTCAAGCAAGCGATCGCGCGCGACCCGACGTTCGCGCGCGCGTACGCCGCGCTCGCGTTTGCGTATGACGTATACGGAATCTACGTCTCCGACCCTGCCGACACGCTGACGCCGCTCGTCAAGGCGAGCGCGCAGCGTGCACTGACGCTCGATTCCACGCTCGCCGACGTGCAGACCGCGATGGCGATCGCGCGCGATCGCGACAAACGGTTCCGCGAGGCGGAGTCGTATTACCGCGCCGCGATCGCCGCCGAGCCGTCGAACGAATTTGCTCATCACGCTTTCGGCATGATGCTCGTGATTACGGGGCGCACGAACGAAGCCATCGCCGAGCTGCGCCAGGCGACGCAGCTCGATCCGCTCGCCAAGTCCGCCGGCATCGGACAGGCGGAGGCGCTCATCGACGCGCGTCGGTTCCGCGAGTCCGAGCACGAGTCACGACGTATCCTCGCGATCGACTCCACCTTCCCGATCGCACTCGGCAGTCTCGGGCTCGCGCAGGCGTTCGAGGGGCAACCCGATAGTGCGGTGCGCACGCTGGAGCGCGCTGTTCGCCTGTACCCCGAGCTGCTCATGTTGCGGGGTAGACTCCTGTTCGCGTACGCCGTCGCGGGGCGGTGGGACGACGTGGATCGGACGCGAGCGGAGTTGCGGCGGCCCGGTGGCGATCCCACGGGCGGTGCGCTGTCCGCGTTCGCGGACTTCGTGGCCGGGGACCGCGAGCCGCTCACTCGTCTGGTGTCGACGACGGCCGGTCTGCGCCGGTTTTTCGGGGTTTTGCGACCGACGTCGAGCGGCGTCGGTTGCAACCCGCTCGCCGATCCACTGTGGGCGGACGAACACTTCCGCGCTGCGATGCAGGGCCTCGGCCTGCAAATGTGTCCGCAGGCGCGACCGTGGCCGATCGCGCCTCGGTCACGGTAGAACTTGACCAGACGCACCTTGGCGTCCGCGGCGAACTTCGTTGCCTCCATCGATCGACTATCTGATCGCGTTGAGCAGCACGGTGAGCCGAACATCAGCCTGAGCCTGGAGCGGCTTCATGAATAGGAACCGACCGTCCGCAGCGACATCCCAATACGTGTCCCATGGAGCCGACGCGTAGTGTCCCACGAATAACAGGCGTGGTGGCCCGGGCCGCGCGTCGACGCCCAGATCGATGGGCACCGCGACCACCGAATCCTTGTTTCTGAATAACAGTTCTCGCATGCCGTTCCAGCGAGGTTCCTTTCCGCCACCGCGCGAAACCGGCGCGATACCACCCGCACCGTCCACTCGGCGAACATAGACCTCGGGCGCGCCACTGGCGTCGCTCACGTAGGCGACCCATCGACCATCCGGGGAAACCGCGAGTTCGTGTTCTTCGAACGGCGACGCCGCAATCGCGTGCGTGGCCGTCGGACTGTCCACCGGCGCGGCAACGATGTCCCGATTCACCGCGGTCAAGTCGACCCGGTACACGATAGTCTTGCCGTCGCGGGTGAACTCCGGCTCATATGCGCCAACGGCCCTGGGCTCGAAATACAACGCGGCCGTGCCGCTTGCATCCATCGGCACTTTCCACTCCTGCCAATGCGTTCCGGTCGCGCGACGCGTGAACACAATCGTTCGGCCATCCGCCGTCCAGGACGGGCTGATTGAAAATCCGTCGAAGGTAAGGCGATTGGATCGCTCCAATGCGATGTCGTAAACCCACACATCGCCGTTGCTGGCCGCGTCGATCTTGTTCATCGTGTACACGATGCGCTTGCCGTCCGGCGAAAAGCGGGGTGTCCGGTATGGGTTGGCCGGAATTGCCAACGGCCTTTCCTTGCCCGCCCGATCGACGACCACGAGCTGAGACGCGACATTCGCGTCTCCCGTTGCAAACGCGATGGTTCCATTGGCCGACGCCGATATGATGGCGTGTCCGGGGAGCGTTCGAACCCCCGACGCAACGACGGTGCGCGCGCCCGCGACCTCCGCCCGTCTGAGATTGAACGGTACCGCATACAGGACGCCGGTGGGATCGACGTACAACAGCCGATCATGCACGAGCATCGGAGAGACGCCGACGATCCCGAGCGGCGTGATCGCGCCGTTCTCGAGCTCGACCCGAACAAGATGCCCCGCGGTGTTGTCGCGCTCCGTCTGAACCGAAATCAACCATTTTCCGCCAGGCACCGCGACGACGCCGAGCAACGCGTGGAGGGAGTCGAGCTGCGCCAGGGTATCGACCTGCCCTCCGCTGGTGGATACGCGGCGCATCGTTCGCGCATTAACCACGACAATGTGATCGTTGCTCAACCATGATGCGGTGGCACTCCCGGCCGCGGAGAGCAGTGTTTGCGCGCTGCCTCCCTCAACGAATATTCGGCGCAGCGCACCATCCTGAAGGAACGCGATCTGTCTGCTATCGGGTGAAAAGATCGGCCGAAACGCTTGTCGCGAACTCGGAACGGTGGCAATTGCCTCGGCATTCAGCGCCCGCATCATGAGCACGAGCGAGCCGGTCGAGTCGACGCCAGTAAAGACGATTTTCGATCCATCGGGCGAAACAGCCATCGACAGCAGATTCCGATCGGTGTAGCTCGGAAACGCGAACGAGAACTGCGCGGGAACTCCAACCGGAGAATTCGGCCCAGTCAGTCGCGCCACGACCGCACCCGCGCCGCCAAACACGATCGCTGCGCCCGCCACGATTGCGATCGTGCGCCGCCGCGTTCCTCGACGGTCTTTCGTCGTCGGCTCGGGCTTGCCCGGTTCCACACCAAAGGCGGCGCTTCCGAGTGCGGCGCTCATATCCGCCGCGCTCGCAAACCGATCCGCCGGCACCTTCTGGAGCGCCTTGCGAACTGCCGCGTCGACATTCGCTGGAACCATCTTTCGCTGCGACGTCGGCGACCGCGGTTCCTCGGTGAGCACGCGCGACACGATCGCCTGCGCGGTCGGCCCGGTGAACGGCGGCTCGCCGATGAGCATTTCATACAGCATCGCGCCGACCGCGTAGATATCCGTCCGTCCGTCGATCACCCGTTCGCCCATCGCCTGTTCGGGTGACATATATGACGGCGTGCCGAGCGACAACCCGGTCTGGGTCATGCGCGGCCCGCCGGCGGCCGAAACAGCGAGCGCGATCCCGAAGTCGGCCACGAGTGCGCTGCCGTCGTGCAGCAGGACATTCTCCGGTTTGATGTCACGATGCACGACGCTGTGGCGATGCGCATAGTCGAGCGCCGCGAGCACTTCTCGCGCGATGCGGACCGCGTCGTCGACGGGCAGCAACTGTTCTCGCGCCAGCCGATCGCGGAGCGACTCGCCCTCGATGAATGGCATGACGTAGAACAGGTTGCCGGCTGCGTCGCCCGAATCGTGGAGCGGCAGAATGTGCGGGTGCTGCAAATTCGCTGTCGTCGTGATCTCGGCGACGAAGCGCTCGGCGCCGAGCACCGCGGCAAGCTCCGGTTTCAGAACTTTGATCGCGACTTTGCGATCGTGCTTGAGATCCTCGGCGAGGTAGACGGTCGCCATGCCGCCGGCGCCCAGCTCACGCTCGATGCGGTAGCGGTCAGCAACGGCGCTGCGAATATGATCGAGGACGTCCATCGTCGGACACCGGAGGGCGGGCCGCCGCTATCTGGCCCAAGGCGAGGAGACAAGCATGCGACACCCGGCTCGCCTTGGCCAGAGCGCGCCGTGACCCTAGGGCAGCCGCGCTATTTCCACCACTCTCGACCACCCATTGGTTTGAGCCGCCACATGTGCGACTCGAGCGGACTGGCCGCGCTCACGATGCTGCCATCGGCGGCCCAGCTCGGCCCCATGTCGTACGCGAGTCCAGAGGGCGTAAGCTCCATCTTTCCGGTTGTCGGATCGAGAATGGCTGCCGGCCAAAACCACGACGCTGGTGACACGACGCTGACCGCGATGCGCCCGTCCGATGCGACCGCGCCAGGCTGCATGGCCGTAGGTGCAAGGCGAAGATCGCCGCGAAGCGGAACTGCTTCTTCCTTGCTGCCGTCCAGCGGCACCCGAAAAAGATGAATACCGGCATCGTCGACACGTTGCACCACGACGTAGCCGCCATGCGGATCGACGGCCACGCCGAATCCCGACGTCAAATGCTGCGGCTGTCCGCCGGCCACTGGCAGACGGTATATCTGGGCGTCTTTTGCAAAGAAAATCGTCTTTCCGTCGGGCGAGCCGGCGACGGTCGTGGCGTCGGGTACAGGAAAACGGCTCGCGACCCGGCCGGTCCGGATCGACGCAACGGCTATCTCCACAGGATGCGAGTTCTTTAAAATCTGAAAAATCACAAACTCTGATCCAAGGACAGCCATCGGTCCGCCATTCGCTTCGTCAGTGGCGACGAATGGGTGGTCGCCGCCGGCGCCACCCACGACCATGATACGGGATTTACCTCCCGACACAACTGGTGTGAGGACCCGGCCGTCGGGCAGCGCCATGATTTGATTCGTACCGTCTCCAACGATCTCGCGATCGAGGCGTCCGGCCGGCGGCTTGAAGCGATGCACCTCGAGGAGGCGCGTGGATGCCGTGATGTACAACGTGCCGTCGGGTCCGATGTCCGGAGGCCACTGCGTATCTGCAATGACGCTGTACAGATGGCGTTCACGCCCCGATCCGTCGGCGGCGAGCGCGAAGTACTCGAGGAGATTCCCGGCCTTCCGCGCAAAGACGACCCACTTGCCATCGGGCGAGAAGGCGAAGCCGGGGGGCAACACGCCGAGGTCGCGCAGCAAGGAGCGCGACCGTCCCGTCGCGAGGTCAAAGATGCGCAACTGATCGCCGCCCGACGTATCGGTCCCGGGGCGTCCGAGATAGACGACGTGGCGGCCATCCGGAAATGCCCGGAAGCGCGAACCGTTCCAGACAAATGTGGTCGTGGCGTCGAGCGTGTCGAGGCGATTTTTATCTGGCCAGAATCGAAAGAGCTGGAGTCGCCGCGCCGCATTGACGCGCGTCACGAGGACGCTCCCGTCGGCCAACGGGTCGGGATTGGCGGCGTCTTCCAACACCAAACGCGGTTCGCCGCCGAGCGGAGAAATACTCCAGACGCCGCGCGGAACTTCATGGAATCGTGTGAAATAGATTCTGGCGCCGTCGCGCGACCACGCCAACTCCTGAGCAATTCCGCGCGCGCGCTCATTGGTCAGCACTGCCCAATCGCCCGACGATGGCTTCAACACCGCGATCTGGGTCTGTCCGTCGACCATCGCTTGGAACGCGATTGTCTGGCCATCCGGAGAAAGGCGCGGACCGGCTGCGGTCTGAGGTCCCCCCAACAGGTCGCCACTCCATTCGACTGGCGGCGCGAC
>DASYSU010000494.1:0-4123 GCA_036002925.1 Gemmatimonadaceae bacterium | reverse complement strand
CAACCTCGGCACGAACGTGGTCGGCAAGCATATGTCGACCGGTAACGATTCGTTGAACATCACGATCGTCGGCTTGGCAAAGGACTCGAAGTACTCCGAGGTCAAAGCCCAGATTCCACCCGTGTTCGTGATCCCATATCGGCAATCGGGCCGTCTGAACTCGAACAATTTTTACGTGCGCACATCCCTGCCGCCGACGCAGATCCTGCGAGCGATTCCCGCAGTGATGAAGAAGCTCGATCCGAATCTCCCGATCGAAGACTTGAAGACCTTGCCGCAGCAAGTGCGCGAGAACGTTTTCCTGGATCGGATGATTGGCACGCTGTCGGCGTCGTTCGCCATGCTGGCGACCTTACTCGCCGCGGTGGGACTCTACGGAGTGCTCGCGTATTCCGTCGCGCAACGGACGCGCGAGATCGGCGTGCGCATGGCCCTCGGCGCAAATCGCGGGAACGTCCGCGCGATGGTCTTACGTCAGGTGGGCGTGATGACGCTCGTTGGCGGCGTGATCGGAGTGGCGGGAGCGATTGGGCTCGGTCGCGCCGCGAGCTCCTTGTTGTTCCAGCTTCAGGGCTACGACCCGACCGTGATCGCCATCGCCGCGACGTCGTTGGTGCTCGTCGCGTTCGGTGCCGGACTTCTTCCGGCGCTCAGGGCGTCCCGGATCGATCCGATGGCCGCGTTGCGTTACGAGTAGTATCGGTCGCCGTCTGGGCGCCGTCCTCGCCGACGACGCCCGCGGACGCCGACCGTAGGTATCGCGCAAGAAAACTCCCCACGCGCCGCTCGTACTCCCTCCCGCCAAATGCGTGGAGGTCCTCATGCCCGGCGCCCTTCACCGCCCAGAATGTCTTGGGCGCCGGCGCCCGCGCGTAGAGTGACTCGGCCTCGGTCAGCGGCGTGTACGGATCCTCGGACCCCGCAATGAGCAGCAGCGGCGCCTGAATGCTTCCAATGCGCGCGATGGGTTGCAGTTCGGCCTCGGAGACGCCGATCTCGGAACCGACGATGTTGATGACCGCAGGCGTGAACCAGCGTCCGACCGCACTCAGCGGTCCGAACCACGTCGCGAGCCGATCGCTGACCGCTTGCCGAATCGTGGGATAGACCGACTCGAGCACAAACGCATTCGCTGGAATCGGTCCCGGCCCGAGTAGCGTCGCGGCACCGCCCATCGAGACGCCGATGACGCCGACGGGCTCTGCCGGCGCGACCTCGTGAAGGAATTTCATCGCTGCCGCGGCGTCGAGGCTCTCGCGTGCGCCGAACGTCACATGATCGCCGGGCGATTCGCCGTGCGCCTGGAAATCCGGCGCGAGTACCGTGAACCCGGAATGATGAAGAAACCGGGCCCGGCCCAGCATGCTCGAGCGATTCTCTCCGACGCCATGCAGCAACAGAACCGCACCGCCGCCCGCGCGACCACGCACCAGCCAGGCGTGGATGAGGCTACCCGACGCGCTAGGGAACACGACGTTTTCTGTGGACAGCGTCGCCGGCGACGCAACCGGCGAGTGAGCGGGGCTTGCGAGCGTACATCCGGCAGCGCCGAGTGCGGTGCCGGTCACCAGAGTGACGAGCGTGGAGCGATAATGGATGCGAACGTTGCGAGTCTTCTGATTGGTCATGGAGAGCGTTCCGCTGAACGCATATTTGCAGAGAGCGTTCCTCGGAAGCTCGAGGTGGCGAACGGAAAAAGGCAGGCGCGGCAATTCACAAGTTACCTGTCGGGAGGCAGGCGCGCTTGCCACGAGTCAGCTTCGTGTCGCTCGCGATCAGGACGAGACGGCGAGGACCGTTGCGCCACGGATCGCCGAGGACGACCCGAGTCGAGCGAGGGCATCGTTCGCGCGTTCGAGGGGCATCGCTTCGACCGTCGGCCGCAGCCCGCCATCGGCGGCGAATTCGAGCGTCGCTCGGACGTCGGCACGCGTCACGTTGGCAACACTCTTGACCTCGCGCTCCATCCATAGATGTGTGGCGTAGTCGAGACGCTCGAGCTCGTGCTGATCCGACCGCGACTTGCGAATTGCGTTGACGACCAGTCGACCGCCGGGCATCAGATGCGCCAACGACTCGACGACAGGCTTCCACGCGGGCGTGGTGTCGATGATGGCGGCCAATTGCCCTGGCGGCGCGTCGGTCGTGTCGCCTGCCCATGTCGCTCCAAGCTCGAGGGCGAACGCGCGCTCACTGGGACTTCTCGCGAATACAAAGATCGGCGAGCGCGGGAATCGGCTGTGGGCCAGCTGCAGCACGAGATGGCCGGACGCCCCGAAGCCGGTCAGCCCGAGTGGATCGCCGTCCTCGAGCTCTGTGAGTCGGAGCGAACGCCAGCCGATGGCTCCAGCGCAGAGTAGCGGGGCGGTCTCGAGATCACTCAGCGCGGGTGGAATCGGATGCGTGAAATCCGCGCGCGCAGTGACGAACTCGGCGTATCCTCCGTTCGCGTCGCAGCCCGTGGACTCGAAGTATGGACAGAGGTTCTCCTCGCCGCGCGTGCACCATCGGCAAACACCGCACGCGGAGTGAATCCACGCGATGCCTACGCGATCGCCCTCGCGACGCTGCGTCACGCCACGACCCACCGCCGCCACGCGCCCGACGATCTGGTGGCCTGGGATGACCGGATACCGTGGCGCCTCGACGCGTCCTTCAGCAACGTCGAGATCGGTGCGACACACTCCGCAGACGGAGACGCGGATCAACACTTCGTTCTCGTTCACACGCGGAACGGGAACGTCGCTCAGCTCGAGCGGCGACATTCCCTCGCTCGTCGCCGGTCGCGGTTGTCGCAACAGCATGGCCCGCATCGCCACCTCGATCGTTTCCAACGCAAACTAGCGAGACCCCGCACCCCTACCCTTGCGCATTCGACAGGAGCGGCGCATACTCCCTTGAACATCCGACAGGAGTACCCGTGGCCGCCTCGTCGTCCGATGTCCTGCAAGGCACGCTCGACTTGCTCGTGCTCAAAGCGCTGTCGCTGGCGCCGATGCACGGCTGGGGCATCAGCCAACGCATCCAACAACTTTCTCGCGACGCGTTGCAGATAGGCCAGGGATCGCTCTACCCCGCTCTCTATCGCCTCGAGAAGCGCGGTCTCGTGAAAAGCGAGTGGAGCACAACAGAAAACAATCGAGAAGCGAAGTACTATCGACTGAGCGCCGCCGGCCAGCGCGCCCTCGCGGCCGAGATGAATGATTGGCGCAAGTTCGTCGGGGCCGTGGACCTCGTTCTTCTGGCGGAGTAGGACACCATGGGATTCGTTCAACGACTGTGGTTTCGGCTGCGCGCGTTTCTGGCTGGACGTCGCGTCTCGAACGAGATCGATCGCGAGATGGCGTTCCACGTGGCCATGGAGACGGAGCAGAATCTACGCGCAGGCATGGCGCCGGATGAAGCCAGCCGAGTCGCGCACGTCGCGTTCGGCGGCCGACAGCGCTTTCGTGAGGAGGCGCGCGACGAGATCCACAGCCGCGCGACAGAAGATCTCATGCAAGACGTTCGGCACGCGCTGCGGACGTTTCGCCGGACACCCGCCTTCACCGCGACGGTGATCGCGACGCTGGCTCTCGGCATCGGCGCGACCACGGTCATCTTCTCAGTCGCCGATCACGTCGTGCTTCGCTCCCTTCCCTATGCGCACGCGGATCGACTCGTCGGCATTCAGGTGTCGAGTGATCGCCTCAAGAACGTCACGTCGACCTGGGTGCCGAACGCCGCACACTTCATCGCGTGGCGGGACGCGTGCACTGTATGCGAAGGAATGGCCGCTGTGCGCCCGACCGGTCCGACGCTGACCGGCGCCGGTGATCCGGTCGTGCTCTTCGCCTATCGAGTGTCCGACAACATGTTCTCCATGCTCGGCGCTCGTGCCGAGGTTGGTCGCCTGTTCGCTCGAGGGGATGATCGGCCCGGCAATGAAAACCTCGTCGTCATCAGCGACGATCTGTGGCGGGAGCGGTTCGGCGCTCGCGCCGACATCGTTGGTCGCGCGATTACGATGGGCGACATTCAGTACACCGTGCTCGGCGTCGTCGCGCCGGATTTTCGGATGTTCCGCGGTGCCGAACTCGGACCATTCCTCCGTTTGCCGAATCGCGCCGACGCCTACGTTCCG
>DASYSU010000493.1:0-3264 GCA_036002925.1 Gemmatimonadaceae bacterium | reverse complement strand
GCGACTCCGGCCGCACGCACAAAACCCAGCAAGCGAATCGCCATTCTTCTCGAGCAGCACGATCGTCCCCGCCGCGATGCGCTTGCGCCAATTCTCCGCGCGCTCATGGAGGTCGATCGCAGCCAGATAATCGGGCGGTAGTTCGGCACGGTATGCGTCGCGCCAACTTGCGATGTGCAATGCCGCGATCGCCCGCGCGTCGTCGGCATCAGCCCGGACTGACGTGAACATGGTTCGCTACTTGTACGGCGCGGTATCGAAGTAGATCCCGAGCGAGTCGAGCTTATCGCCCTTCACCGAGAATGCTTCGGCGACATCGGTCGTAAATGACGGCTTATTGGGTTGCTGAATCTCATAGCGCGCAAGCGCCACCGCAACAGTGTGGAGCGTGCGCTCAGCGAAGCGCTCGGCCATGAGCACGGGTTCGCTAAATGGCACTTTGTTCCATTTAGTGATAACTGCCAGCCCCACCCCACGACCTCCTCGTCGATCCGTCTCCACCGCGAGCCCGATGCAGAATGCCCTCGATGAGCAACCATCGAGAACGCGCGGCCGCCGCGTAGCGATCGATAGCGCGCCACGGCATATTCTCGCACGCAGCCCCTCGTCCCACTCGACCTCTGATTCGCCTGCCGATGTCACTCCCTCGTTCAACGCGCCTCGCGCTCGCCATTCTCTCGGCCGCCATCTCGCATCCGGCCGCCGCACAGCGATTCACCCTCGACGACATCATGTCCACGCCGTTCGCGAGCGATCTCGTCGCGGCGCATCGCGCGAATTCGGTCGCGTGGATCGTGACGCAACGCGGCGCGCGCAACGTGTGGGTCGCCAGCGCTCCGTCGTGGCAAGGACGACAAATCACGAAATACGCGGACGACGACGGCCAAGAGATCGAGAGTCTCACCTTCACGCCCGACGGCCGGTCGATCGTCTACGTGCGAGGTGGCGCTCCGAATCGCGCCGGCGAACGGCCGAATCCGTCGCTCATTCCGGGTGGCGTCGATCAAGCGATCTGGAGCGCGTCGGTCGACGATGCCTCCGCGCCGCGCAAGATCGCCGAGGGCTCATCGCCGCGACTGTCGCCGTCGGGCGATTCGATCGCGTTCGTGCGCGCGGGACAGATCTGGATCGGCGGTGTGCGCGCCGATGCGGCGGCCCCGACGCAGCTCACCAAGCTACGCGGCGGATCGTCGAATCTGCGCTGGTCGCCCGACGGCAAACGTCTCGCGTTCGTGAGCAATCGGCAGCGTCATGCATTCGTCGGCGTGTGGGACTTCGCGTCGCGTTCGCTGCGCTACATGGATCCGACCACCGACGAGGACGGCGGCGCGGTGTGGTCGCCCGACGGTGCGTCGCTCGCGTTCATTCGGACGCCGTCGAACGTGTCGGACTTGATTTTCGTGCCGGAACGAGAGAGCCCGATCCCGTGGTCGATCCGCGTCGCCGATCCCAACACCGGCGCGTCGCACGAGGTGTGGCGCGCGAAGAAGGGCGCGGGCAGCGTGTATCGAGAGATCGTCGCCGAGGATCAGTTGATGTGGTCGGCGAGCGGCGACCGGATCGCGTTTCCGTGGGAAGCAGACGGCTGGACGCATCTCTATTCAGTAGCGGCTAAGGGCGGTGCACCGACGCTCCTCACGCCCGGCGCGTTCGAGGTCGAGTACGTGAGCGCCGCGCCCGACGGACGATCGCTCCTCTACGCATCTAATGAAGGGGACATCGACCGCCGACATCTATGGAAGGTGTCGCTCGATGGCTCGTCGAAGCCTGCGGCGCTCACGAGCGGGAAGGGAATCGAGTGGAATCCGGTCGTCGCAGGCGATGGTAACGCGGTCGTGTTGCTGCACTCTGACGCGCATCTGCCGGCACGCGCGGCGCTGCTCGACGGACGCGCCTTCCGCGACCTCGCGCCCGCGGTAATGCCCAGCGGATTTCCGTCGGCCGCGCTCGTCGAGCCGGAGCAAGTGATTCTGAAAGCAGCCGATGGCACACCTGTCCACGCGCAACTCTTCTTGCCGCCCGGTGCCAAGCCCGGTGAGCATCATCCGGCGGCCATCTTCTTCCACGGCGGTTCCCGTCGCCAGATGCTACTCGGCTGGCACTACATGTATTACTACGCGAACGCGTACGCGATGAACCAGTTCCTGGCGAGCCAGGGTTACGTCGTGTTGAGTGTGAATTATCGGAGCGGGATCGGGTACGGAATGAACTTCCGCGAAGCGCTCAAGTATGGCGCGGCGGGGGGCAGCGAGTATCAGGACGTTGTGGCGGCCGGGAAGTACATGCGCGCCCGCGCCGACGTCGACCCGAAGCGTGTGGGACTCTGGGGCGGATCGTATGGCGGCTATCTGACGGCGATGGGCCTCTCGCATAATTCCGACATGTTCGCCGCCGGCGTCGACTTGCATGGCGTGCACGATTGGAATTCAGAGATTCCTAACTTCGTTCCGGCGTATGACTCGCTGCACTACGCCACCGAATCGGCGACGGCATTCCGCTCGTCGCCGCTCGGCGCGATCGGCGGCTGGCGGTCGCCCGTTTTGCTCATTCACGGCGACGACGATCGCAACGTCCCGTTCACCGAGTCGGTCACGCTTGCCTACGAGCTGCGGAAGCGCGGCGTCACCGTCGAGGAGCTGGTGTTCCCCGACGAAGTGCACGATTTCCTGCTGTGGCGAAATTGGGTGAGCGCCTATCGCGCCGCCGACGATTTCTTCCGACGGCGCATGACGGGCGGGAGCAGCGTATCGATTAGAAACTTCTAATCTTTGTCGATGCGAGCTCGTCCAGTCTGTCCTATTGCGCCAGAGCCGCGTCGACCATAAAATGATCAAACCGCGAACGTGACCTCACGCCTTTGTCGTGAGCCGACACGGAACTTTCGACGGTCGACGACGACCGCCCCCGAGCGCCGGCACATCGGCGCCCGTGACTTGGGCAGATGAAAGCTCGATAGCTTGTCGTCCCTCTCGGCTTGGCGTGCGATGCGCGGCGCCGACCCGCTGGAGCGTCCCAATGAGTGGAACCTGGCAGACCGTTACCGCCCCGTCGGGGCCGGCGAACGCCGGCACCATGCTCCTCCTCACCGACGGCGCCGTGTTGTGCCACGACGAACCGAACAGCGGCGCCGTGTCGGGTTCGAATCGCTGGTACAAACTGAGTCCCGACAGCGCCGGCAACTATCGCACGGGAAGTTGGCAGGCCCTGACCAATGGGCCGAATTCGCCGCTCTACTTCGCCTGCTCCGTGCTGCGCGACGGCCGC
>DASYSU010000492.1:0-1958 GCA_036002925.1 Gemmatimonadaceae bacterium | reverse complement strand
ATCGCTCTCGATCGACTTCAATGTTCATTATGTCAATCGAACGGACGGTCAGATTCCGGGCGAGGCATATGCCAACCTCTACACGATCCCGCTCGCGCAGGTCGAGAAGGTTGCGTCGACGCTCAACATGAGCAACACGAGTATCTCGTTGCCGGCGGGACGTGAGGCGACGCTCGAGAAGACGTTCACCGTCTCGCAGACGACGACGGTCTTCATGCTGACGTCGCACATGCACGCGCTGGGGACGAAGTTCCAGATCAAGATCGTCGGCGGCGCGCGTGACGGAGAGCTCGTCTACGAGAGCAGTGACTGGGCGCACCCGCAGACATTGACCTTCACGCCGCCGATCGTGCTACAGAAAGGGCAGGGGCTGAAGTCTGTGATCACCTGGTCCAATACCACGGGGCACACGGTCACGTTCGGGCTTCAGAGCACCGACGAGATGGGGATCATTTTCGGGTACTTCTACTGACCACGGAGTGTAGGAACCACAGAGGACACAGAGGACACAGAGGAAGACCAGAGGGTCAAGTTGGTTGGCATTCATTAGAGAAGTTAAAGTCCTCAATGTCTTGTTGTTTTCTCTGTGTCCTCCGTGTCCTGTGTGGTTAAAGCCCTCGGCGGTGCTCAGCCAGCACCCGCTCCACTTCCGATACCCGTGGTTCGATTTCGATTGGTCGATTCGCATGCGCCGGCGGCGGTTCCATCTCTTGATGATATGCGACGACTGCTCCCGGATCCTTGAGAACGTGTCCCGTGAGTATTGTCACGACGCGTGCGTCGCGCTCAATCACGCCATTGGATCTGAGTTGTCGTACGCCGGCCACGCTCGCGGCGCTCGCCGGCTCGCACCCCACGCCCGACGCGTCGATGATCGCTTTCGCCTCCAGAATCTCGGCGTCGGAGACGGATGTCACCACGCCGTTCGTCTCGGTGATCGCGCGAACGGCGCGGTCCCACGACGCCGGCGCGCCGATGCGGATCGCGGTCGCGATCGTGTCGGGATCGACGCGCAAGCGCTCGGCGAATCCACCGCGGAAGCTGTTGGCGAACGGCGCGGCGCCGCTGGCTTGCACCGCGGCGATGCGCGGCAAGCGCGGAATGAGACCGACGGCGTACGCCTCGCGCAACGCTTTTCCGAACGCCGACGTGTTGCCGAGGTTGCCGGCGGGAAGCGCGATCCAGTCGGGCGGATCCCAGTCGAGCTGGTCGAGCAGCTCGAGCACGATCGTCTTCTGGCCTTCCAGGCGGAACGGGTTGACGGAATTCAAAAGATGAATTCCTAACGCGGCGCTGGCATCGCGGGCCAGCGTCAAACAATCATCGAAATTCCCGCGCACGAGGAGCGTCCGCGCGCCATAGGCCATCGTTTGGGCGATCTTGCCTAGCGCCACCTTGCCCGCCGGGACGAAGACCAGCGCGGGCAGTTCGGCTAACGCGGCGTAGGCGGCGAGCGACGCCGATGTGTTCCCCGTCGACGCGCAGGCGACGGCGCGGGCAGACGTCCGCTTGGCCTGCGTCATCGCGACCGTCATCCCGCGATCCTTGAAGGATCCGGTCGGATTGTGGCCCTCGTGCTTCATGAGCAAACGCTCAACGCCCGCCCAGATCGCGACGCTCGAGCGCGCGAGGAGCGGCGTATTCCCCTCAGGATGGCTGACGATCGTATCCAGCTGAATCGACGGCAACACGAGCTCGCGATAGCGCCATACACCGGAGTGATTGGCTCCGGTCATTGCCGATCGGCGCGCCGCAAACGTCGCCTTCAACGTCGCGGCGTCGTGGTCCCACTCGTGCTCGAGCTCGAGCAGACCGCCGCAGCGCGGGCACACCGCGGCCGGATCGAGCTCGCCGATCTCATTCCCGCACTGCTCGCACCGTTGGCGCGACTGGGCATGCGCTGCCTGCGTCACGCGCGCTCCTCCTCGATGCGTGCCCCGATTTCATCGATACGAGCG
>DASYSU010000491.1:0-7237 GCA_036002925.1 Gemmatimonadaceae bacterium | reverse complement strand
ATTGGCATTCTGTACGCCAAGGACGCGTTGCCGGCGATCATCCAGGACGAGGAGCCGGCCGGCGGTTGGGAGTCGCTCATGCGTCCGCCGTCACTGATCCCCATCTCCAAGCGCATCGACGCGCAGCTCCGCGAATTTCAGGCGAGCCGCACGCACATCGCGATCGTCAGCGACGAATACGGTGGCACCGCCGGTTTGGTGACGATCGAGGACATTCTCGAGGAGATCGTCGGCGAGATTCGCGACGAATACGACGTTGAAGAACCGCACATCCGGCAAGAGGGAACGATGCGGTATTGGGTCTCCGGGCGAGTTCCCCTCGACGAACTGTCGGAGCGCCTCGACGTCGATTTCAGCATCGAGGATGTGTCGACCGTCGGCGGATTGGTGTACGCGCTGTTCGGCCGCGTGCCGCAATCGGGCGAATCGTTGGTGCACTCCGGATTCAAGCTCGTCGTCGAGCGCGTACGAGGCCGCCGCATCGAGCGCGTCTACTTCGAGCGACTCGAACCCGTCGCAACGCGGACGGACGAATGACGTGGAGTCTTCCGTTATTCGTGGCGTTGGTCGTCGTCGCCTGGCTCACTGCGGGCGGCATGGCGGTGCGATCGGTGAGTCGGATCTGGCTGCGCCATTGGGCGGAGCGTCAGTTGCGCGGCGCGGAGGCCGCGACGACGTATCTCGAGCGACCACATCGACTGCTGACCGCGGCGAGCGTCGGCGTCGCGCTGACACTGCTTGTCGCGGGGATGATCCTCGGCATCGCGGGTGACAGCATCCGCGTGCTATGGTCGGCCGTCGTCTTTGCCGCGGTCGTTGTTGTGGCTGGTCAGATCTTCCCGCGCGCGGTTGCTCGCCGTTGGCCCTCGGCGGTTGCGCCGATCGTGCTGCCGGTCTTACGCCTGGCCGACATGCTGACGACGCCGTTGATCGTCGCGGGTCGCGCCATCGCGCGGCTGTTCGTCGTCGAGCGGCCGGAAGCGCCGGAGCCCCTCGAACGCGACGGCATTCAAGATCTCTTACGTGAAGGCGAGCTCGAAGGGGTGGGCGAGCGGGAAGAGATCGCGATCATTACTGGCGTCGTCGAGTTCAGCGAAAAGGTCGTGCGGCAGGTGATGACTCCGCGATCCGACATCTTTGCCTTGCCGGACGGCGTTGATCCGCACACACTCGCGAGCCAGATCGCGCAGTCGCGCTACAGCCGCGTGCCGATCTACCACGGAACGCTCGACAACATTCTCGGCATGGTGCACGCCTTCGACGTCATCAAAGCCGGCGGTGACACCCCGAAGACGTTGCGTCCGGTGGCAATCTCGACTCCCGACGCTCCATGCAACGAGCTACTGTTCCGCATGCTGCGCGAGCGGCTCCACTTGGCGATCGTTCGCGACAGCGACGGCCGGACGCTCGGCCTCGTGACGCTCGAGGATTTGCTCGAGGAGTTGGTCGGCGACATCCGAGACGAACACGACGAACCGGAGCCGCCCGTCGCGCCACCCGTGCCGCCACCGCGTACCGCGACCCGATGACCGCGACGCCCACGCTCGATCGAGAAACGAAGCTCCTTGGCGATTTCGACGCCGGCCGCAACGCCGCACTCGCGCGCGTCGTGAGCATCGTCGAAAACCACCGTGCCGGATTCGACCGGTTGCTGGCACGCATGCAACCGCGCATCGGACGAACTCGACGTATCGGCATCACGGGTCCGCCGGGGGCGGGGAAGAGCACGCTCACGACCGGACTTGCGCGCGCGTATCGCGAAGCGGGACTGACGGTCGGGATCGTCGCCGTCGATCCGACGTCGCCGTTCACGGGTGGCGCGCTGCTCGGCGATCGCGTGCGTATGGAATCCGTGGCACTCGATCCGGGCGTATTCATCCGATCGATGGCGACCCGCGGATCGCTCGGCGGCCTCGCCGCGTCGACGCGCGAAGTCGCCGACGTCCTCGACGCATTCGGCTTCGACCGCGTGCTGATCGAGACTGTCGGCGTTGGTCAGACGGAGCTCGACATTGCTCGAACGGCGGACACGAGCGTCGTGGTGCTCGTTCCAGAATCGGGGGATTCGATTCAAACACTCAAGGCTGGACTGATGGAGATCGCCGACATCTTCATCGTCAACAAAGCCGACCGACCAGGCGCTGATCGGTTGCGGAACGAGCTCGAGCTGATGCTCGGTCTCCGCAACGGCGCGACGCTCAAGAATGTCCCCGCGCATCATGGCGTTGATCTCAGTCGCGCCATGACGCGTGACGAGCAACTCGCGATGAATCCGGCTCGCGCCGCACGCGCCGCGGCAAAAGACGGGAATTCGGATCAGTGGACGCCGCCGGTGCTGCGAACCGTCGCCACAAAATCCGAAGGACTGGACGATTTCATGGCCGCGCTCGATCGGCACTTTCGTTATCTTGAAGCAAGCGGAACACTCGGCCAGCGGCGACGCGCCCGGCTTCGCGAGCGGGTCGTGGACGTCGTCGGCGAACGGGTTCAGGACCGGTTGTGGAATGATGCCGGAACGAATCGGTGGCTCGACGACCAGCTGGACGCGCTCGAGGCGGGTTCGACGAATCCGTTCGATGTCGCGGACGCGCTGCTGGCGCGGAGTGGAGACCTTCTGACGCGGAACAGTCAATGACCTCGACGCGAGACTTTACTCGAGCCGGCCAACCGGCGCCCACATCGGAGCGCGCGGAGCTCGATCGACTTCGCGCTGAAGTCGCCGAGTGGCGACGGCGGTACGAGCAGGGCGAGCTCCGCGACATCGCCTTTACGAATTCCGCGAACGAAGTCGAGCCGTTGTACACGACACTCGACGTCGACGCGCACAGTGCGGAGACGCTTGGAGTGCCGGGCACCTATCCGTACACACGCGGCATTCATCCCACCGGATATCGCGGCAAGCTGTGGACCATGCGACAGTTCGCCGGATTCGGCAGCGCGGCCGATACCAACGCACGATTCAAGTTCTTGCTCGAGCACGGGCAAACCGGCCTCTCGACGGCGTTCGATTTTCCGACGTTGATGGGCTACGACTCCGATCATCCCCGCTCGGAGGGTGAAGTCGGAAAGACCGGCGTCGCCATCTCGAGCTTGGCTGACATGGAAGTGTTGTTTGGCGGGATCCCGCTCGACAAAGTCTCGACGTCGATGACGATCAACGGCCCGGCGATCATTTTGTGGGCGTTCTACATCGCCGCGGCGGAGAAGCAGGGTGTCGCCTCGGACAAGCTGCGCGGCACGATTCAGAACGACATCTTGAAAGAGTACATGGCGCAGCACGCGTGGTGTTTTCCGATCGAACCTGCGCTACGACTGATCGTCGATTGCTTCGAGTGGGGCGCCAAGAACGCGCCGCTTTGGAATACGATCTCGATCTCCGGATACCACATCCGTGAAGCGGGAGCGACCGCTGCCCAAGAGTTGGCGTTCACGCTCGCCGACGGGTTCACGTATGTCGAGCGCGGGAAAGCACGCGGGCTCGACGTCGACGACTTCGCGCCGCGACTGTCGTTCTTCTGGGACATCCACAACGATTTCTTCGAGGAGATCGCGAAGCTCCGTGCGGCGCGACGGATCTGGGCGCGTCACATGAAGGAGCGGTACGGCGCGAAGAGTTCGCGGTCGTGGGTCATGCGATTCCACTCGCAAACCGCTGGTGTAACGCTCACCGCGCAGCAGCCGATGAACAACGTCGTGCGCGTGGCGTATCAGGCGCTCGCGGCCGTGTTGGGTGGCACGCAGTCGCTGCACACCAACTCGATGGACGAGACGCTCGCGCTCCCAACGGAAGAGGCGGTGCAGGTTGCGCTGCGCACGCAGCAGGTGCTCGCCTACGAGACCGGCGTGCCGAACGTCATCGACCCGCTCGGCGGTTCCTACTACGTCGAGGCGATGACCGACCAGCTCGAGCGCGAAGCCGAAGCGTTGTTCGACGAGATCGACACCATCGGCGGCGTGGTCGCCGGCCTGGAGAGCGGCTGGTTCCAGCGCAAGATCGCGCAGTCGGCGGCACGCCAGCAGTGGGAGATCGAGCAGCATCGGCGGACAATCGTCGGCGTGAACGAGTTCGTCACCGACGAGCCTGAGCTTTCCATTCCTACGCTGAAGGTCGGCGCCGACGCCGAGCGCGAGCAGCGCGCGCGAATGGCGAAGATGCGCGCCGAGCGCGATCAAGCGGCGTGCACCCAAGCGCTCGACCGATTGCGCCAAGCGGCGCGCGGAACGGAAAACGTATTCCCGCACATTCTCGAATGCGCGCGGCGGTATTGCACGCTGTACGAGATCCGCGCCGCCATGGAAGACGTCTTCGGCGCCTACCGGGAGCCGGTGTTCTTCTGAGCCCGAGGAAGAAGAAGCGCGACGAGTGGTGGCAGTCGTACTTCGACAATCAATATTTGCTCGAGTATGAGCCCTTGTTCACCCTCGAGCGTGATCGTCGCGAAGTGGCGCGCCTGCTCGATGTGCTCGGGTTGCCGTCGGGGTCTCGCATTCTCGATGTGCCGTGCGGACAAGGCCGACACGCACATCTGCTCGCCGAAGCAGGCTTCGACGTCGATGGGCTCGATTACTCGACCGAATTGTTGACGCGTGCACGTGACCGCGGGACGGGATCGCGACTGCGATACACACGCGGCGACATGCGAAAGCTGCCGGCGCGATGGACGAGCCGTTTCGACGCAGTCCTGAATCTGTTCACGTCGTTTGGATTTTTCGCTCAGCCGGCCGACGATCGCGTTGTTCTCGCGGAATTCGCTCGCGTGCTCAAACCCGGCGGCGTTCTCGTTTGGCATGGTGGCAGTCGTGACGGTGTCATGGCGCGGTTTCTCGCGCGCGACTGGTGGCAGACGACCGACGGCACTCTCATCGCGCACGAACGGAGCTTCGACGGGCTGTCGGGTGTCCTCACAGTGCACTCCGTTTGGTCGGGACCTTCAGGTCGGGGATCGCGCGAGCATCGGATTCGGCTTTACACCCCGACGCGACTCGCCGAGTTATGCGCCGACGCTGGGCTGATCGTCGAGCAGGCGTTCGATTCGTTCAGCAATAAACCCCTGACGCGGCGATCGAGCGAGATGCTCCTCGTAGCGCGGAAACCGACGGACCTTCGTCCGTTGCCCCGTGTTCGTCGTAACCGCTAGCTTTGACGCGAACGGGCCGGCTTCCGCCAGTTGTGGCGGCCCCCGTTGACCCTCGACCCAAAACGAATGCGTCCCATTCGCGTGCTGGTTGCCAAGCCCGGCCTCGACGGCCACGATCGCGGCGCAAAAGTCGTCGCGGCCGCGCTCCGTGATGCCGGGATGGAAGTGATTTACACCGGATTGCATCAAACGCCGGAGATGATCGCCACCGCCGCCGTGCAGGAAGACGTCGACGTGATCGGTCTGTCGATCCTGAGTGGAGCCCACATGACGTTGTTCCCGCGCGTGCGCGAGCTCCTCCACGAGCAAGGCCGTGACGATATTCTCATCACCGGCGGCGGCATCATTCCGAAGGACGACATGGACGCGTTGCAGGCGCAAGGCGTGGGCCGCCTGTTCGGTCCGGGAACACCGACCACCGAGTTGATCGACTACATCCGTGGGTGGTTCACCGAGCGAGAGCGGCAGGAAGCGTGACGACGCGGCTCCGCGAGCTGAGCGCCGAGGTGCGCGAGCTCGAAGCACGGCTGAGACAGGGCGGCGGAGCGGACAAAATCGCGCGCCAGCACAGTCAGGGAAAACTCACGGCACGCGAGCGCATCGCCGGCCTCTGCGACCAGGGGACCCGCTTTCTCGAGATCGGACTGCTCGTCGCGCACGACGAGTACGATGGACAGGCGCCCGGCGCAGGCGTCGTCACCGGTGTCGGGACGGTCCGGGGGCGCGAGGTCGTGATCGTCGCCAACGACGCCACGGTGAAAGCCGGATCCTGGTGGCCGGAAACCATCAAGAAGATGCTGCGCGCCCAGGAGATTGCGATGCGTTGCCGCATTCCAATCATCTACCTCGTCGATTCGGCGGGAGTGAATCTGCCGTATCAGGGCGGCGTATTTCCGGGGCAGTACGGCGCGAGCCGGTTGTTTTATTACAATTCCATCATGCGCAAGTACCTGCGCATTCCACAGCTCGCCGCCGTAATGGGGCCATGCATCGCGGGCGGCGCGTATTTGCCCGCGCTCTCTGATCTCATCGTCATGGTGAAGGGCACGTCGTTCATGGGACTCGGCGGACCGAATCTGGTGAAGGGCGCGACCGGGCAGACGATCGACGCCGAGACGCTGGGTGGCGCGTCGACCCACAACGAGATCAGCGGCGTCGCGCATTACGCGGCCGACAATGATGATGCGTGTCTCGCCAGATTGCGCGAGCTCGTGGGAATGCTACCGCCGCCGCGCGCCGTAGCGTCGACCTCGGATTGGGCCGAGGCGGGCGCGGCGGCCACTGAGACGATCTACGATTTGCTGCCCGCCGATCACCGCATGTCGTACGACATGCACGCTGTGCTTCGCGTGATCCTCGACGCCGGTCGCATCGACGAATTCCAGGCGGGACTCGCTCGCGAAATGATCTGTGGCGATGCGCACATCGAAGGAATCGGCGTCGGTGTCATCGCGAATCAACGTGGATTGATCAAAGGCCGCCCGGGCGAGAAGCCACGGTTCGGTGGAATCATCTACGCGGAGAGCGCGGAGAAGGTCGCCTACTTCATCGACCGCTGCGACCGCGAGCGCATTCCCATCCTGTTCATTCAGGACGTTTCCGGGTTCATGGTCGGACCTGAAGCTGAGCACGAAGGAATCATTCGCGCTGGCGCGCGCTTCGTCGAGGCAATGGCGACAGCACGCGTGCCGAAGGTCGTGCTCACGGTCAATCACGCCTCTGGCGCGGGCTACTACGCCATGGCCGGTCAGGGTTTCGATCCCGATTTCATTTTCAGTTGGCCGACTGGACGCATGGCAGTGATGGAAGGCGAGGCGGCGATTCAAGCGGTCCACGGGCCGGCCATCGAGGCGGCGAAGGGCAAGAGCCAGGCTGTGTCCAAGGCGACCGCCGAGTCGATCAATGAGATGCGCGCGGACTATGAGCATCAACTCGATGCGCGCTACGCCGGCGCGCGCGGATTCATCGACGCCATCGTGTATCCCGAGGACACACGCGACGTCCTCGCACTCGCGCTCCGCGCCTCGTTGCAAAATTCTGGGCCGCATCTGGGCCCCTTCGTTTTACCCGCACACGTCGACGACGTATGACGCAACCGC
>DASYSU010000490.1:0-6070 GCA_036002925.1 Gemmatimonadaceae bacterium | reverse complement strand
CATGCCCCAGAGGCCGTCCACGCCGCGCGAATAGGCGGAGTAGGTGTGATAAACGACGCCGTCGTCGAGCACGAACGCGCTCACGCCCGGGCGCTCGCGTGTATACGTCGCCGCGTCGGTTCCCGTCATGGCCGCGATCTGGCCCACCGGCGTGTCGCTGCCGAGCGTGCGCCAATGCGACTCACGTCGATAGTTGTATTCGATGCCGCCTTCGCGCTGTTGCTCTTCGGTGAACCGAACGTTGAAGTCGTCGTTAAAGTCGCTGGCGAACGACGACGCCCAGCGGAACGTCCACCCCATTCGTTTCTTGAACGCCTGCAGCTTCGCGAGCGGCGCTCGCGACACCGCCGAAAACGCGACGTCGTGGTTCTCGAGATGGACCGCGATCCCATTGAACCCATCCGCGATCGACGAGCACGACGGACATCCGGCGGTGTAGTCAGGCCCGAACATGAAGTGGTAGACGAGGAGCTGCGATCGCCCTCGAAAGAGATCGGCGAGCGAGACGTTTCCCTCGTCGACGTCGAATCGATACTCCTTGTCGATTCGAACCCACGGTAGCTCCTGGCGCCGCTGCGCGATCTCGTCGCCGCGTCGTGTCAATTCTTTCTCCGCCTCGAGCAGCTCGAGCCGCGCCGCGAGCCACTCGTTCCGTGTTCCGGTCATATGCTTCGTCATCGTTCTTCTCTCCGTTGTGGTGTGTGCGACTTGGTGATTGTTGCCGCCGAGATAGAATTAGCGCGGAGCAATCGAACAGTGAGAGTTACAAGTGTGACGGGATTCCAATGGACTCGTTGATCACCGCCGCGGCGCGCGCGCTTGCGGCTGGCGATCCCATCGGCGCGTTGAAGCGAGTTGCCCTGCGCGACGACGCGCCGGCGCTCGCCCTCCGCGGCATCGCGATGGCGCAGCTCGGTGATCTCGCGCGCGCGAAGACGCTTCTACGAAGCGCCGCGCGTGCGTTCGGTCCGAACGAGGCCGTGGCGCGAGCGCGGTGTGTGGTCGCCGAGGCGGAGATCGCGCTCGTCTCTCGCGATTTGGGTTGGCCCGTGAAGACGCTCGACTCGGCCCGAGCGACACTCGAGGCGCACGGCGATCGAATCAACGCGGCGCATGCGCGCTATCTCGACGTGCGACGCCTGCTTCTGATCGGACGCATCGACGAAGCCGAGCGCGGGCTCGCCGAGGTCGACCCCGCGAATCTTCCTCCCGCGTTGCGCACCACACACGAGCTTGTGGTTGCGGGAATCGCGGTGCGACGCCTCAGAGCGAAAGCCGTTCGCGCCGCGCTCGCCCGTGCCGAACGAGCAGTGCGCGACGCACACATTCCTGCACTGACGGCGGAGGTCCAAAGCGCATTCGTCGTCCTCAATGCGCCCGCTGCGCGCTTGATCGCCGACGGCGCGGAGCGACTCCTCGTCCTCGAAGAGGTGGAAGTATTGCTCGCGTCGAACACATTCGTCGTGGACGCGTGCCGTCTGGTGGTGCGTCAGGGGAGCACGGCTGTTTCGCTCGCAACGCGTCCGGTGTTGTTCGCACTCGCGCGCGCGCTAGCTGAAGCGTGGCCGGGAGATGCGGCGCGGGACACGCTGATCGCGCGTGCCTTCGGATCGAAGTTCACCGATGAGTCGCACCGCGCGCGTCTGCGCGTCGAAGTTGGCCGGCTTCGCGCGGCGCTCAAGTCGATGGCCGACGTCACTGCCACGAGGCGAGGCTTTGCCTTGAAGCCGCGCGGTGCACGCGGGGTCGTCGTGCTGGCGCGGCCCGTCGAGGACGAGCATGCGGGAGTCCTCGCCTTTCTGGGCGACGGCGAATCGTGGTCGACATCCGCCCTCGCGCTCGCGATGGGAACGAGTCAACGCACCGTACAGCGCGCACTCGACGCACTTGCCGCCTCGGGGAAAGTGCAGGCATTTGGTCGAGGCCGAGCGCGTCGATGGGTGACGCCGCCGGTGATCGGATTCACGACGACGTTGTTACTCCCTGCGCCGCTACCGATCGATTAGGATCGAAGCATGCGTAGAACGACCGCCGAGATTGTGCGCGAGTACGGACCGTTCCCGGGCGCCGCGAACGTGGGTGGAGTCACGTACGACGGTCACCACGTGTGGTTCGCCGCTGGAGACACCTTGCGCGCCTTTGATCCCGAGAGCGGGATCACGCAGCGCTCGATCGACGTCGCCGCCCATGCGGGAACGGCGTTCGATGGGCAATACCTGTTTCAGATTGCCGACGATCGCATCGACAAGATCGATCCGAAGACTGGCGCAGTGATCGCGACGATCCCGGCGCCAGGTGGCGGCGCCGACTCAGGGCTCGCATGGGCGGAAGGGACGCTCTGGGTGGGACAGAATCGTGGGCGAAAGATCCATCAAATCGATCCCGACACTGGCGCGATTCTTCGCACGATCGAGTCCAATCGCTTCGTCACAGGCGTCACATGGGTCGACGGAGAGCTATGGCACGGTACGTCGGAAGCTGGCGAGAGCGAGTTGAGGCGGATCGATCCGCAGAGCGGAGAGGTTCTCGAGACAATTGATATGCCGCCTGGAGTCGGCGTCTCAGGCCTCGAGTCGGACGGCGACGATCAGTTCTTCTGCGGAGGGGGAAAGAGTGGGAAGGTGAGGGCGGTTCGTCGGCCGAAGCGAGTGGCGACGCAGCCCGATCGACCCAGCAAATAAACCTACGACGCCGCGAGCGTCGCGTTCGGGACGTCCGTCACCAACATGCATCCGGGCGCATGCGTGACAGCGAACGGAATCTTAGCCGACACGATCGCCGCTTGCGGCGTGACCCCACACGCCCAGAACACCGGTACGTCATCCGTCGAGACCTCGACGGGATCTCCGTAGTCCGGCCGTGAAAGATCTCGAATTCCGATCAGCGACGGTTCGCCCAAGTGCACCGGCGCGCCATGGACAGCCGGGAATCGCGACGTGATCTGAATCGCGCGAATCGCATCCGCCGCCGTCATCGGACGCATGGAGACGACTAACGGACCCGCGAACCGCCCGGCCGGCTCGCACATCACGTTCGTCCGGTACATCGGCACCGTTGTACCGGCGCTCACGTGTTTGAGCGGAATTCCCTCTGCAGCGAGAGCCTCCTCGAACGAGAACGAGCACCCGATCACGAATGCCACGAGATCGTCGCGCCACACATCCACAATACTCGGCGTCGAAGTCACCAAGACACCGTCACGCCACACGCGGTAGCATGGAAGGTCGGTGCGAAGATCGAGATCCTCGCCGAGTGCAGGAATGCGTGGATCACCCGGTTCCGACACCGCGATGAGTGGGCAGGGCTTCGGGTTTTGCTTGCAGAACCGAAGAAATTCGTCGGCAACGTCGCCGGGAAGCACGACGAGATTCCCTTGCACGAACCCCGGCGCGAGCCCAGCGGTCTGACCCGTGATGCGCTGCGCCCTCGCGGCCAGACGAACAGCGTGCGGGGTCGCCGCGCTCACAACTGACGCCGCTTCAACGTGGCCAGCATGAATTCGTGCCCCGACTCGAGGAGCTCGCGCAGTTCGGCGTCCTTGAGCAGGTGCACTCGGGCGAGCACGGAGGTGTAGTCCTTGTAGTGCGGCGTAACATAGTACACGCTCGGTGCACCTGCGATCCGGTACTCACGTTCGAGAATGCTCATTCGCACGCCGAGTGAGCCGGGTTCCACCTCTTTCTTCTTTGGGAACCACGCAAACGCCTTGCCGCCCACCTTGAACGCTGGGAAGCCGAAGGTGGTTCCCTCCTCGACGTCCGGCAGCTTGGTGGCGATCGCACGCACGCGCGTGAGGCTGTCTCGCTTCATCTCAGCAACATGGCGCTGCGCACTCGCTCCGCGCAACACAGCATCGCCGGTCCACGCTCGACAACGGCAACGGAGATCGCGAACTTCTCCTACGCTCTACCGCCCCTGCTCCCCTCGAGCCATGACGCCCATCGAATTCACTGCAACGCTCGCCACGCTCGTCTGCATCGCCGCGCCGATGTCGCTCCAGGCGCAGGCTCCCGCGGATTACGGCCCGGTGAGCGCGGACGTCGCCGAAATCCCGTACCCGCATCCAGTTTCGACGCTCACGTTCGTGCTCTACGGCAAGGACGTGCGCATGGCATACATGGACGTGAAGCCAACCGGAACGCCGAATGGCCAAACCGTCGTCCTGCTGCACGGCTTCAACTTCTTCGGCGAGGCGTGGGCGGGCACCATCGACGTCCTGACTCGCGAAGGCTTCCGCGTGATCGTGCCGGACCAGATCGGCTTCGGTCGATCGTCGAAGCCGCTCATTCCATACACGTTCAACGACATGGCGCTCAACACGCGGCGTCTTCTTCGGTCGCTCGGCGTCGAGCGCGCGGCGATCGTCGGCCATTCGATGGGCGGCATGCTCGCGTCGCGATTCGCGATGCTCTTCCCCACGATGACGGCGAGCGTGGTGCTCGTGAACCAGATCGGATTGACCGATGCCCGTCCCGGACGCGTACCGCACTATCTCGACGACGCCTATCGCGCCGACTCGAACGGCGCGCTCGCGAATCGAACATACGAGCAAGTGCGACAAAGCATCACGCGCTACTTCGTGACGTGGAAGCCAGACTACGAGAAGTACGTGCGCATCCACTGGGGCTGGACGCAAAGCCCGGACTGGGCGTGGTTTTCGAAGGTGCGCGGTGCACTTGCACAAATGCTCACGGCCGAGACGGTCGTCTACGACTGGCAGCACATCAAGTCGAAGGCGCTTGTGATTGGCGGAGCGAGAGACACGCCGCAGTATCCTGAGCTCGCAAAGCACGTCGCCGAGTCGATCCCGGGGGCGCAGCTCGAGCTGATCGACAATGTGGGCCACGTGCCGCAGTTCGAATCGCCGGAGTTGTTTCATGCGAAGCTCGTCCAGTTTCTGAAGTCGCCGCGGTGACACACACCCATTCACACCTTCGCTGATGCGCATCATTTCCTTCGCAACGGAAGACTCGCAATGGAAATCCCCGCGGATGGGGATCATCCTCACGGTCAACGGCCGAGACAGCGGTGAGCGGCTCGACTGCGAGAAGTTATTCGAACCGGCCGAGCGCCCGTCGAATGCCTTGGCGTGGTTCGACATGGACGAGCGTTGGTTTCGGACGGCGCGCGATGCCGCCGGGCGAATGGAGCGCGACCCGAGCGCCTTGACCGAAGCGCGCGAGAAGGGGTGGCTCGTGGCGCGCCAGGATGCGTACTGGTTCGCGCCGGTCCCGCGGCCCGGCAAGATCGTGTGCGTCGGCTTGAACTATCGCGACCACGCCGAGGAGAGCGGCCTCGCCGTCCCGAAGACACCCGTGATCTTCTCGAAGTTCTCGAGCTGCGTCGTCGCGCCCGGTGAGCCTGTCGTCATTCCGACCACGAGCGAAAAAGTCGACTACGAGGCGGAGCTTGCGATCGTCGTCGGGCGTCACGCGAAGCACGTGACCGCCGACCGCGCCTACGATTACGTGCTCGGATACACGGCGTTCAACGACGTCACCGCGCGCGACTTCCAGTTTGGTGACGGGCAGTGGCAGCGCGGGAAATCGTGCGACACGTTCGCGCCAATGGGACAGACGATCGTCACGACGGACGAGATCCCCGATCCGCACACGCTGCGCATCACCATGAAAGTGAACGGCACCGTGATGCAGGACTCGAACACGAATCAGCTGATCTTCCGAGTACCGGAACTGATCGAGTTCATCACGAAGAGCATCACGCTGGAGCCGGGCGACGTGATCGCGACCGGCACGCCGGCTGGCGTGGGGTTCGCGAGGACGCCACCCGTGTTCCTCAAGCCGGGCGACACGATGGAGGTCGAGATCGAGCGCATCGGAGGGCTCGGTAACCCGATCGCCGCTGCGTCATGACCATGCTCCGCCGCTAGATCCTCGCTTATTCGGCCGTCATGTCGACCACATCAACCGTTCGCGTCGCGCAGACGCGACAAGCCAGGCGATAGCGGTTGGTGAAGAGACAGGGCGCGCCGGCCGCGAGCGCCGCAGCCGCCCTCGCCGCAATTCTGTTCGGCGCCTCTGTCGTCGCCATACGAATCGCCGTTCGCGAC
>DASYSU010000489.1:0-4185 GCA_036002925.1 Gemmatimonadaceae bacterium | reverse complement strand
AATGGTTGTCAAGAAACGCGCTGGGATTATCTGATCGGTGTCAATGTTGTCGTTCGTGATGACGACGTATGATGTCACGAGCGGCTCAAACGGTGTTGACGGCATCAGTGCGCGCTCCTGTCGGCGAAGGATCGTGGATCGGTCACGACACCGGTGATGGCGCACGCGGCCGCCGTGATCGGGCTCGCGAGCAGCGTCCGACCGCCCGGGCCCTGCCGACCCTCGAAGTTCCGATTGCTCGTCGAGACCGCAAGCTCACCGGGGCGCAGCTGATCGCCATTCATGGCGATACACATCGAGCATCCCGCTTCTCGCCACTCGGCACCCGCGTCGAGAAACACCCGATCGAGACCCTCTGCTTCAGCCGCTCGCTTGACAGCGCGTGACCCTGGTACGACGAGCATGCGGACGCCTGACGCGACGCGCGCGCCGCGCAGAATTCCCGCGGCCGCGCGAAGATCCGAGAGTCGCGAGTTGGTGCAGCTTCCGAGGAAGACCGCGCTGATTGGTGTGCCGGCGAGTCGTTGACCGGGGCTGAGCGACATGTAGGCGAGTGCTTGTGTCAACGCATTCCGGTCCTGCGCCGTCGTGAGTGCGCCAGGATCGGGAACGTGGCCGCTGATCGCCATGCCCATTCCGGGGTTGGTGCCGAACGTCATCATCGGCTCGATCGTCGCGGCGTCGATCACCACGGTGCCATCGAACCGGGCGTCGTCGTCGGAGCGAAGATCACGCCAGCGTGCAATCGCCGAGTCCCAGGCAGCGCCGGCAGGCGCGTGCGGACGTCCAGCCAGGTACTCGAATGTCGTATCGTCGGCGGCTATCGTGCCGGCTCGCGCGCCGGCCTCGATCGACATGTTGCAGACCGTCATTCGTTCGTCCATCGACAACGCGGTGATCGCCGGGCCGCCATACTCGATCACGTGACCCGTTGCGCCGCCAATTCCGATCTTCGCGATGACGGCGAGGATGATATCCTTCGCGCTCACGCCTGGCTCCAGCCGCCCATCGACGTGAATGCGCATGTTCTTTGGCCGGTCGTACAGCACGCATTGCGTGGCGAACACGTGCGCGACTTGCGACGTGCCGATTCCGAACGCGAGCGCGCCGAACGCACCGTGCGTGCTAGTGTGACTGTCACCGCACACGATGGTCATTCCGGGTTGCGTCAGGCCGAGCTCTGGCCCGATGACGTGAACGATCCCTTGTCGCTCGTGGCCGAGCGCATAGAGTGGAATGCCAGCCGCGCGGCAGTTGCGTTCGAGCTGATCGAGTTGCGTTCTCGCCTGTCCGTCGAGGACGGGCAGACCCATGACTCCGTTCATGATCGGCAGCGTCGGCGTGGAGTGGTCCATCGTCGCGACGGTTCGATCGGGATGTCGCACGCGAAGCCCGCGCTGAGCAAGCTGCGTGAACGCTTGGGCCGATGTCACTTCGTGCACAAGATGCAAGTCGACGTACAGGATGGCTGGTGTCGACGCCGTCCCGCGATGGACGACATGCGCATCCCAAATCTTCTCGGCTAGGGTGCGCGGGCGTTCGATCGCGTCGGCGATCGACATGAGCGTGGTATCATCGACGTGCTGGGAAGTGTCGCTCGCCGTCTTGAACCGCGAGAACGCCGTCGCCAGCGCGTCATCGCTCAATGGCCGGCCAAGCGCCTCGAGGCGTTTCCGGAGGGCATTCCGTCCGGAGTGTTTGCCGAGCACGAGGCGCGTGCCGTCCATACCGACGGATTCGGGAGTCATGATTTCGTACGTGTTCGGGTTCTTGAGCATGCCATCTTGATGGATACCTGATTCGTGTGCGAACGCGTTGGCGCCGACGATCGCCTTGTTGGGCGGCACGGCAACACCGGTCGCTGTGGCGACCAAATGAGAACTTCGCGCGAGCTCTCGGGTGTTGATGTTCGTGCTACAGTTGAACACGGAGGGCCGGGTTCGAAGCGCCATCACGATCTCTTCCAGCGACGCGTTGCCTGCACGCTCGCCGAGCCCGTTGATCGTACACTCGACTTGACGCGCCCCGGCGCGGACACCGGCCAGGGAGTTCGCAACCGCCAGGCCGAGGTCGTCGTGGCAGTGCGTCGAGACCACGATATCGGGATAGCGCTCGGCGATACCGCATACGCGTGCGATCAGCGCTCCGTATTCGTCGGGTGTCGCGAAACCGACGGTGTCGGGAATGTTGAGCGTCGTCGCACCAGCGTCGGCCGCGACGCGCAACACATCGTCGAGAAACGCGGGGTCCGATCTGGTCGCGTCCTCCGGTGAGAACTCGACGTCGTCAACGATCGTCCGGGCGAGCCGCACCGCGGTCTCGACCTGCGCGAGAACCTCGTCGCGCGTTGTGCGAAGCTTGTGCGTGATGTGAATATCCGACGTCGCAATGAATGTGTGAATGCGCCGGCGGCTCGCGTGAACGAGGGCCGCGCCGCACAATTCGATGTCGCGGATGTTGGCTCGCGCGAGGCCGCAGATGGTCGGTCCGTCGGGCGTCCCGACGACCTCCGCGATCGTGGTCACCGCTTCGACTTCACCTGACGACGCCGCCGGAAACCCGGCCTCGATGATATCGACGCCAAGCGTCGCGAGCTGACGCGCCACCGCGAGCTTACGGGTCGGAGACATCGAGCACCCTGGGGCCTGCTCTCCGTCGCGAAGCGTCGTGTCGAAGACGCGCACGCGCGCCGCCCAAGGGTGAATCACTGGTGTGGCGTCGCTTGCATCGACGGTCGCGTGCATCAAGGGCACCCGTCGGCTTGGGGAATCGGGTCCGGCTGCTCATTCGTCGCAGGCGTCCGCGAGGGCGGCGGCGGGCCCGCATCCGAATGACGCGTACCAGTTCTCGAATGAGGGTCCTGGAGGTGACCGCGTTGGCTGGTGCTCGTTGGTTCGTATCGGAACGGCGACGACTGATTCATGGTGCTCGCTCGGTTGAGGGACATCGCGGTCGCCCGGCAGCGACACGGCGATTCACGACGACGACGAGAGGAGCACCACAGACAAAAAGGCCCCTCCCGCGGTGCGTGCGGGAGGGGCCATTGACTGGTAGCGGGCGCTACTGGGTCCGTCCTCCCATGCACGAAAGCCCCCGACCAATAATCAGGCCGAGGGCGTCGCTAAGGAGGAGGGTGCGCGCGTGTATCATAAAGCTCATGATAATAGTCTCGCCGATTTCGTCAAGCGTCTGACTTGAATTCCGAATTCGCGACTTGCGCGACGGCCCATGTGGAGATAATGTGTGTTTCACATGTTCGCCGCCGCCTCCCTCCTCGCGATTCTTAGCATCGCCCACCTCGTAGTAGTCGAGGTCGGGCTTATTCGCGTATCGAGAGTGGCTGGAACGGCGTAGCAACGTAAGTCCGCCGCCCTCTCGAAAACGGGAGGGGCGGCGCGTTCTTCGGTCAAACGCGATGGCCCGTCCCTATTCGGACGGGCTTTCTTCGTTCTGTGGTGCCCGGAGACCGATATGCGATCGCACACCATCACACGCGGGAATCATCGCGCGCCCCATCGCAGCCTGCTGCGGGCCACCGGTCAAATCCGCGGTCCCGAAGACTGGGACAAGCCGATGATCGCGGTGTGCAACTCGTATGTCGACATCGTTCCGGGACACGTTCACCTCCAGGAAGTCGGCCGATTTGTGAAGGACGCGGTCCGTGCTGCCGGCGGCGTGCCATTCGAATTCAACACGATCGGCGTCGACGATGGTATTGCGATGGGGCACGACGGGATGCGGTACTCGCTGCCATCGCGCGAGCTGATCGCCGACGCGGTCGAGACCATGGTGCGAGCGCATTGCTTCGACGGTCTGATCTGCATTCCAAATTGCGACAAGATCGTTCCGGGAATGCTCATGGGCGCGGCGCGCGTGAACATCCCGACGGTGTTCATCTCCGGCGGTCCGATGCGGGCCGGACGCGATCGAAGTGGCGCGAAGATCGATCTCATCTCCGTGTTCGAAGGAGTTGGCGCGCACGCGTCGGGGCGCATCGACGACGCCCGCCTCATGGAGCTCGAGGAGCTGGCCTGTCCGACGTGCGGAAGTTGCAGCGGAATGTTCACGGCGAACTCGATGAACTGTCTCTGCGAGGCGCTTGGCATCGCACTTCCGGGCAACGGCACGTTGCTCGCCCGCACTCCGGAACGAGACGCGCTCGCCCGATGCGCCGCGACGCGCGTC
>DASYSU010000488.1:0-5132 GCA_036002925.1 Gemmatimonadaceae bacterium | reverse complement strand
CGCGCGCACTCCTCCTTGAGACCGGCGAGCGAGATCCCGCTCAACAACTCGAACGTCGCGTTGTAGTTCGACGCGAGACCCAGCTCCTCGGTGATGTCGCGCTCGCGTTGGAAGCGTTCGCGGCGGATCGGCGCGAGCTCGCGCTCGACCAGCTGGCCGTAGGCCGTTTCCATCGCGTGGCGCTCGGCCGGTTGCGGATTGTTCGCGATCTCGATGCTGAGCGCCTCGTACTCGATCTGCCGCCCGTCGGCCAACGTCACGACCGCCGACGCTTCCCACGCAATCTCTCGCTCGTCGAGCGCCGCGAGCTGTCGCGCGCTCTGCGACTCGGCTTGCCAGTCGAGGAGGAGGCGCGCCGATCGGCGCTCTTCGGTGTCCTCGGTCGCCGAGCGAAACGCGTCGAGCGTCAACGCCAGCGCGTCGGGCCCGAGAATGGCCGCGTGGCGCGCGTAGATCGGCTGCAGCTCGGCGGTCGCTTTCTGACCGGAGTGCGCGAGATAGTACTCGCGCGAGATCTCTTGCATGAACGCTTCGCCGTCGGCGCGAAGCCGATCGATCGACAGCGATGCCGCGGACGATTTCACGTGGCGATGCGTGCCTGAATGATCTCGCCCACGCGATCCGCGGCCACTCGCTCCTGGAGCAGCGTATCGCGTTCACGCAGGGTAATGGTTCCGTCTTGCATCGTTTGCCCGTCGACGGTCAGGCAGTACGGCGTGCCGACTTCATCCTGCCGCCGGTAGCGGCGGCCGATCGCGCCCGACTCATCGTAGAACACGGGGAAGTTCGCGCGCAATTCTTTCGCCAGCTTCTCAGCGAACTCGGGCATGCCATCCTTTTTCACGAGCGGGAACACGCCGGCCTTGATCGGCGCGAGCGATGGATGCAGCCCGAGCACCGTGCGTCCTTCGTCCTCGCCCTCGACGGTTTCTTCGCGATACGCATTCACCAAGACGGCGAGCGTGGTGCGGTCGGCGCCGACCGACGTCTCGACGACGAACGGCACGTACCGCCGATTGTTCGGCTGGTCGAAGTATTCGAGCTTCTTTCCAGAATACTCCTGGTGGCGCGTGAGATCGAAGTCGCCGCGATTATGGACGCCCTCGATCTCCTGGAAGCCGAGCGTCCCGCCAAAATCGAACTGCACGTCGAACGCGGCGCGTGCGTAGTGCGCCAACTCTTCCTTCGTGTGTTGATGAAACAGCAACCGCGTCGGATCGAGCCCGAGCGACTTGTGCCACTCCATGCGCCGCTCCTTCCAGTACTCGAACCAGTGCATGTCGGTGCCCGGCTCGACGAAAAATTGCATCTCCATCTGCTCGAACTCGCGCGTGCGGAAGATGAAGTTCCCCGGCGTGATCTCGTTGCGAAACGCCTTGCCGATCTGGGCGATGCCGAACGGGACTTTCTGCCGCGTCGACTGTTGGACGTTTAGAAAATTGACATAGATGCCCTGTGCGGTCTCGGGTCGCAGGTAGGCGATCGACGCGCTGTCCTCGACCGGGCCCATGAACGTCTTGAACATCAAGTTGAACATGCGCGGCTCCGACAGCGTGCCCTTCATGCCGCACGAGGGACACTGCGCGTCGGGCGTGCCCGGCGTTCCCTTGATCTTGGGATCGTCGGCACGGAAACGCCGCTTGCAGTTGCGACAATCGATCAGCGGGTCGGTGAATCCGGCGACGTGACCGCTCGCCTCCCACACACGCGGATGCATGAGAATGGCCGCATCCAACCCCTCGATGTCGTCTCTAGATCGGACCATGGCCGACCACCAACGGTCCTTGACGTTCCTCTTCAGCTCGACGCCGAGCGGACCGTAGTCCCACACGGCACCGGCGCCGCCGTAGATCTCGGAGGATTGGAAGACGAATCCACGTCGCTTGCAGAGTGAGACGAGTTTTTCGAGGACGTCCGGTGTCGGCATAAGAAGACTTTAAAGGCAGCGGTCGCTGCCGCTATGAATTACGACCTGCTTGTGACGAGACGGCCCGTCTACGCCGCGAATGCGGCGGTAGCAATCGACGCGCGCCGTCGTACAAATTACTCTGGTATTCGAGTCGGCGCTCGCACCATCATCGGGTCATCGCGACCAACGATCGCGCGACGACGATCATCCCTTCATGGAGCCACCACTCATGGCACGCTTCCACCCATTCCACCTGGCCGGCTTTTTCATACTCGCCAGCGGGCTTCCGGCAGTCGCGCAGACCGGCACCGTCTCCGGGCGCGTCGTCGGCGCGAGCGGCGAAGCACTACAAGGCGCGTCCGTCACCGCCAATGGAACGGCCCGCGGCGCCACCGTCCGTGCCGACGGGTCCTATTCGTTCTCACTTCCGGTCGGACGACACGAACTACGCGCTCGTCTCCTTGGCTACGCTGCCGCCGTCGACTCCGTGACGGTGACCGCCGGATCGACGGCGACGGCCAACTTCACGTTGCAAAAGGCGGCGACAAGCCTCGAGGCTGTCGCCGTGCTCGGCACTCGCGGCGAAGAGCGCACCGTCATCTCGGCGCCCGTGCCGATCGACGTGTTGTCGACGGCAGATATTCAGCTCACCGGTCGCACCGAGACGTCGCAGATCATCCAGGCGGTAGCGCCGTCATTCAACTTTCCGCGCACATCGATCGGTGACGGTACCGATCATATCCGACCCGCGACGCTCCGCGGACTCGCACCCGACCAGACACTGGTGCTGGTCAACGGAAAGCGACGACATACGAGCGCGCTCGTCAACGTCAACGGATTCGTCGGGCGCGGAGCGCAAGCGGTCGATCTCAACGCGATTCCCGCAAGCATGATCGACCACATCGAGATTTTGCGCGACGGTGCCGCCGCGCAATACGGCTCCGATGCGATCGCCGGCGTGCTCAACATCGTGCTCAAGAGCACCGCGCCGGGCATGTACACCGGCGAAGTGGGCGAGAACGTGACCACGTACAATCGCGATGCGACGTCGCAGACGGCGTTTCCCGCCCAGATGGGCGAGCGCTCTGTGCACGACGGACGCGTCGCGACGTCCGGCCTCAATTACGGCTGGGGATTTGGGCAGAACGGATTCGTTCAAGTCTCGGGCGAGGTGCGCGATCGCCAAGGCACCAATCGCACGCTGCCCGATACGCGCACACAGTACTTCGCCGGCGATCCGCGCAACTCGCTCGCGCCCCAGATCAATCACTGGCAGGGCGACTCGTACAACCACGACGTGAGTGGGTTCTTCAACGCCGGAACGACGTTCTCGAATGGCATCCAGCTGTACGGATTTGGCGGACTCGGACAGCGCCACGGCGCATCGGCCGGATTCTGGCGTCGCGCCAACGACGATCGTACGGTGCGCTCCATTTATCCCGACGGCTTCCTTCCCTTCATCAAGTCCAAGATCAAGGACGGCTCGATTTCCGGCGGCTTGAAGGGCGACGCGAGCGGTTGGACCTGGGACTTGGGAACAGTCTACGGTCACAACTCGTTCGATTTCACGATCGACAACACGGCCAACGTCTCGCTCGGACCCAGCTCCAAGACGACGTTCTACGCGGGTCAGCTCGCATTCGGCCAGTCGACAACGACGCTCGATCTCTTCCGCGAAGTGCCGAGTGTGTGGTCGTCGCCCATCCGCGTCGCACTTGGCGGCGAGTTCCGGCGCGACATGTACGAGATCACGCCGGGCGAACCTGATTCCTATCGCAACGGCGGCGTGAAGGTCCTCGATGCGAACGGCCAGCCGACGACGCGCTTGGCCGCGGTGGGCTCGCAGGTGTTTCCCGGATTTCAGCCGACCGATGCCGGCTCGCACTCACGCAACAACAGCGCGGGTTATCTCGATCTCGAGAGTGATCTGACCAAACAGCTATTGATCGATGTCGCCGGTCGGTTCGAGCACTACAGCGACTTCGGCTCGACGTCGACCGGCAAAGTCGCGGCGCGGTTCGAGCCGGTTCCGCGTTTTGCATTGCGCGGCGCGATCAGCAGCGGCTTCCGCGCGCCGTCGCTCGGGCAGGAGTTCTTCTCGTCGACGGCGACCAACTTCATCTCCGGTCAGCCGTTCGACATTCGGACGTTCCCGGTGGCAACGGCCGAGGCCAAGTTGCTCGGCGCGAGCGATCTCAAGCCCGAGCGTTCAGTCAATTACAGCGCCGGTGTTGCGCTCGAGCCGCTGTCATCGTTGGCCCTTACCGTCGACTTCTACCGAATCAACATCAAGGACCGCATCGTTCTCTCCGACAACTTTACAGGCGCGACGATTCAGACGCTGTTCGCCAGCACCGGATCGACCGCGGCCGGCGGCCGGTTCTTCACCAACGCGATCGACACGCGGTCGAACGGCGTGGATGTCGTGGCGAACTACGGGTTGAGCTTCTCGAACCGGTCGGTGCTCAAACTCACGAGCGGGTACAATCACAACACCGTGAAGGTGACTCGCGTCGACTCGACGCCACCAAACCTCAAGGCGTTCCAGGAGAATTTGTTCGGTCGGGTGGAACGCACGCGCATCGAAAAGGGCAATCCGCGCGACAATCTGTTCGTGTCGGGCAACTACGACATCGGCGGTCTCGGGTTGACGGCGCGCGTGCAGCGGTACGGCGAAGTGACGGTCGCCGGCGCGACGCCGACGAACGCGACGGGGACGCTCGATCAGACGTATGGAGCGAAAACGCTCACCGACGTGAGCGCCTCGTATACGCTGCGTCGCTACACACTCACGCTCGGTGCGGACAACATCTTCGACGTCTATCCCGATCGCAACCTCAATCCCGGTGATCCCGCGACCGGAAACGGCGGCATCTCCAACTTCGGAATCTTTCCGTACGCCGGCATTTCGCCGTTCGGATTCAACGGACGCTTTCTATACACGAAGGTCGCGGTAGGCCTTCGGTAGAATCGAGATCCAGCGTGCGCCGTCGGACGTTCCTCGAGGTCGTCGCGAGATTCGCCGGCGCACGCTGGATAAGTATCTCAAGGACCTCCAGGTGATTTGACGGATCTCAGCTCCCTGAGCTGCGCCTGTTGCTGCTCGGTGAGCTGGTTCTTGATCCGCGCCATCAGCGTGAGCTGCGTGTGCTTGATGTCGCGCTCGAGCGAGAGAACCCGGTCGACTTGCTCGAGGAGTCGCGCTTCGTCGATCGACGTTCCC
>DASYSU010000487.1:0-8319 GCA_036002925.1 Gemmatimonadaceae bacterium | reverse complement strand
GACCGGCGAACACCGTGCGATATCGATAGTCCGGACCGAGCTGGGCGAGCGCGGTCGCGCTGGTCAGGATTTTCATGTTCGACGCCGGCATGAACAGCTTGCCGGCGTTTCTTGCGTATAATGTGTCTCCTCGTTCGGGATCGACGATGAGAATTCCCCAATGGGCGTTGGAGAACTCCGGTGCGTCGGCCAGCGAGTCGATCATCGTGCGGAGCGCCGCATTCGTTCCGGTGCCGAGTGACACCGGCCTCGGCGCGGTCGACGGGGCGCAGGCCGTGGCCGCGAGCAACAAGGAAACCAGATGACTCGTTCTGCTCATCAGCGATCCGTTCTCTTTGGGAATCGAGCGAAGAATACCGCCGCGGCGGCGAGATCGTCAGCGTGACGCATTGATTGCCTCGGCGCGCGCGAGGTCTTCCGGAGTGTTCACGTTGAAGAGCAGCATTGCTGGATCGCCAACCGCCTCGATCTCCCGCATCGGGATCCGATCGATCGAGGGAAGTTGCGCTATCAGGCGCGAGAGGCGTAGGTCGCCACTCTCAATTGCGCCCTCGACGAACGGCAAACAAGCGCGCGTATAAATGGCGCAAAACGGCTCAAGCTCTCGCGGCCCCTCGGGAATGACGGCGAGCGCCTCGCCTCCCGCGCGATCACGGATCAGCTCGAGCAAGGCGGTCGACACGAATGGCATATCCCAGGCGACGACGAGTATGTCGTTCGACGCGTACCTCAGCGCCGTGTGGAGTCCGACCAAGCTTCCTCGCTCCGATCGGGCGTCGCGATGTACGATCGCGCCCGGAATCCATTCAGACGCATCAGGCGCATTGCTGATGATCATGAGCTCCGGGACGACCCTTCGAAGCGCCGAGGCGACTCGGTCGATGATCCGAACTCCGCCTACTCGCAACAGCCCCTTCGGTGCGCCGCCGAAGCGAGTCGCTCCGCCTCCGGCGACGATCGCGCCGACAAGGCTCGTCACGCCCGGTAGCTGGCGCTCAGCGTCGCGTCCTCGGCGACCGTCACCTCGACAACCCTGGTTGTCGACCCGAGGCCGGCCTGCACGCGCTCGAAGATGAAAGCCGCGAGCTCCTCGCCGGTGGGAATGCGCTTGCCGTCCGCGAATTCCGGCACGTCGAGGTTGATGTTGCGGTGGTCGAAGCGCTCGCGGATTTCCGTCGCCAGAACACGATCCAAGAGCGCAAGGTCGACGACGAATCCCGTCGTCGCGTCGAGCGCACCAGAGACTGTCACATCGCACGTGTACGTGTGCCCGTGGAAACTCTCACGCGCGCAGAGGCCAAACACCTGGTCGTTGCGTTCCTGCGACCAGTCCGGACGACGATAGCGATGCGCCGCGGCAAACGTCACGCGACGGGTGAGAAAGCTGGGCATTGAATGGCGAACGGGAGCGAGCGAAGAAAAACGCGGTCAGAGAGAGATACTCTGACCGCGGCGACCGCTCAACCGTTCCAGCCTCTTCGCGTCAGTGATCCTCGCCGAATTCGTCGCGGCCAGTGAGGCCCTCGGGCGTGGGGCTCTCTGGGGGAATCCACGGCGTGCCATTCTCGATCACGCGTTGAACGTCGGTGGTGCCATACAGTTCCGCGTTGAGATCCTCTTCGAGGTGCTCGGCCTCGGGACTCAGTGGCACGGCACGGTCGCCGAGCATCAAGCCTTCTTGACGGTCCTCGTCGACCAAGTGCTCATCGATCGCTTCGGGACTTGTCGCGCGGCGTGACGGGTCGACAAAGATGTCGTTGCGGACTCGTTGTGCGCCGATCAGATCGGTCACGACATGCTCGGCGATCAGTCGCTCTCCGTCGGTTCCCACGCGGCCGTTGAGAATCACCAGGCCCTTGTCGACGTTGATCGTGAGGTCGTCGATGTCGAGTGCGTTGTGCGCCATGAGATGCTCGCGCACCAGCCCTCGCAACTCGCCATCGCTCAGGTCGTCGAGGTCGTGAATGTCTTCGAAATCGCGCGCCATGGATTCCACCCGTGTTCTGGTGACCCCCGGCGCTTTTGTGCGCGGCATCGGCGCCTAGAACAAATACGACAGGCCGAGGGTGAAAGCCGGATTGTTCGTCCAAAACGACTTTGCTTGCGTCTGCGGAATGACTGCCGTTCCACCGATTGGCGCGACGTAATAGGTCTGCGGATAACCGATCGTGTACAAGCGATTCTTCACGTCGCCGCGGATCTGCCACTTCCCACCTGGAACGATTCGAATTCCGCCGCCCCAGGTGAGTGCAAAGCGGGTGCCGAACTTGAACCCGCCGGAATCCGCTTGCGCGTGAAAATCGGAGATCAAGCCAGCGCCCGCGGCGATTTCCGGCACGATATGGTGCCAACTCTTTCCACCGGTGAGGCTGAGTCCGAGACCGACGTCGCCCGTGTACAGCGGCCGACTTGCGTCACCAAGCTCGCGTCCGGCCGTCACTGGCTTGAAGGGATTGATCAATCGGCGGTCAGACGACACGCGCGCGAACTCGGCGGTTAAGTGCGCCGGACCGCCCGCCCGCCACTCGTAATGCGCGCCAAGGAGCAACCCACTCTGTGGCCCGACGTCGGCGGGATCCCGATGCGCGTGGTATTGACCCGCGATGAACGTAAGCTCCTGCGCGTGCTCGAGATCGACATACGGGCTTCGCGATGGAGGATAACCAACCTGAGCTCCGACCGCCGCGGCCGAACACAACAGTGTCGCTCCGACAATCGGTGCTATGGATCTAATCACGCGCGTTCTCCTATAAGTCTCAGATCAACACCGGTCATCTCGGCGGGTTGCTCGAGATCCAGCATCGTTAGCAGAGTCGGGCCGACATCGCAAAGCGCGCCTCCCGATCGCAGCGGTGCGTCGCCATCACTGTCGACAACGATGAACGGCACCGGATTCGTCGTGTGCGCGGTGTGAGGACCGCCGGTCTCCGGATCGATCATCATCTCGCAGTTGCCGTGATCGGCAGTGATCAGCAACCGGGCATCGACCTTCTCTCCGGCCTTCATCACTCGGGCGAGACATTCGTCGACCGTCTCGACGGCCTTGATCGTGGCTGGAATCGATCCGGTGTGTCCAACCATATCGCCGTTCGCATAGTTGCACAGAATGAAATCGTGCTCGCGCTTGATGATCGCGTCGCACAGCACGTCGGTGACGCCGCGCGCGCTCATCTCGGGCGCGAGATCGTAGGTCGCAACTTTTTGGCTCGGCACCAGTCGCCGATCCTCGCACGGGAACGGAGTCTCGACGCCGCCGTTGAAGAAGTACGTGACGTGGGCGTATTTCTCGGTCTCGGCCGTCCGAAGCATGTGCATACCAGCCTTGGACACCACTTCGCCGACGATGTTCGCCATCGACTGAGGCGGAAATGCCACTGGGACGTCGAACGTGCGATCGTACGACGTCATCGTGACCACGGTCAGCTTGGGCCGCCCGCTGACGTCGAATCCATCGAAGTCGGGCTGAGTGAGCGCGCGAACCATTTGTCGCATACGATCCGCCCGATAGTTGAAGCAGATCAGTGAGTCGCCGTCGCGCATCGGCGCAACGGGCTTGCCGTCGTGAACGATCACGGTCGGCGTGATGAACTCGTCGGTCTCATTACGCTCATACGCAGACCTGATCACCTCGAGTGGATCGGCGCCTTCCGGGCCTTTTCCTTCGACGGCGACGCGATACCACTTCTCGGTTCGATCCCAGCGCTTGTCGCGATCCATCCCGAAGTACCGTCCGCCGAGACTCGCGACCACGCCGCGCCCCTTTGCGTAGTCGATCAGCTGCCGCATATAGCCCAGGGACGAGCGGGGCATCGTGTCGCGTCCGTCGAGGAGGGCGTGGATAGCGACGTGCGAGACTTGTCGCTCCGCGCAGAGATCCATGAGCGCGAAGAGATGCTTGTCGATCGCGTGCACACCGCCACTCCCGATCAGGCCCATGAGGTGGACAGTGCCGCCGCGCTGCTTGGCGCTCTCGCACGCCCTCACGAACACTGGATTGGCGAAGAACGAACGATCGCGGATTGACTCGTCGATCCGAACCAAGTCCTGCATCACGACGCGTCCGGCTCCCAAATTGAGGTGGCCGACCTCACTGTTGCCCATCTGGCCCGCCGGCAACCCGACCGCGAGCCCAGAGGCCTCGAGCAGCGTTCGCGGATGCTTCGAGACCAGCGCGTCCCAAGTCGGCGTGTTGGCTAGAGCAATCGCGTTCCCCTCACGCTCCGGCCGATATCCCCAGCCGTCGAGGACAACCAAAACCACTGGGCGCTTTAGCACGAAATGGAGATCGATGTGGAGGTGGGGGAAGCGGTTACGGGAGGCCGAAATCTACATGGCCCGCGCGGGCTGCGGGAAACGGCAGTTGATTCGGGGTTTACGATTGGCGCCCACCGCCTTATCATGGGCTGTACTTCCACGCACCTTAGTGCAGCACTTTTCTGCTGGTGAATCGGAGTCTGACGTCGTGAAGCAACGCGCAGGACGCGCAACCTGGGGCACGTTGATCGCCGCCACGGTAGCGGCGATTGGTGTGATACAGTTTTCTCCAGCGCGCGCTGCGCCGACGGAGCCGTTTGCCGCACTTGTCCGAGGCCGGTTGAGCGCGGGCGCCACGCTGAACGCGTTCGGTGACAGTCGCGAAGTGCGCTTCCGCTTCGCTCTGCCCGGCGGCGACGTCGAGTTCCCGATCCAAGTGAGCGGCGACCCGTCGACCCTCGTGTACGAGTGGCTCGGCACGCGCGACTCGGTCATGAACGACGCTCTCCGGCCACTCAACGGCGCTGCGTTCGTCGCACCCACCAAGCCCGGGTTCTACCACCTCGTCGTCATGCGCGGCAGCGAGCGACACATCATTCCCGAGCCGACGCTCGCCGTGATGGTCCCGTTCCGTCAAAAAATCGGAGCAACGCTGAACGGCTATCGCATCGGGACGTACCTCGCCGAGCGTCTGAATCGGTACGACCACCCCGACGGATTCCTCGAGGTTCGCGAAGCCGACGTCGACATCAAGGTCAGCAAGCATCTCAAGCTCGGCGACTTCATAACCCACGACGGTCAGGGCGACGTCTGGCCCAAGTACGTCGCCTTGAATCCTCGCCTGCTCGATAAGCTCGAGCTGGTGTTCGAGAAGCTGGGCACGTCCGCCCGCCTCTCGTTGAGAGACGATGGCCTGGGATTGGCAGTTGACGTGCACAGCGGCTTCCGAACGCCGGCGCACAACCGCGGCGTGTGGGGAGCGGTGAGCGACAGTCGGCATGAGTACGGCGATGCCGCTGACATCGCGGTCGACGCCGATGGCGACGGACGCATCACACTCCGTGATGAGCTGCTAGTCGCGCAGGCGGTCGATCTGGTCGAAGAGGAGCACCCGGAGCTCGTCGGCGGTCTTGGGCTCTACACCAGCTCGCTGTACCGTACGCCGTACGTGCACATCGACACCCGCGGCACGCGTTCCCGCTGGAAGGGCTGACTTCGGACGGAGAACAGGATGAACGAGCACCTGCGCGACCGTATTCTCAGAAAGTTGGAGACTCTATCGGATGAGCGCGGGTACCAAGTGCTCGACTACGTCGAGTTCCTCGAGTCGCGCTACGCCGAGCGTCCGTCGCCCAACGCCAACACGTTCACTCGGTTCACCGAGGCGATCGAAGACAAACTGCGCGCCGGCAAGGTCTCAGCGAGCGCCATCGCCGAGACGGTTGGATTCATGAACCGTGCGGCCAACGTCTTGAATAACGCGCTCGAGACCGGCAAGAACATGGCGAGCGAACTGGTGAACACGACGCGAGCGGCGAGCACACCATCACCGGGTCCGCCGGCATCGACTCCCGACTCGGCGTCGTCGACGGCACACGACATCAAAGATCCCGGCGGCTCCGGGGAGAAGCTCTGATGGCCGCCCGGGCTCGTAGTCAAGGGACACGACGAAAGTCGCCAGAGGGGGAAATCGCCCGCGGAACGCCGCGGACCGGCGCGAAACGCACCGTCATGTACTACATGCGTCAACTTCCGCAGTACGTGCGGTTGCTCGGCGGTTTGCTCACCGACCGGCGCGTCTCGATGGCGGACAAGATGCTCGTCGTTGGCGCGATCGCGTACATCGTCATGCCCATTGATTTCATTCCCGATTTCATTCCGTTTTTCGGCGAAGTCGACGACGTGTTCGTACTCGTTCTGGCGCTGCAGCGTTTGATCTCGAACGCAGGTCGCGTCGTCCTCCTCGAGCACTGGATCGGCGAGCCGCGCGATCTAGCCGATCTGAATCTGCGCGGCGCGCTCACGGCGGCAGCGTTCTTTCTGCCCAAACGAATCAGGCGCCGGCTCCGGGTGATCGGCCACGGGTAAGGGGTAAACACGGGAGGCCTAAAGTCCGTGCTGGACTTGGCTTGACCCCTCGCCTACTTTTCACCATGGCGACCAGAACTCGACTACAATCGCGGCCCGCGACCTCGGAACCATCGGAGAGGAGCGGGCTTTCGCGTCTTCAGGACCAGCAGTCGGGCGCCCGCGCCCGCGTTCGCGAAGATTTCGCGCTCACCTTCGACGATGTCCTGCTCGTTCCGCGGCATTCGCTGACGCATCCCAAGGATGTGTCCGTGGTGACTCGCTTCTCTCGCGGCATCGAGCTTCGGATTCCGCTCATTTCCGCGGCGATGGACACCGTCACCGAATCGGAGATGGCCATCGCGATGGCGAGGGCCGGCGGCATCGGCGTGCTGCACAAAAACATGTCGATCGATCGGCAGGCCGCAGAAGTCGATCGGGTCAAGCGGTCGGAGAGCGGCATGATTCTCAAGCCGATCACGCTGCGCCCGTCAGACACGGTGCGTGAGGCCACAGCCCTCATGCACCGTTTTCGCATCTCCGGCGTTCCGATCGTCGATGAAGAGGAGCGACTTGTCGGCATCATCACGAATCGCGATCTTCAGTTCGAGCGCAATCTCGATCGTCCGCTGCGCGAAGCGATGACGAGCGATCGCCTCGTCACGGCGCGCGAAGGCACGACACTCGACGAAGCGGAACAGATCCTCGGACGACATCGGATCGAGAAACTGCCTGTTGTCGACGGCGGCGGCGTTCTCAAAGGCTTGATCACGATCAAAGACATCCACAAGCGCAGGCAGTTTCCCGACGCGAACAAGGATCGATTCGGACGACTTCGCGTCGCGGCGGCAATCGGAGCGGCCGCCGACTACATCGCCCGTGCCCGCGCACTGATCGATGCCGGCGTCGACGCACTGATCATCGACACGGCGCACGGTCACAGCGAAGGGGTGCTCGAGGCGACAGCGAAGGTTCGCGATGCATTTCCCGACACGCAGCTCGTTGCCGGCAACATTGCAACGCGCGAGGCGGCGGAGGCTCTGGTCGAGCGCGGCGTAGACGCGGTCAAGGTTGGCGTCGGTCCCGGGTCGATCTGCACGACCCGTGTCGTCACCGGCGTCGGAGTCCCGCAACTCACCGCTGTGTTCGACGCGGTCGACGGAGCGGGCGACATCCCGGTGATCGCCGACGGCGGCATCAAGTACTCTGGTGATGCGGTCAAAGCACTCGCGGCCGGTGCGTCGAGCGTGATGATGGGATCGATGCTCGCCGGCACGGAGGAAAGCCCTGGCGAAACGTTCCTGCTGGAAGGCCGTCGCTTCAAAATGGTGCGCGGAATGGGCAGCCTTTCGGCAATGCAGGACAGCAGCGCCGATCGGTACTTCCAAGAGGGTGAGCTGTCGCCGAAAAAGCTGGTGCCCGAGGGAATCGAGGGACGCGTTCCGTACCGCGGCCCGGTGGGCGACGTGTTGTTCCAGATGGTCGGCGGCCTGCGGAGCGGCATGGGCTATGTCGGCTGCGGCAATATCGACGAGCTCCGAACGGACACCGAGTTCGTTCGCATCACTACTGCCGGCTTGCGAGAATCGCATCCGCACGACGTGCAGATCACGCGCGAGGCACCGAACTACTCGGTCTGATTCGCGAGCCGCCGCTGACGTCAGGGACGTGTCAGGCCTTCGGTTGATTCCTTGACATCGACGGCGGACGCCTGCAACTTCCGCCGCGCCAACTGTATACAGTGTAGACCCGCGTTGCCGTGTCTTTCTATTCGGCAACATCGGTAGCAGTGATGTTATCCCGCCGACCGGCGGCGCGTTCAGTGCCGCCGTCTTTTACGTCCGACCCTGGAGATTCCTGCTATGGGTTTGTGGTCTAAGAAGAGCATCACTCTGCTGCAAGCGGAGGCGGCGGCCGAAGGCGAAGCAGTCACGCTCAGGCGTGCCCTCGGCGCGCTCAACCTGACGATGCTTGGCATCGGCGCGATCATCGGGGCTG
>DASYSU010000486.1:0-3491 GCA_036002925.1 Gemmatimonadaceae bacterium | reverse complement strand
GGCCAACGCCTCGACCGCAGGTCGGTCGTACTTGTAGCTCAACTCCGTTCGAATCCCCTCACCGTCGGCAAACGAGATGGAGCCCACCCCGGGAATGTCGACGGTTTGTGCGCTGTCGGCGTGCAGATGCATCTCGATGCGGTGCTCGACTTCGTTGTAGAACGCACGATGCTCAAAGTGTTCCGGTGCGAAGTCGGCTCCTAGCTCGGCGTTCAACACTCGCAGCATGTTGCGATTGAATTCAGCCGTCACGCCGGCCGAGTCGTTGTAAGCCGCGTCCAGGATTCGAGGATCTTTGCGGAGATCGGTTCCGAGGAGGAGATGGTCACCGGGCCGCATCCGATCGGCGATGCGCCGTAGCAGCGCGACCGCCGACGGCGTATCGAAGTTTCCGATCGTGCTGCCGAGGAACGCGAACAAGACCGGACAGTCGACGACGCTCGGAAGCTCGATCTCGACGCCCATGTCAGCCACGACCGGTTCGACGCGCAGCCAGGGAAGTTCTTCCTCGAGTGCGTCGCGCGTCTGCTCGAGAAACTCTTCGCTCACGTCGATCGGGACGTACGTCACGAATTCCGTGCATCGTCGCATCGCGGCGAGCAGAATGCGCGTCTTCGCCGCGCTCCCAGCTCCAAGCTCGACGAGCGTACGCGCCCGCGTGACTTCGATAATCTGCGGCGCACGCGCAATGAGGATCTCGCGCTCGGCGCGCGTGAGATAATACTCGGGCAGTCGGGTGATCTCCTCGAACAGACGAGAGCCACGTTCGTCGTAGAAATATTTCGGAGAGAGCTCGCGCGAATGCCGCGACAATCCGTCGCGCACGTCGGCCAGCATCGCGCGGCGGCGATCGGCGTCGCCGCTCGAGCCCGACGCGCCGAGGATGGCGTCGACGCTAGTCATCGCGCGCGCAACGAAAGCCGGCGAAGATTTGTCGCCGAATGGGATAGTCCCAGTTGCGAAAGCTGTTTCGCACCGCACCCGGTCGCGTGGCCCACGAGCCACCGCGCAAGACCTTGTATTCGTTGCCAAAGAACATCTCTGAATACTCGGGATACGGGAACGTGCGGTACCCTGGGTACGGTTGGAAGTCGCTCGACGTCCACTCCCACACATCACCGATCATGCCGTAGCAGCCGAGCGGTGACCAGTTGTCACGATACGCGCCGCCAGGCGCGGTCGTGAACGACAGTTGGTCGACGTTCGCGCGATCCGGCGTCGCGGGTTCGTCTCCCCACGGAAATGACTGCATTCGGTTGGTGGTCGCATTCCAACCGGCCGCCACTTCCCACTCGAGCTCCGTCGGCAGACGCTTGCCGGCAAACCGCGCGTGTGCCTCGGCCTCGTAGTAGCAGACGTGACACACGGGAAGCTCCAGATCGACCGACGTCACTTTATCCATCACTCGCATGCACCATCCGTCGCCGTCGGGCATCCAGTATTTGGGAGCATTCACTTGTGACTCGTTCCGCCACGCCCAACCGGCGTCCGACCACAGTTCGCGACGGTCGTACCCTCCGTCACGCATGAACTCGACATAGTCGCCATTCGACACCGGGAACGCATCGATCGAGAACGGCGCGAGATCGATCTCGTGTTGCGGACGCTCGTTGTCGTACGCCGCGGCACGATCGTTCGTTCCAACACGAACGCGACCGCCGGCGAAGCGAGCCGACGCGTTGCGTTCAACCGCGCGCGACGCTGGTGGGGAGAATGCGCGCGGAGCCCGGTACGGCATCCCTTGCTTGAGCTGAAGCGTTTGGAGAATCGTCTCGTTGTGCTGATACTCGTGCTGAAGAACCATCGAATAGACGTATCCAGCGCGTAGCAATTCGTCGTCCGTATCGAAACGAACATGAGACATACGCTCGAGCACACGCGATCGGATCTCCCGCATCAATACCCGACATTCGTCGAGCGTCGGCAGTGCCAGCGCGCCACGGACGCGTCGCGGATTCTCGAACGGATTGTAGAGGCCCGGCATCTCGCTGAATTCGATTGGGCCTTCGAGGTTGCGGACCAGCCACAGCTCCTCGAAGTGCGCGATGTGCCCGAGGTCCCAGATGATGGGACTCATGAGCGGATCGTGCTGAACGCGCAGATCCTCGTCGGAGAGTGGCTCGACGAGTTGCAGCGTCCGAGCGCGCGCCTCCTCGAGCCGCGCTGCGATCTCTTCTCGCGTCACGCGCGACCGGGCCGCGTGAAGCGTTCGACCAACGCCAGGCCGGCGTCGACCCCAATCGCGAGAAGCGCCGCTGGAATTGCTCCGGAAAGAATCATACGCGTGTCCGACAATGCGAGGCCGGCGACGATCGGTTCGCCGAGTCCGCCGGCGCCGATGAAGGCCGCGAGTGTGGCCGTGCCGACATCGATCACCGCGGCGGTGCGAATCCCTGCCATGATAACGGGGGTGGCAAGTGGCAGACGCACGTCGCGAAGAATTTGCCGATCAGTCATGCCCAGTGCCCGCGCGGCCGACACCGCGGCTGGGTCGGCGTCGCGAACGCCGGTGTACGTATTACGAACGATCGGGTATAGGGAGTAGAGCACCAGCGCAACCAATGCAGGAATGACGCCGATGCCGAGCAACGGAATCATGAACGCCAAGAGCGCGATTCCCGGCAACGTCTGCAAGACTCCGACCGCGCGAATCACACCCTCCGCTCGACTCGCGACCCGCTCGAGCAGCAGGCCGATCGGCACGGCGATGAGCACGGCGACGATGAGGGAAATGGCCACCAGTTCGATGTGCCGACCAGCGAGTCGCGCAATGACGCCGCGTTGTTCACTCAAATAGCCGGTGAGGCTCCGCGAATCGCGCGCGCCGCGCTTGCCCGTGGTCGCTATCGCCGACAAGAGCCCGAGTGACGTCAACGCATCGCGCGCCACGACCGTCACTGGTGTTTGGTCGACCTCGATGCGTTGGTTGAGCGCGCGCATCTGACGCTCGTCGAGACGTCCGCTCAACTCTTCCAGCGCCGCGATCGCGCGCGGATCGTTCGCCGCGAGCCGCGCACTGACGAGTGCCGCCGCCTCGTACGGCGGAAAGAAATGTCGGTCGTCAGTCAGCACGACGAGGTCGTAGCGCGCAATGAGACCGTCGGTGGAATAGCCGTCGATGACGTCGACTTGTCCCGCGGCGAGCGCCTGATATTTCACGGCCGGGCCAAGCGCGCGAACGTCGCGAAAGCGCAAACCATAGGCGCGCTGCAAGCCCGGCAGCCCGTCGGCTCGCCCGATGAAGTCCGGCGTGAGTCCGGCGCGAATCCCCGCCGACACACGCGCGAGATCACTCAGTGTCGCAAGATGCAGTGAGTCGGCAGTCGCGCGACGCACCGCAATTGCATAGCTGTTCTGAAAGCCGAGCGGCGCGAGCCAGCGCACACCGAAGCGGTCGCGGAATTCGCGAGACACCCGCCGAAACACATCGCCCGAGTTTCCCAACGGTTGCTCGCCGAGAATGGCGAGCAGTCCGGTGCCGGTGTATTCCG
>DASYSU010000485.1:0-21032 GCA_036002925.1 Gemmatimonadaceae bacterium | reverse complement strand
GCCGCGTCGGGCCTCGCGCGCGTGCGGGCCGGCAAGCTCGTCGTCGAGGTTCGCGATGGTCCGCCGACAGTGGACATCAGAACGAGAGACGGCGCAACGGTGCAGCGTCTGGTGTTCGATGCTGCGGCGCCCGGCATGTCGTTTCTCCTGGGCAACGGTCCGCTCCTCGGACTCGGCGAGGGAGGTCCGCAATTCGATCGCAAGGGATCGGTCGATCGCATGATCATAGGGCAAGGCGGCTATCGTCTCGCCACGCATGGAACGCGCGCACCGATTCAATGGCTCGTCGGCACCGATGGTTGGGCAATGTTCATCCACCAGCCGTTCGGCGCGTTCGACTTCACCGGCGCGGACGGAAAGTTCACGCCGCCAACGGATTCGTCGGCGCTGTACGACGTATTCGTTGTCTCCTCGCGCGAACCCGCGGTGATCATGCGCGAATACGCGCGGATCACCGGCTTGCCGGAGATGCCGGCGCGCTGGGCGTTCGGCTACCAACAATCGCACCGTACGCTCGCGGGTCCCGACGAGATCGCGAGCGTAGCGCGCACGCTCCGCGAGAAAAAACTCCCGTGTGATACGCTGATCTACCTCGGAACCGAGTTCGCGCCGTCAGGATGGAACACGCGCAACGGTGAATTCACGTGGCACCCGACGAACTTTCCCGAGCCCAAGAAGCAGCTCGCCGCGCTGCACGGTGAACATTTCAAGGTCGTCGTCCACGTGGTGATCGAGGGACGGCGTCTCACGGGTACGGTCGACGACACGTGTACCGCGCCGCCGTTGCCAAGCGGTCGCACAACGGATAATCGGTGGCCGCCAGACCGTCAGGTGTCGTGCTACTGGCCATTTCACAAATCTGTGATGGACGATGGCGTCGACGGTTGGTGGCCTGATCAGGGCGATGGGTTCGACGGACCGTCGGAGCTCAATCGGCATCGAATGTATTGGGAGGGTACGCAACGGTATCGTCCGAACGAGCGCCCGTTCGCGTTGCATCGCAACGCATCGGCCGGCGTGCAGCGGTATGGCGGCTTGATTTGGAGCGGCGACGTACAGTCGCGTTGGGAAACGCTCAAGACGCACGTTCCCGTCGCGATCAACACCGGGCTGTCGGGACTGCCGTACTGGGGGACCGACATTGGCGGATTCATTCCGACCGTCGAGTACACGGGCGAGCTGTACGCGCGGTGGTTTCAGTTCGCGGCGTTCTGTCCGGTGTTTCGTTCGCACGGCCGCAATTGGCATCTGCATTTGCCATGGGGTTGGGACGGCGGCGATGGTGGGCCACCGGAGACGAACAACTTCAAGCCCGATCCCGCGGAGCTGCACAACGCCGAGGTCGAGCCGATCTGCAGGAAATATCTCGAGCTGCGTTACCGATTGATGCCGTATCTCTACACGGCGGTGCGGGACTGTCACGATACCGGCATGCCGATCATGCGCGCGTTGTGGTTGCACCATCCCGACGACGCCGCGGCTGTCGCCCGCGGGGATGAGTATCTCTGGGGCCGCGACATCCTCGTGGCGCCGGTCGTCGAGAAGGGCGCTTCGTCGCGCCGTCTCTATCTGCCGCGCGGAACATGGTTCGACTTCTGGACGGAAGAACATGTCGACGGCAGTCGCGAGATCGAGCGTGCGGTCGATCTCGCGACGCTACCGCTCTACGTGCGCGCCGGTGCGATTCTGCCGATGGGGCCTGTCAAGCAATACACCGACGAGCCGAGCGACGAGCCGATGACGATTGCCGTGTATCCGGGCGCGGACGGCGGGTCGACGTGGTACGAGGACGACGGCCACTCGTTCAACTACGCTAAAGGCGAGTGGATGCGTGTGTCGATGACGTGGCGCGACGGTCCTCGTCGGCTGTCGCTCCGACTCGTTCCAGGGTCGCGAATGCTGCCGCCGCTGTCGAGACCAATCGACGTTCGCATCGCGGGCTCGACGAAGACGACGCGGGTGATGTTCACGGGCAAACCGGTGTCGGTGACCATCGCCTAAGCAAACGTCGGAGGTGCGAGCGCGAATCGATTAGATCTCGCGTCCCACCTCCGACGTCAGTCATCATACTTCTCGTAACTTCACATCACGTCACGCACCGGCGCACGTCGTGGCGTTCACATACGTCGGCGCGGCCGTCGGCTTGGTATCCCACCAAACTGACGTCTGGAACGTGTCGGGCCCTTGGTGTGCGATCGCGGCAGTGACTGAGGCTCCGTTCGCCGACACCTCAGCCGTTGGATAGTACCAGCGCCGCGGAATGTACGGGAACAGCGTTGCTGGTCCGTGCTTGATCGTTGCCGGCTGGCATGTACGCCGCCACTCGGCCCAGGCGGTATAGCCATCGGTGAACAGCGCGATGTACTTCTGGATCGCGATCTGCTTGAGACCCGCGACTCCGCCCTGATAGGCGACGCTCGGCTGAGCGAGATATGCGGCAATCTGCGCGGCCGAGATTTGCGTCGCGCCGATGTACGCCGACCAACGCTGCATCGATGCCGTGATGGCAGCGTTGTAGAAGCCGGCCGCGGCGGCCGGCGTAAGTCCCGCCATACCACGTTCCGCTGCCTCGGCCTTGATGAATGCGAGTTCTTCGTATGTGACGAACACGACAGGCTGCTTCGCGCCATTGCCACCGAGCGTTCCGTAGGCCGTCGCGCCCGGGTAGAAAATGAGCCCCGGCCGCGAGGCGATATTGAAATACTTGCCCGCCGAATCGGTGAGGAGTCCATTCGGCATCCCAGCGTATTGCGCCACGGGCTTTCCGTTCGAGAAGTCGACCGTCGGAGTCGCGTAGATCGGGATGCGCGGATCATTCAGACCGAGCATGAGGTTCATCAGGGTCTGCGACATGCGGAAATCGTCGCGGCTCTTCAGTGTGCTCGCGATCGGATTGTCGAACACGCCGTCGCCGGGATACTTGAGCTGGGCATTGTCGGCATTCGATGCGAATACGCCGCCCGGTCCCGAGAAGGCTTTCGTCAACTCGGCGTTGGCGGTCGCCGGGTCGACGTTCACGATGCGCATCGCAAGTCGCGCGTGCATCGTGTTCGCGAATTTTTCCCATTTGCTCAAATCGCCGCCGTAGATCGGGTCGGCGCTCGACAAGGTCGGCTCGCCGGCAACACTCGCTGCCATGTCGGTCGCTGCCTTGGTGAGCTGCGCAAACATCGCAGTATACACCGCCTGCTGCGTGTCGTACGCCGGCGCGAACACACCCGAATCCGCTTTCAACGCCTGCGACCATGGAATGTCGCCGAACGCGTCGGTCATGTACGTCAGATCCCACACTTGCATGGCGAGCGCGGGGCCGTAGGTCGCCGGACGCTTGAGGGCAACCGCTTTGTTGATGACTTGCTGATAGTCTTCCAATTCGCTCGAGTAGGGACCGGTGAGGAGCCCACCAGTCGTGCCCGCGTCGAGTCGGACATACCGGTCTTCGTCGGGATATTGCACCTCGGCCGTTTGTCCGACGATGAGTCCAGCGTATCGGATGTTGTTCATCCACCGCGGCACCGCGGTCACGGTGGCCTGGGTGAATACCGGGCCGACCGGTGCATCGGTCGGATTGTTCGGGTTGACGTTGATGCTGGTCAGCTTGTCGTTGTTACACGCCGCCGCCGTCAACAGCCCACCCACGAGTACTGCGAGTTTGCTAATGCGCATGTATTTGAGTCTCCGGGCGCCGTTCATGGCGTGATGCGGATGTTGAGTCCAACGCTGCGCGCGTTGGGCAGCGCGGCGAACTCCATGCCCTGCAAGTTGCCGGTGCTATAGGCGAATTCGGGATCGATGTTCGGGACGTTCGTCCAGGTGTACAGATTGCGCCCGACGAATGAGAGATTGACCGCGCGTGCATACATCCGGTTGGCCACCCACTGCGGCATGTCGAATCCGGCGCGTACTTCGCGCAGCTTCGTGTAGGTGTCCTTGTAGATGAACGCCTCGTGCAGCTCGAACAACGCATCCTGGTAGTACTGCTCGGCCGTGACGTTGATCGTGTTGGGCTGATGCGTTTTCGTGTCGATGCCTTTGACGACGAGGCCCGGATTGTTCCAGTCGACCTCGCGCCCGACCATCGACTCCTGGAACACGCCGGAGTACTGGCCGAACATGTTACTGATGCTGAAGATGTCGCCGCCCACGTGGAAGTCGAGCAGTGCGCTCAGCGTGAGCGCCTTGTACGTGAACGTATTGTTCCACCCGCCCGTCCATCGCGGCTGGATGTTGCCGAGCACCTTCTTTGCGCCCTTCGTGGGCAGGCCGCCCGAGGTCAGGATGTTGCCGGCGCTGTCACGTGCGTACGGGAATCCGAACAAGGTTCCATAGGGGTTGATCTCGCCCGTCTTGGGATCCGGAGCCCGCGCCTCGACGTTGAGTGCCCACTGGCTTCCGAGATTGATGTTCGTGAGCCCAGGCGCGAGCGCGCGTACCGTCTCGTAGTTATGCGAGAAGTTGAACGACGACGTCCATTCACCCTTCGAGCGCCGAATCGGCGTGAGATTGAGAATTCCCTCAAAGCCCGTGTTTTGCAGGTTTCCGGCGTTGATCGTCACAGTGCTGAAACCGGAGGCCTGCGAGACGGTCAGGGCGATGATCTCGTCTTTGGTGTTCTTCTTGTACCAGGTCGCGTCAATCGAAGCACGACCATCCAACAGGCCGAGCTCGAACCCGCCTTCGGTCGATGTCGTGATCTCCGGCTTCAGGTTCGCGTTGGCGATGTTGTCATTCAGCGTGAATCGCGGAAGGCCTGCAAACTTCGTCGATTGACCCGAATAGGTCGTCGCGAGCGAGTACGGTGCTGCGTCGGCGCCGACCTTCGCGCTCGAGGCGCGCAGCTTGAGGTAGCTGAGCGGTCCGCGTTTAATCGATGGGAATGCGTCGGACAGGACGAGCGAGGTGTTCACGCCCGGGTAAGAATACGTGTTCTCGCCTTTCGGGAGCGTCGACGACGCGTCGCGCCGCAGGCTGCCTTCAACGGTCCAGTATCCGTTCAGCGTCATGGCCGCCGATCCGAACACGCCGTTCACCCGCCGCAGTGAAGTGGTGTTGTTGATGCTCGGTGTGATGCCGGCGTTCGATACGTTGTAGATGCCCGGCACGAGGATGCCGGAGGTGCTCATGCCCGACGAGGTAAAGGTCTCGCGTCGTTGATTCGCGCCCGCCGTACCGTGGAAAGTGAAATGCGAGGTGAGCTGCCGGTTGGCCGCGAGGATGGCGTCGATATCCGTCTCGTTGCGATACTCGTCGGACAAACCGACGCCGCCGTTGTAACCCGGATCGGCGAAGTTCAGGTTGCCCTTCGCGACGTCGCTCTCGATGTGGTAGCGATAAATGTCGGAGCCGGCGCGCAGTGTGGCGTCGATGCCGTCGGCAATCTTGTACGTTCCCGATGCCGTGCCGAAGAACCGATCACGCGTGTCGTTCAGCGGATTCTCCGTTTGCATCCAGAACGGATTGTTGTGATAGTTGTAATTCCAATTGTACAAGTTGCCGAATTCGTCGGTCGTCTTCTTCAATGCGTCCATGTCGACCTGACGCCCGAACCAGATGAACTGCTCGAGGATGCCGGCGTTGTAGCCGACGCCCGGCCGATCCTCGCCCTGATTCTTCATGTACGACAGCGAGGCGTGCGTCTGAATCTTGGGGCTCAGGTTCAACGAGCCGGTCAACGTGCTCGTCACCTTTCTGAGCAGCTCATTCGGGATGTAGCCCTTGGTATTCTCGGCGCCGAGGGAAAGCCGCGCGTTGGCGTTGTCGAATCCGCCAGTAAACGCCGCGTAGGCGGTACTCGTCTGTCCGGTGTTGAAGAACGACTTCACGTTGTCCGGATGAGGAATCCAAGGACCCGGGCCGGTAAACTGCATGCACGGTTGCGTGTCGTAGGTCTTGGTTCCGGGAACGAAGGTGCAGCCCGTCGTGCGTCCATCGAGCCGCGGACCGTAGCTCTGATCGTTGCCGTCTTGCACGCCACCGCCCTGGCCGTCGACGTAGCGGAATTCGCCGCCGGCGCCCTGGCCGTAGCTGTTCTGGTACGTCGGGAGAATCGATGGCGTCTCCCAACTGTTGCTCGCCGAGATCTCGGTCGAGATTCGTCCGTTCGTTCCGGATCCCTTCTTGGTCGTGATGAGGATGACGCCATTCGATGCGCGCGATCCGTACAGCGCGGCCGCGTTCGGTCCCTTGAGCACCGATACCGACTCGATGTCATCCGGGTTGATGTCGGAGATCGCACTGCCGTAATCGGCGCGCGAGCCGCCCGGGCTGCCGCCCCTGTCGGCATTCGAGACTGGCAGTCCATCGACGATGAACAACGGATCATTGTTGCCGTTGATCGAGTTCGCGCCGCGAATGAGAATCTTGGAAGAACCACCTTGCGTGCCCGCCGCGGTGATCTGGAGTCCTGCCACCTTGCCCTGCAGTGCGTCGGTGACGCTGGTCGTCGGCGTGCGAGTCAGATCGGCGCTATTGACCTGCTGCACCGCGGTTCCGAGTTGGCTCTTCTGTGTCTCGATGCCCATCGCCGTGACGACGATGCCCTCGAGCTCAGCGGCTGTGGCCGTGAGCGCGAAGTCACGCGTGATGGTGCCGGCGCTCAGAGTGATCGGCGACTCTTTTGCCGAGAAGCCAATGCGTCGGGCGATCAACGTCACGGTCTGGCCGGTGGCGCGTCCGGCGGGAATGTTGAGCGTGTACTTGCCCGTCGCGTCGGTCGCGGCGCCGATGTTGAGCGACCTGATGGCGACCGCGGCGCCGACGAGCGGGGTGCCGGCTTCCGTGGTCACATGGCCAGTGATTGTGGTTTGAGCAGCGGCTCGCGCCGCCAGAATCCCACTGGTCATGATGACCAGAGAGAGTGCTTGTAACAGCCTTCTCATTTGATGCCTCCGAGGGGGTAGGACCTTCACCGCGCCTGAGTATCGCCCGGGGGAGCGACCATGGCAAGACGGCTAGGATCAGAGGCAATCAGGAACGTCAGTGGGACGAACCGTCAATGACGACAGAACGTTCCCGGTGATCTATCAGCCGTCATCGACACCCTGACAAGCGGAACCCGCCGATTCGTGTCGAGTAGCTCGTGGCGTCCTTGCGGAGGTAGTCACCGACATACCAAACGACGCAGCCGTCGCTTGGGTCCATCGCGGTTTGCGAATAGTCCTCCCATCGGAGCGTATTCACCTGCGCGGCCTCGCCCTCCACGAGCACCGCTTCACGCGATGTGAGCTGACCGAGTGGATCATCGATGGTCCGGCCGACGAAGCGCTGGCCGGCGAAGTGCGGCGTGCCGCCGAAAGAATACCCGATCGCGATGTCCCCTTTCGCGTCGATAGCCGGGCTCGCCATCCAGCGATAGAGGCTGTCCGGAGCAAACGTCCCTTGCTGGTAGAGCGCGACGTTGCGTCCCTTGTCGAGCCGAAGTTCGTACCAGCGAACGCCCCCGCCGCCCACCGACGTATTCACCGAGTGAACGGCGACAAGCGCCTCGCGATTGCCGGTGCGGCGATACACCACGCGCGCCATGATCTTGTCACCCTGAGCGTCGAGGCGGCGGTCGGTTCCCGGCTGCGGGACGCAGCTCGTGAGCTGGCCGTCGCACAAATAGTGATACGGCGCGACGGGAATCTTCACTGGGCCATCGATCTTGGTCTTGGCCGGATCGCTCCAATCGACGTGGAACGTCCAGGCGTACAACCCGTCGTCTTCCATGATCTTGCGCAGCTGCGTTCCGCCGGTGGCAAGGATGATGTTGGGCGCACCCTTGGGCGGCAGCTCCTTGCCATCGAGGTCGGCGTTGTTTAGAAAATTCACATCGTCGATCACGACGCACTGCTCCGTTGCGTCACCACCCTCGAGCATCTTCACCCGGTCGACCACGCACGCGTGCTTTTGAATTACTTCGTCGCCCGTGCTCGTCGGTACGTAGTAGCCGTCCGGCCAGACGGCGGGCCGCGGATAGTCGGGGAACAGTGGACGCACGAACTCGTACCGGTAGTACGGACCAAACGGATCCGAGCCGACGCTGAGCGCATAACACATCGCGTACGACCCTTTTGGACCGTCGCTCGGCGGTTGGCCGCGTCCCGCTCGACCTGCGGGCGGAGTCGCCTGCGGTGGCGTCGGTGGCGGTGGTGGCGGCTCGAACAAACGGACCGCCGCGCCGGGCTGACCAGGCTGCCCGCGCTGACTTGCTCGCGCCGGCTCGCCACCGCGGCCCGGTTGGGGCTCGTCGGCGCGCACGGGGCCGCGCGAAAAAATGGGCATCACGACGAGCCATCGGTCCGCGAGCTGATCGTAGCGCACGACCGCATCACCGTTGTTGCGCTGCGCGCACGGGCCACCAAATCCTTTGAAGATGTTGTTCGTCGCGACAGCGCCGTAGAGCGGCTCGCCCGTCGTGTCGAACGCGCGGCCTTTCTTCGTGAAGATCGCCATACGAGAGTTCACGATCTGCACGATGTGATTCGGTCCGACGGCCACGCTGTTGTCGGACGGATTGCGGAATGTCCCACCGCCTTGGGGCCCAGAGAAGTCGGCGCCGAGTCCGTCGAAGCTCGCCACGAGCTCGGGCGCGGGTTTCGTCCCTTGTGAGGTCTGCTCGACCGGCGCCGATCCGGCCGGCGTGGTCATCACCGGCACTATGATCGGAGTCGTTGGTGGTGTCGCCTGCGCGTTCGTCGGCGACAAGGCGACCGATCGCGCCTCGACATCGTCGGCGGCGTCGAGTGCGTCCGAAGGCGTCGCGACCGCCAATGCCAGCGACGCGAGCGGCGGCGACGTGTCATGTGCGGCGGCGCGGTGAACCGTTGCTCGATGGCCGTGTGTCGTCCGTGCGCGCGTTGCGACAAGTGCGATGATCGCGAGGAGGGCGGCGACGGCGATCCACGTGCGACGCATGAGATCTCTGGGGTCGAGGTTGCGTTCAGATTAGCGGCGGCGACCGGTTTCGGTGAGATCAACCCGGCGTTTATTTCGTGGAGTCACTAACGCGGGAACGGATGCGACCCACGATCAACACGAGGTGGCGACGGCTGCAATGCGCGGCGATCGCATGCACTGTCGGCGCCTGCCGGCATGTCGGGCCGTCAACGCCCGCGGCCGCACCGCAGGCGTATCTCTTTTCATACTTCGCGCGCAACGGCGAAGACGGCGTCCACCTCGCCTACAGTCGCGACGGAATCACCTGGTCGGCGCTCAATGGCGGACGATCAGTGATTACACCGTCGATCACGGGCGCCGGTCGTGGTTGGCAGGAATGGAATACCACCGCCGCGTTGATGCGCGATCCGAGCATCCTGCGTGGACCCGACGGGATGTTCCACCTCGTGTGGACTGTCGCATGGACCGATCATGGCATTGGCGTGGCGCATTCACGCGACTTGATCCACTGGTCGTCGCAAACGCGCGTCCCGGTCATGGAGCATGAGCCCGACGCGCTCAACGCGTGGGCGCCTGACCTCTTCTACGATGACGCGACACATCAGTTCGTGATCGTGTGGGCAACGGCAATCCCCGGACGTTTCCCAGCGACGGACTCTTTGGCGCAGCGCACTTCGCGCGGTCGCGCCGATCATCGGCTCTATTTCGTCACGACGAAGGATTTCGTTACCTACTCGCACGCGGCCCTTCTATATGATGGCGGTTTCTGCGCCATCGACGGCACGATCGCAAAGCGCGGCCACCGATACTATCTCGTCATGAAAGACGAGACGTTCTTTCCACAGCGCCGAAATCTGCGCGTAGCGTCGAGCGCCCACGCGACCGGCCCGTATGGTCCAGCGTCGCCGGCGTTCACGGCGCTCGACACCGAAGGCCCATCGGTTCTGCATTCGGGCGACTATTGGTACGTCTACTACGACGAGTACACGCGCGGCCATTACGGCGCTGTGCGGACGCGCGATTTCGAGCACTGGGAACCGTTCTCCGATTCGCTCAAGACGCCACGCGGAATTCGACATGGGTCGGCGTTTCTGGTACCCGAGTCGATCTTGCAGGGGTTGCTCGCGCTCGACTCGTCGTCGCGCCGTTGAGCTTGACGCTCGACGAACAGGTTCGGGTGACTCAACGAATCGACCTCGCCGGCGATCTCACGGTTGATCTCGTCGAGCGCGCTCTGCATGCGCTTGCGTGTCAGGTCGATCAACTCGTCCGCGTACTCGTTTCGCTCGGCTTCGCCACCAACCGCGCGCCCGAGATCGATCGAGATCGGTTCGGGAACGCGGATGTGCGCGACACGCGACCCATACGGCGTCGGCAAGAAGTTGTGTAGCGTGTTGCCAAGTCCGCGAATCAGTAGGCTCGCGCGCAGTCGCTTGAGGCTCTCGAAGATCTGCTCCTGGCTCAGCGTCGGTGTTCCGTACACGTCGCGGGTGAATCCGCCGAGTCGGTTTGCCTCGTCGACTCTCTCGAGATCTCGCGCGAAGCGAGGGTCGAGAGGTCTGCCCGCGTCGACGCGCGCCCGCACGATCGCCCGCTTGAGTCGAATAATCGTGCGGTCGATCGACTCGCTCGGCTCGATGACGTATCTGGAGGTGAGATCGTCAACGAGGTGCCTTCGAAACGCGTCCTGGCGCAAAAAGAAACTGGTGTCTGACCCCGATTCTTTTTGGGGGTCAGACACCAATTCGAAGTCGAACCGGCGCATCTGGCCGGCGAGCACGTTCGTTTGCAAAGCGTAGAATCGCTCTGCAACGCTGAGACCCTCGGTGCACTCGAGCGAGAGCGCGCGTTCGATCGTTCCCAGCTCGCGATGAATGTTCGCGCTCACATCGCGCGTGTACCGGTATTTCCAAACGATCGGAACGATGAACACCGGCCGACCGCCCCCGTTGGCGCGCACGCGTCGAGCCGCCTCGGTCGCCATGTCCGCGATACCGTGAAACAGCGGATGAATCTTGTTGGCCGTCCAGTGGACCGATCCCTCGGGATGCAGCAACACGCCGTGTCCGCGCAGCGCCCACGCGACCGAATACCGCCTCGCGGCATCTCCGCCGTCGTTGGCGACGAGATTGTTCCGCGTCCAGAATCTCGGTGCCGACGCGACGATTCCACGCGAGGCCCAGCTGGCCATGCGCGGCGCGACGAGCGTCGAGATCTCCTTGTCCATCATCCAGTCCAATCCGAACTCCGGATGATTAGGCGCGATGAACGCCGCCGTGCACTCGTTGACGACAGCGCGCAAGCGCTCGCGATCGGCCGCCGGGAAGTCGAGCGCACGAATTCGGAAATGGCCGCGAACGACCGGGAGCTCGCGAACGAATGGAAGCCGTCGCAATCCCGGCACACCGTACAGCAGAAACCACCGATTCACGACGCCGAGGAAAGACATCAAGGTCGCGCTCGGCCGGGGCTCGTGAAATCGCGTCTGCCGAGAGCTTTGGTTCGATAAGAGCGGTGCGATTGTCATGCATTGACGTTGCTCCGCGCGCACGGTTGGCGAGATACGTAGGCTGACGTAGTCCGCGATCGCGATCGCGTAGCCGAAGCAAGCCGAAGCGTGCCGTGGCGCACGACGCCCGGCGCGACGTAGCTTGCGAGCATGACCTACACGGCAGACTTGAGGAGGGCCGTCGGCGCGGCGGTCGGATTCACTCTCGCACTGATCGGCGTGTCCTGCGCTTCGAGCTCGGGCTCGCTGGCCACACCGACCGTTGGCGACCCTGCGTCATTCGCGATCGAGGGCCCGCTGAAATTCACGCCGCGTCCGACATCGACGGCGATCACGCCCGTGGATCTGATGTCGCGACTCTACATCTTCGCCGACGACTCGATGATGGGACGGGATGATGGCGGTCCACGCGGCGCGACGAAAGCCACCGCGTACATCGAGCGAGAGCTGCGCCGCCTCGGTCTCACACCCGCGGGCGACAATACCGGCTTCTTCCAAGACATCGGTTATCGCACCATCGTCGCCGACACCCGTTCGACGATCACCGTCGATGGGCAAGCGCTCACACTCGGTCGTGACTTCGCGCCGGTTGCTCGCGTTGGTGCGCACGCCGTTCGCGAGCAACTGAACGTCATCTTCGGTGGTCCGCTCGATTCGACGGCGCGTCTCACGGCGGCGCAATCGAGCGGCAAGCTGGTGATGCTCTTGGGCCCGCGAGGGCCGGCGACCGGTGGCCGCGGCGGTCGCGGTGGTGCGGCGACGCCGCTCCCCGCGCCGCTCTCGTCCGCCGCAGGGATAATCATTGTGCAGGGCGATTCGCTCGTCGGAGCGAATGCACCTGTGCGTGGGCTCGCGTCCGACGACGCGGCTCGGACCGCCGCCGGTCCGCTGCGTATCAACGTCACTCGATCGGCGGCGCAGCGTCTGCTCGGCGCCGATCCGGCGTCGGCCAGCGTCGGGACGGAAGGCAAAAGCGCTCGCGTCGACCTGTTGTTCGCCGAGACGCGATGGCCGGTCCGAAATGTGGTGGCGATTGTTCAGGGAACCGATCGCGTGCTGCGAAATGAATTTGTGGCGATCGGCGCGCACAGCGATCATATCGGGTTCAACACCCGACCTGTCGATCACGATTCGCTGCGCGCCTACAATCGCGTCATGCGTCCGCGCGGGGCCAACGATCCGGTCGGCGAGCCAACCGCAGAGCAGTGGATCGCGATCAAGCAGATTCGCGACAGCCTGAGCAAGCTCCATCCGGCGCGACGGGACTCGATCGCGAATGGCGCCGACGACGACGGTTCGGGATCGGTCGTGCTATTGGAGATCGCTGAATCGTTGGTGCGCGCGCCGGCGAAGCGATCGTTCGTCCTGGTCTGGCATGCCGCGGAAGAGGACGGCTTGCTTGGCTCACGGTATTTCAGCGAGCATCCAACTGTGTCGCGGGATTCCATCGTCGCGCAGCTCAACATGGACATGCTGGGCCGCGGCCGCGCGACCGATCACGTTGGTGGTGGTCTCGATTACTTGCGGCTGATCGGATCGCGGAGACTGTCGACCGAGCTGGGCGACCTCGTCGAGCGCGTGAACACGCAGAACCGCTACGGATTCGCGTTCGACTATTCGTTCGACGTGCCCGGCCATCCACAGAACTCGTATTGCCGGAGCGATCACTACAACTACGCGCGCTTTGGGATTCCGATCGCGTACTTCAGCACCGGCGTCCAGGCCGACTACCACATGGTGACCGACGAGCCGCAGTACATCGATTACGTGCACATGGCGCGGAATGCGAGCTTCATAAGGGATGTAGCCGTCGCTGTTGCGAACCTCGACCATCGTCCGGTCGTCGATAAGCCGGTTCCGGACCCGAACCTGCCGTGTCGACAATGATTATGCCCGAGCCCGCTGGTGCCGGCCTGGACCGGATCTTAGCTTACAGGTGTACCACTAGTAACGATGTGACGCGGATAGACCGCGCTCCGTCATACAGTTAACAACTTCCAATTCCTTTTGTCTCAATCGTCCCACGATTCACCGTACCGCGACGCACCAGCACCTTCGTCTGTCCCCGCCTCCGCTCCTGTAAAGACCTCCGCCGCCGCGGCGTCGCGAAAGAAGTCCCCAGATCGATCCGTCCGACAAGCATCCGCTGCACACCGCCCGCGGCAAGCACCTGCGTCGCACGTAGCACATGCATCGCACGCATCGCACCCGCCACACGATGGCGGAGTGAAAGCATCGACCCGCGCGAAGACTGGCCGTCGTCGCCGACGCAGCGGATCATCCGGCGCTCGAGTCGAGCTGACGTCGCATCCGACGAGCCGCAACGCCTACATCGAGACGCGCGCATGGCTGTTGGCGCAGCACGGACCGGTGTGCGCCTATTGTGGTGTGCGGTTCACCGCCGCCGTGATGACACTCGACCACGTCGCGCCGCGGCGAGGGCAGACGGCGTACGACCGTCGCGACAACCTCGTCCTCGCCTGTCCGGGCTGCAACATGGTGAAGCGTGACCAAGCGCCGCTCGCCTTTCTGCTCGGATCTCGCTCGCGCGCCGTCAATCTCGTTCGCTACGGCGCGCATTTGAGTCCCATGCTCGTCGAGCTGGCTCGATCGCTCGTGCCCGCGGGCGCGGAGCCGGCGACGCCAGTCGCCGACACGTCCGCGATCGACTGGGCGTCGCTGATCGATCTCGACGGGGAGTCGCCCTACCGAAGCTGAGAGGTCGCACCGAGGAGACAGTCGTGGGCCGCTACGATATAACACGCCGCATTGCCAGCCTCGACCCCGAGCGGGATCACGTCCAGATCATCCACTACCTCGTGGGCTGGGAATTCCCTTGGGACTACATCCGCGCCCTCGAAATGGCGCTTTACCGGACGTTCTGTTCCCCGACCACGTCGGCGATCCTCGTCCAGAGCGGAGAGTTCGAGTCGCGCCCGCAGCGCCGCTACGATGATACGTCGCTCTTGATGGCCGAGATCATGGAGTGGGGCTACGACAGCGATCGCGGTCGCGAGGCGCTGAGGCGAGTCAACCGGTTCCACGGTCGCTACAAGATCGCCAATGACGATTTCCTATACGTCCTCTCGACGTTCCACCTTGAGCCGATCCGTTGGATCGAACGATTCGGTTGGCGCCGCCTGACCGATGCCGAGGTGCAAGCGAGCTTTTACTTTTGGCGTGAGGTGGGCCGACGCATGGCGATCCGCGACATTCCGGAGAGTCACGCCGCCTTCGAGCAGTGGAGCCTCGAACATGAGCGCCGGCGATTCACCTACTCTGACGCCAACAAACGCATCGCGACGGCGACGCGCGAGCTGTTCGTGAGCTGGGCGCCACGGTTTCTGTCGCCGGCGGTGCGCGTAGCGATTCACGGCTTGCTCGACGAGACGATGTTGAACTCGTTCGGATTCCCGCACCCACCTCGGGCCGTTCGGACCCTCGTTACCGGTGCGCTGCGTACGAGGGCGCGCGTGCTACGTCTTTTCCCCGCGCGCACGAGCAAGAATTTCATCACCGGGCGACCCCAACGCACTTGGCCCAAAGGTTACCAGATCTCCCAACTCGGCCCGCCGCCTCTACTTAAGGCTGAGGAGAGCCGGCAATCGCGGGGATGACGCAGGCCGCCTCCCGATGACGCGAGGCTGAGCGACGCTTCTCAGCCCCTTTCTGGACGCTATAGTTTACTGTCGAGCGAAACACCTCGTGCGAGGGCGTACCCGCATGCAGAGCGCGGTGCCGAACGTTACGCCCCGTTTCCCGATTAGTAGTCGCCACGAAGGGCTCGACGGTGGGTCCATGCGCCGAAGCAGTAGCAATCTCTGATTCGGCGGCGAAACCTATTTTCGTCGAGCTAATTCATGTCAGTGATGTTGAATCCTGAACCAGTGATCGCGAGTTCCACTGTGCCCCGCGGCGACCCGGAAAGCATCACGCAATTGCTGACCGATCTCCGAGGCGGGCGGCGCGAAGCATTCGATCAGATTCTTCCGCTCGTCTACAACGAGCTCCGGCGAACGGCACGCCGCGAGTTGGCGGTTCGTCCGAACGACTCACTCTCCACGACGGCGCTCGTCCACGAGCTCTATCTGAAATTCTCCCGCACCGGACGAGCCGACTGGCGCGACCGCGCCCACTTTCTCGGCGTGGCGGCCGTCGCGATGCGACACATCCTCGTGGATCGCGCTCGACGTCGCGCCGCCGAGAAACGCGGTGGGCCGAGCCAGCACGTGACGCTCGACGACGAGCTGACCGCAACCGACAGCCGCGCTGAATCATTGCTCGAGCTGCACGAAGCGCTCGACCAACTCGCCAAACTCGACGAACGACTCTGTCGCGTCGTCGAGTGCCGATTCTTCGGTGGGATGACGGAGCAGGAAACAGCCGAAGCGCTCAGCATCGGCGTCAGAACGGTGCGGCGCGACTGGATCAAGGCTCGAGGGTTATTGTTCCAAGCGCTCGGCGCGGACATCGCGAACGCTTCCGCGTCGCACGACCGCTCGCCCGCGTATCGATGAGCCTCGGCTCGTTGTCGCGCGAGCGATGGAAGGTGCTGGAGCCGCTGCTCGATTCCGCGCTCGAGCTCGAGCCGTCGAAGCGCTCGGCGTTTCTCGACAGCGCCTGTCGCGGCGACGCCGCGCTGCGTGCGGAGTTGTGCGCGCTGCTGACCGCCTGCGAGCGCGGATCTGAGATGTTGGAAACGCCCGCGGCGATCACGTACGCTCCGCTGCTCGCCGAGTCGACGCCCGTTGTCCCGCAAGTGCTCGGCGGACGTTATCGCATCGTGCGGGAGATCGGGCGCGGTGGCATGGCGACGGTGTATCTCGCCGACGATCCGAAACACCGTCGTCAGGTTGCCGTGAAGACGTTGCACCCCGACGTGGCGCGGATCATCGGTCGCGAGCAATTCGCGCGCGAGATCGAGATCGCGGCGGGTTTGTCGCACCCGCACATTCTTCCACTGCACGACTCCGGAGAAGAGGCGTCCGGGCGCAAGGACGAACCGTCGTTCCTCTATTTCGTCTCGCCGTTCGTCGCCGGCGAGTCGTTGCGCGATCGACTGCGACGCGAGCGGCGGCTGTCGGCGGCCGAAGCGGCGCGACTCGGCCGCGAGATTGCGCTGGCGCTCGACTATGCGCATCGACACGGTGTGATCCACTTGGACATCAAGCCGGAGAACATCCTCCTGCAGGACGGTCACGCCATCATCGCCGACTTCGGGATCGCTCGCGCCATCTCGAGTGCGTCGTCGGGCAATGATAGGAGCGACGGCACAATGCCGGTCCTCGGCACGCCGTCGTATATGAGCCCGGAGCAGGCGACTGGTTCGTCCGATGTCGACGGGCGCAGCGACATCTATTCACTCGGCTGTGTTCTGTACGAGCTGGTCACGGGCGAGCGACCGTTTGCCCGCGAGAAATCGGCGGACGTCATTGCCATGTCTGCGGCGACCCGCGCGCCCGACTTCATCGCGCTTCATCGACATGTCCCACCGGAGTTGGCCGCCGTCATTCTTCGGGCGATGTCTTCGTCGCCGGAGGATCGGTATCCGGACGCCGGTGAGATGGCGGGCGAGTTGATCGAAGCGGGGGTGGTGCGAAAACGCAGGGTTTGGCGGGGAGCAACGGTCGCGGTCACGGCCGCGACCGCGCTCTTTGCGTCGCTGGGTGCTCTTTGGACATCTCGAAAGGCGACGGCGCTGGACAACGATCTCATCGCCGTCGCACCGTTCGATGTGGCGGCGCCGGCCCTCGCGCTATGGAAAGAGGGACTCGTCGATGTGATGTCACGCAGTCTCGACGGTGCGGGAGCGTTGCGGTCGGTGCCGGCGTCCATCGTCATCCGCCAATGGAAAGGACGTGCCGACGCGCAGTCCGCTCGCGCGTTGGGCGAAGCGACCGGCGCTCGCATGGTGCTGTTCGGCGGGCTGCTCGCCGCCGGCGACTCTGTGCGCGCGACGGTGAACGTCCTGGACGCAAAAACCGGCCGGACGATCGCGGAGATCGAGCAGCGCGACGTGGCCGAGCGAATTGATCGGCTGTCTGATTCGCTCACCATCGCGGTGCTTCGCGAGCTCGGACACTCGCGACCAATCGACATGGCGAGCGCGACGTCGAGTCCCACCGTGTCGATCGCCGCGCTGAAAGCGTATTTGCAGGGCGAGCAGTTCTATCGCGCGGCACGCTGGGATTCGGCGCAGACACACTTCGAGCGCGCGCTCTCGGCCGACACGACGTTCGCGCTCGCATACCATCGACTCGCCGCCGTTCGGCGGTGGCGCGACGTGAAGTATCTGCCGGATTCGATCACGTACGCGCTGATGCGCCGTCCGAGTCGTTTCCCGCGCGGACTCGGTCCGCGGGAGCGTCTCCTCGCGACGATCGACTCACTTTCGGCCGAGACCTATTTCGCTTGGCGCCGCGCTCTCCGCGACGCGAAATTCACCGACGAGGAGGCGCTCCTTCACCAGCTCTACGCGATCATCGGCGATGCGTTGATTCGATACCCGAACGATGCCGAGCTCTGGTACCTTCTCGCTGAGGCGCAGTCGCGCTTCGAGAACGATGTCGCGGTCGGAGAGGTCGACGACCGTAGCACATTGGCGCTCTATGATCGCGCGATCGCGCTCGACTCGGCGTTCGCGCCCGCATACCTGACGCCGATCTCTCTCGCCTCCTATCTCGACGGCGCAGCGAGCGCGCGACGTTACATCCGCGGGTACCTCGGCTTTGCGCCCCCAGGCCCGCATTCGGAAACCATCCGCCTCACCGAGTCGCTACTCGATCCGTCGCGCGCGGCGTCGCTGGATGTCGTGAGTCTGGTCGACACGCTGCCCGCCGATGTATTGTGCGAAGCGACAAAGGTACTCCGTCACGTTGCCGACGAGCCCGAGACCGCCGTACGTATCGCTCGCGCGCTCGCCAACCGCTCCGCGGATAGCCTCATCGCGATGCACAAAGTCTCATGTGCGTTCGTCCAAGCGGTCGACGAGCTACAATTCCGCGGCCACCTGCGCGAAGCCTTGCGGCTGGCGACGGCACAGACACCATGGCTTCGGCCGGCAGCGCTCTACAACATGGCCCGCGCCGGCATGGTGTCGCCGGACACGACACGCGCCGAATTCCACCGAATTCTGGCGCTCGCGCCGCGGACGCGCATTACAAGGCTGTACGGCTGGTGGGCCGCCGATGGCGACACGCTGGCGATACAGACATATGTCAACGGATTTGCCGAGATCGAGAACCGCCCGAATACGGCGTCGGTGCAAGGCATGCTCCGCGCGAGTGCCTCGGCCGGGCGCGCCTACCTCGCGCTGGCGAAGCGCGACACGAACGCCGCGCTGAAGCAACTGATCACGACGAGCGACACGCTCCACGAGTGCTGGTATGAGAATCGTGTCGCGCTGGTAGAGCTTCTGGTCGGGACAGGTCGGTATCGAGAGGCGGCGAGCCGTCTCGAGCGCCGCTGGCCCGGCTCGACGGCGTGCAGCAATGGATTCGACGACGTCTTGTGGACGATGGAGCGTGCGCGCGTCTACGAGCATCTAGGTCGCCGCAAAGAAGCGATCAACGAGTATGCGTTCGTCGCCGATGCCTGGCGCAACGCCGACGCCGAGCTGCAGCCCTACGTACGCGAATCCCGCGAGGCCATCGCTCGTCTCCGGTAGGACGTCCGGCCGCGCTGACCGGTCTCGGAACCGAACTGCGTTTCAGGGAAAGACACGACCCCTGAACGCCGAGTTCGAGTTCTCGCATGACGTCAGCACACGATCGGCCAACAATGCGGACCCGCCGGATCTCGCCGACGCAGTGGGTCGTCGTGTCGATGGTTCTCGGCGTGGCGGTGGGCTATGCGTTTCCCGACGGTCCCGGGACGACGGGCTTCCACGCGACCGACTTGCAAGTTCTCTCATCGGTGTTCTTGCGGATGATCAAGTCGCTGATCGTTCCGCTCTTGTTCGCCACGCTCGTGGTCGGGATCGCTAGTCATGGCGACGACATGAAGCGAGTTGGAAAGCTCGCCCTCCGCTCGATTCTCTACTTCGAGGTCGTGACGACGCTAGCGCTCCTCATCGGTCTGTTGGCGGTGAACATCGTGAGGCCCGGAGCCGGCGTGAACCTCGTCACCGCGACAGCGGAGACGGGCGCTGAGCTCGCCCGAACAAAGACGTCGGTTGCCGGAGTCCTGGAGCATACGGTGCCGCAGAGTTTCTTTGACGCGGCGTCCAGGAACGACGCCCTGCAAATCACCTTCTTCGCCATGATCTTCGCGGTCGCGCTGTCGCGAGTGCAGGGACCGGCGAAGACGTTCATGCTGTCGGCTTGCGAGAGCCTCAGCGATGTGATGTTCCAGTTCGTTGGCATCGTCATGAAGTTCGCTCCGATTGGCATCGGTGCCGCGATCGCGGTAACGGTGGGGAAGAGCGGACTCGGTGTGTTGAAGAATCTCGGCGTCCTTGTGTTGACGCTCTACGGATCGCTCATCGTATTCGCTCTCGTGGTGCTCCTGCCCGTCGCGCTCATATTCAGGGTGCCGATTCGACGTTTCGTACGTGCCGTGAAGGAGCCGTGGCTCGTCGCGTTCTCGACGGCATCGTCCGAAGCGGCGTTGCCGCGCGCGCTGCAGAACATGGTCCAGCTGGGCGTGCCGCGCCGAATCGTGTCGTTCGTGCTGCCGACCGGCTACGCGTTCAACATGGACGGCACCACGCTCTACCTCGCGATGGCATCGGTGTTCGTGGCGCAAGCGGCGGGAATCAACATGCCTGTGTCGCAGCAGCTTCTCATGATGTTCACGCTGATGCTGACGAGCAAGGGGGTCGCTGCAGTGCCGCGCTCGTCGCTCGTGATTCTGTCCGGGGCGCTGGCGCAGTTTGGACTTCCGCTTCAGGGCGTCGCGGTGATTCTCGGCGTGGATGCCGTGATGGACATGGCGCGAACGTCGCTCAACGTCGTCGGCAATTGTCTCGCGACGGTGGTGCTGTCGCGCTGCGATGGATCGTTCGAGCTCTCGTCAGAAGAAGAATTGATATTGCTAACGTCACGTGGCTCTCGCCTGTCAAGCGCCGCTTGCATCCCGACCGACGAACGCAGCACTTTGGCTGCATGCGAATAGCCACCAACGTTCTCGTTTTCGTCTTTGCCGCCGCGCCGGCCATGGCCCAGACGACCGCCGGCGTCATCCCCGGCGTCGAAGTCCTCCTCACCGACTCGATGCATCTCGTCCGCGGCAAGCGAGTCGGTCTTCTCACAAACCACTCGGGGCGTGACAGGCAGGGACGAAGTACGATCGACTTGCTCTTCAATGCGCCGGGCGTCAAGCTGACCGCGTTGTACGGTCCGGAGCACGGTATTCGTGGCGTCGCCAAGGCCGGAGAGAAAATCGGCTCGACCGTCGACTCGGCGACCGGCGTCCCCGTGTACTCGCTGTATGGCGACGTACAAGTTCCGACTCCCGAGATGCTCAAAGACATAGATGTCCTTGTCTACGACATCCAGGATGTCGGCGCGCGCGTCTACACGTACGAATGGACGCTGGCCATCACCGCGAATGCCGCCAAGAAACCAATCATCGTGCTCGACCGGCCGGACCCGATCCGCGCCGACCGATACGAGGGAAACATTCTCGATCCGGCGTTCTCATCGCT
>DASYSU010000484.1:0-5865 GCA_036002925.1 Gemmatimonadaceae bacterium | reverse complement strand
TGAGCAACGAGAGCCACGTCGCCCCCGACCGGCCGTACATGCCGCCGTCGATCCGCTGAACGTCGAGTGTATCCTTGGTCACGGCCGACACAGTTCGCTCGCCATACAGACGCACGCGAGTCATGCCAGGATCGGCGGGCGTGATCAGCCCGCGCGCGACAACCTGATAGGTCACTCCGATTTCATTGTCAGGCGGCAGCTTCGCCTCGATACGCTCCCCCTGGGACGACGTCACGAAGAGCGACTCGGCCGCGAGCGCGGTCATCAAGCGCGGCAACACCCGATCGGGCGCGCCTGTTACGACAAATTGCACTTCGGCCGGCCCATGCTGGATCACGAAGCCTCGCTCGAGCTCGGCGCTGGGAGCCGCCGAGGGCGACGGTGCCAGCCTCAACGACGCGCATCCATCGATGGCGATGACTCCGGCGACCACGGCCGCCACAACTCCCGCCTTACCCATCCGAATCATTCGTCAGTGTTCCTCACGGCGGCGACAGTGATTAAGCGAGGTCGCGGAGCACCCCATCCATGGCAGTTCGCCGGTCCGTCGCCGCTGTCACCATCCGGCCCACGACAATGTAGCGAGCACCCGCATTGGCGGCCTCGCGCGGACTGACAACTCTCGCCTGATCATGTGAGGCCGCGCCCGGTTGCCGGACGCCCGGAACCAGAATCGCGAAGTCGTCTCCGAACCGATCGCGAACCGTCGAAGCCTCGCGACCGCTGCAGACGACACCGTGCACTCCCGCCTCAGCGCCCATTGCCGCGAGCCGTATGACTTCAGCGGAAAGGCTCAGCGAGTTGTCGCGACCCCAGGCGGTTGCAACGTCGCCAACCTCGAGCGACGTCAACACCGTCACCGCCAGAACTCCACACGAATCGCCACCGGCTTCCACCGCGGCTCGAAGCATCGCGAGGCCGCCCGACGCGTGCACCGTCACCAAGCGCGCGCCGAGGCGGGCGGCGTTTCGCACGCCACCGGCGACCGTACTCGGAATGTCGTGGAATTTGAGATCGAGAAAGACGTCACTGCCCCGCGCCCGAATCTCCCGCACGACACTTGGTCCGGCCGCTGTGAAGAGCTCATTGCCGACCTTGTAAAACGCGCACCGATTGCCCAGCTCGTCCACGATTCGCAATGCGTCTTCGGCCGTCGAGACATCGAGGGCGATGATCGGTGTTACGGGCATCAGCTCGGCCACTCCAGTGCGCCGACCAACTCCTCGACGCTGTTCACGTTGTGACGGGCGCACCATTGCTCTAGACCGCGAACGATTCGTTCAGGGGCGCGCGGATCTCTCATCGCCGCGGTGCCGATGCCGACGAGCGCCGCGCCGGCCATGATGTACTGAAGGGCATCCTCCGCCGACGAGACGCCGCCGACGCCGAGGATCGGAAGCGGTACCGCCTTCCGGACCTTCCATGTGGCCAAAACCCCGACCGGGAGAATCGCCGGACCGCTCACCCCTCCGGTCCCGAACCCCAACACGGGTCGGCGACGCTCGACGTCGATGAGCAGCCCCGGGATGGTGTTCACGACGCTGATGCCGTCCGCTCCAGCATCGGCGGCGACCCGCGCGGCGTCGCCGACGCTGTCGAGCGTGGGCGACAACTTGACGAACACCGGACGTCGCGTCTCGCGCCGAACGCCGGTGACGACCGCTGTGAGTGCGGCGCGATCGGCCCCGAACTCCAGACCGCCCGCCTTCACGTTCGGACAGCTGACGTTGATCTCGAACGCGTCGACCGCGGCCGCCTGCGGGCCGTCGAGCCCATTCTCGAGTCCCGCCACGACCGCCGCGAATTCTTCCGTCGCGAATCCGACGACGTTCACGATCTTGCGCGTCGCCGGGAGATGGGACGCCATCCACGGGATGTGCTCGCGGCGCACCGCCTCGAGGCCGGGGTTGGCCAGACCGACCGCGTTCACCATGCCGCCCTCGAACTCGGCGACACGCGGGGGCGGCGCGCCACCGCGTGCCTCGAGCGACACGGCTTTGGTCACGAAGCCACCGAGTGAATTCAAACGAACGACGTCGGCAAGCTCCTCGCCATATCCGGCGGTGCCGGCGGCGAGAACGATAGGATTTTGAAATACGAGATTATGAACGACGGTGCGGAGGCGAGTGCCTGTCGTCACCGCGTTGGCCCGGACCCCGCGCGCAACCCGCCCACGCGCTGCTCGTACCGGTCGAGATACTTCATCGCCGCGTCGGCGACGGCCGCCGCGATCGCGTCCTGTTTCGCCGGCGACGAGATGAAGGCCGCCTCGCGCGAGTTTGTGCCGAATCCAATTTCGACCAACACGGCCGGCATGTACGCCGTCACGAGAACCCGGAAGCCCGCCTGTTTCACGCCGCGACTCGGACCCGGATGCATCTTCGCGAGACTCTGCTGGATGATGTCGGCCAGCTCGCTCGATTCGCGCAGGTGCTCGTTCTGCCGCATGTCGCTGAGGATGAAGCTCAACGGATCGTCCCGGTCGATTTTGTTCGGCGTATCCTCGAATCGGACCGCCGCGTTTTCCATCTGCTCCACGCGCCGTGCATCTTCGGTGCGGGCCTCGGAGAGAAAATACGTCTCGAAGCCGCGCGCGCCACCCGGATCTTTCCACGTCGGGTTGGCGGCGTTGACGTGAATCGAGATGAACAAATCGCCGCTGGCCCTATTCGCGATGCGGCCGCGATCGTCGAGCGCGATCAACGTGTCGCTGGTGCGCGTGTAGACGACGTCGACACCGCGCGCGCTCAACTGTCCCCCGAGCCGGTTCGCGACGGCGAGGGTGATGTCCTTCTCATAAATGCGCGGCCCGCCGCCGAGTGGACCGGTCATCCCGTTGTCGACACCACCATGTCCGGCGTCGACGATGATCGTTCGACGGTGATGCTTCGCCGGCACCGGGGGCAGCCGACTATCGGAGGCGCGAGACAGTTGGTCGTAATTCGGTCGGCGTGGCCTGACGACTTCCCCACCGTTCTGCGCGACGGCGCGCGGCACCGTGATCGCCGAGCTCACGACGTTGAACACCACGAGCTGACGGGCCGCGACGTCCCACCGAGTATTCGGCACGGCGACCGGAAACACCTCGGAGATCATCTGCAGCGGAAGCATCAGTCGCCCATGATCCACCGTCGGCGCCGAGGCGAGCGGATAGACGTCGTCACCCGCACGGACCATCGGCACTCCCGACTCGACGTGCAGTCGGGCGCCCCAGATCTCGATCGTGTACGAAGACGCCGAATCGTGACGCACGTCGATCGGCAGCATCGGCGCGAGCGCATCGGCGCGGAGCATGGGCCCGTTGCTCGTCGCAACAGTCGCGACGCGCACTGAGCGATGGCCGTCGCTCATCACCAGCGGAGTCGCGGCCGCGATCTGCAGCGCGATGAACGGCGCCCAGATCATCGGGCGCGCGCCACCCGCGCGATTTCGCGTTCCGCGTCGCGGTTACGCTCGGTCTCGCGTTTGTCGTGCAGCTGTTTGCCCTTGCCTAATGCCAACGCCACTTTCGCCACCCCGTCTTTGAAGTAGAGCTCGAGCGGGATCAGCGTCAGTCCCTGTCGCTCGACAGCCCCAATTAAACGACGGATTTCCTTACGGTGGAGCAACAGCTTGCGCGTCCGCCCGGGTTCGTGGTTCGTGTAGCCGCCGCGCTCGTAGGGCGATATGTGCAGGTTCAGCAGGAACGCCTCGCCGTCGCGAATGTTTCCGTAAGCGTCGCTGATGTTGGCTTTCCCTTCGCGCAGCGACTTTACTTCGGTCCCTTGCAGGACGAGGCCGGCTTCGAACGTTTCGAGAATGTGGTAGTCGAAGCGCGCGCGCTTGTTTCGGGCGATCGACTTGATCTCGTGTTTGTTGTCGGCGGGAGGCTTCTTCGGCACGATGTGACGCAAGTTAGGCGAGCTATCTTCGCGCAGCAACGAGTGATGCGTTGACGCGCTCGTCGTCGCAAACTAGCTTCTTTGACTCGTTGCCGAAGTGGTGGAACTGGTAGACGCGCTGCGTTCAGGGCGCAGTGGGCGATAGCCCGTGGGGGTTCGAGTCCCCCCTTCGGCACTCCTAGCGATGGACCGGCGGCGCCCCCGCGAGGGCGCTGGGCGCAACGTTCTCCGGAAGCACGGCGGCCCCGAAGCTCTCGCGCAGCGCTTCGTTCGCTTCGGTCAAGTAAGTCGCGAGCAATGTACCCGCGCGCACGATGTTCTCGTCCTGGCGCGTGAAGCTGCCCCCGGCAAATGCGAACAGCGTTTGCCCCATGCGAATCGGTGTCGGAGCACCCGCCTTGGCCGCGAGGCCATCCTGATACGCACTCAGGCGCGCGTTGAATTGGCGCTCCGCAGTCTCGACCTTGCCCGCCGCGACATTCTGATCGCGGTCGAACGCCTCGGCAATTTCCTTGGCGACGATGGACGCGGTGCGATCGTCGAGCGCGTCACGCTGGGCGGCGATGAGTCCGAGGGCCCGCTTCGCGTAGCGCAACTCCCATTGCGCGTGGTCGGCATCGCCGTGCGTCGCGGATGCGGCGAGCCACTCGACATCAGCCGGATCCGGATCGCGAAAAATCGCCGCGACGTACGCCGCCGCTTTACGCGCCAGCTCTCGTTCGGCTCTCCATCGCGCGAACAGCGACATGAGTCACGGCTGAAGGATGGGTAGCGCTCGCGCGTCCACCGCGCTCTCGCCGGCAGTAACCAGCCCGACGCGAGTCCGCACTTCGCTCTCCTCGACGAGCAGATCCGAGAGATGCACGCCCTCGAGCACGTCGTCGATCTTCTGCTGCAACAGCATCCACACGGGCCGAATGCTGCAATTATGCGACGAGGAGCACCGTTCCTCCTCGACCGGATGCGACAGGCAATGCAGATCGAACGTCGTCATCTCCGACGCCTCGATGACGTCGCGAATCGAGATCGAATCGGCCGAGCGCGCCAATGCATAACCTCCGTGCGCCCCGCGAGTGCTCGCGACGATGCCCGCGCGACGCATTCGCAGGAGAATCTGCTCGACGTAGTCGCCGGGCAAACGCTCCACCTCGGCGATCTCACGCCCGGTAATCGGACCCTCGGACGCGCGACGAGCCAGGTGGAGCGCGCAGATGACGCCGTATTCGGCAAGAGTTGTGATACGCACGTCTGAAAGCTACTCCAGATCGCCTGGTCGCGGTATGACGAGTCAGCCCCCGGCCGAAACGCCGTGCGCCCCGCCCGGAACGCCGATCTCGGTCATCTTCTTGAGGTCGAGTACGTCATCGAGCTGATCGTCGGGCAGCACGTGCTCTCGCTTCACCAAGTCGCGTATGAGCACGCCCTCCTTCACGGACCGCTTGCTGATCTCGGCCGCCTTGGCATAACCGATCTGCGGCGCGAGCGCCGTCGCCAACGCCGCCGAGCGCTCGACCCAGTACTGACACATCTCGCGATTCGCTTCGATGCCTTTTACGCACCTGTCGGCAAGCACGTTTGTCGCGTTGGTGAGAATCTGCATCGAGAGCAGCACGTTGAATGCGATGACCGGCATCATCACGTTCAGCTCGAGTTGGCCGTGCTCCGACGCGATCGCCACAGTCGTGTCGCAGCCCATCACTTGGAAGCACACCTGATTCACCATCTCGGGAATCGACGGATTGATCTTTCCAGGCATGATCGAAGACCCGGGCTGAACGGCCGGGAGCGCGATCTCGTTGATGCCTGTTCGCGGACCCATCACCATGAGCCGTAGGTCGCTCGCGATTTTGCTCAGGTCGATCGCGAGCACGCGCAACTGTGCGCTGAACGCCGCGACGTCGCCCATGCTCTGCATGAGTTGAACGCGATCCCGACCGATGCGCAGATCGAGACCAGTGATCTCCTCGAGATACTTGTTCATCAA
>DASYSU010000483.1:0-2444 GCA_036002925.1 Gemmatimonadaceae bacterium | reverse complement strand
GGCAAGCGTCGCGGCACGGCGGTGCAGTGGACGTCGACGATCGATTTCCCCGAGCGCGACCGACAGAATCCTTTCGTCGCACGGCTTTGGGCGACGCAGCGCGTCGGAATGCTCAGTGCCGAGCGAAGAAAGAATGGCGGCTCGAAAGAGATCGACGACGAGATCCGTTCGTTGGGCGAGCGGTACGGCATCCCGACGGAATTCACATCGTATCTCGTCACCGAGCCACAAATGACGGCGCGCGTCGGGATGATGCGCAACGGCTCGGGACAACCGCAACTGCAAAACGTGGTGGTGGCGGGTGCCGCTGATCAACGCTTCGAGTCGGCAAAAGCAGCGTCGGCGCAGCGCTCGGTCACCAGTCTCAACGCGCTTGACTCGCTCGCGCTCGCAGCTCCAGCTCCGCCGAGTTCACCGAGTTCGCGGCCGACTGAGCGAGCCTCGACACGACGACTCGACGGTCGCACCTTCGTACTCCACGACAGCGTTTGGACGGACACGCGCTACCGGCCGACCATGGCGACGACCACGATCAAGCCATTTTCACGTGCATACTTTGATCTGCTCGACCGACTTCCAGAGTTGCGCGCGGCCTTTGCCCTGGGAACTCACGTCATCATCGTCGGAAAAGACCGGGCGATCTCACTCGGCGAGAACGGCCGGGCAGAGCTGAGCGCCGGCGAGTTGAAGACGATCGTGGGCGCATGGTGAGGATCGAGTGAACGACGTCGACCGCCTGTTTCGCGAGTATCACGAGCCGCTCGTCCGCTATCTGACGCGGCGGCTCGGCGATCGCGATTGGGCGGAGGAGGTGGCACAGGAGACGTTCCTTCGCGCCATGCGCCAGGAGACGATCGTGAGCGAACGTGCGTGGCTCTTTGCCGTGGCGACGAATCTCGTGCGTGATGAAGCACGAAAGGACGCACGGCGTCGACGACGGCTCGAGTTGCTCCGCGAACAAGCGAAGGCCGATGAAGTGGTCGAGCCGGAACCGTTGGCGATCGAGCGGGCACAGGAAGCGGCGCTGGCGCGGAAAGCGCTCGACATGCTCGTCGAGCGCGACCGTGAAGCGCTGCTGATGAGAGAGGAAGGACTCGACTACACCGAGATCGCGAGCGCACTAGCGCTCTCGATCGGATCCGTTGGAACGACGCTGGCGCGAGCGCGGCGGCGATTGGTGGACGCATATGAATCGCTCCAGCAGGGCCGGAGCGTTGCACGAGGTACACATGCAGCATCTTGATGAAGGAACCATCCACGCGTGGCTCGACGGCGCGCTCCCCGCGGACGAAGCGGAGAGCGTAGCGAAGCACGTCGATGAGTGCCGCGAGTGCGCGGCGAATGTGGCCGAGGCCCGCGGGATGATCGTGGCGGCCGGAAACATCGTCTCCGCGCTCGATCACGTGCGCGGCGGCGTCATTCCCACGCCGAGCATGCCGGCTGCAAGCCAGCATTCATTATGGCGACGCCTGCGATTCACTCCGGCGCGTGCCGCGCTCGCCGCGACTCTGCTGGTCGCGGTGGCGTCGCTGCTCACCGTTCGGCATGCCTCAGAGCCAGACGTGGCTCCATTTGACAGGTCTCAAGCCGCTCCGGCCGCCGCGCCTGCGGTCGTCGCGTCCCAAGCGCCCGCGGCGCCACCGGTCCAGGACTCAATAATGGTCGCCAAGAAAGCCGCACCGTTGCGGGTTCGGGCGTCGACCGCGGCGACAGCCCAGGCACAAACGGGAACTCGCGACTCCACCCGCTCGCTGAACGCGATGAGTCCGAAACCGAAACTTGCGATGGAGAAAACACGCGGAACGCTCGACAGCGTCTCGCCTACCATGGCCGATCGAGCTGCGCAATCGGTTGCCGCCGCACCGCCACCCAGCTCCGCGAACGCGGTCACCGGCGGCGCGCAGGCCAAGGCGGCCGACCTTGCAGAACGGAAGACGTCTGGAGTCACGCGGCTGGAACAGGTAATGACAACCGGAGCAACCGTTCGGCAGTTGCGACCCGCAACCGGCGACCTCGAAGGCTGCTATCAGATTCGCTCGGACTCGACGAGCTCGGCGCTGGCGCCACCGTTTCCGCAACGATTTGCGCTCATGAACACGCGTAGCGGGCCCGACTTCGATATCCGTTCCGTATCACCCGAAGGCCGCATCGACAGCGTTCTGCCAGGCGGAACGTGGCGGCACCTCACAGCCGAGGTCGTTCGCGTGCAATTCGCGAACGCGCGCGAGCAGCAACCGCTCACGCTTCAACTCACGGCGGGCTCGGTCACCGGGCGAGCGACGGTGGGCAGCCAGACGGCGACCGTTCCTGTCGCGCGCATCGATTGCCGTCGCTGAATATCGGGCACGGGTTGTGAACTTCATGGTCGCGTGCCTCCGACGAGCCGCTCAACGCGAAAGCTGCCTTCGACGCGAGCCGCGCTTGTTCGAATCGGCGCGCTTGCG
>DASYSU010000482.1:0-6428 GCA_036002925.1 Gemmatimonadaceae bacterium | reverse complement strand
TTTCGGGAATTCGGGGACGTGTCGGTGAGGCACTGACTCCCGAGGTCGTCGCGCGCTACGCGGCAGGCTTTGGCGCCTGGGCCGCGAGTCGAGGCAGCTCGCACCAGGTCGTGGTTGGACGCGACAGTCGCGTCTCCGGTCCGATGTTCCACCACGCCGTCCTCGCCGCGCTCGCGTCGGTTGGCTGCGACGTGGTCGACATTGGACTCACGACGACCCCCACCTGCCAGCTCGCCGTCGAGCACTGGCACGCGGCGGGTGGTCTGATGATCTCGGCCAGCCACAACCCAATTGAATGGAACGCGCTGAAGTTCATCGGGCCGACCGGTCTGTTTCTCGAGAACGCCGAGGGCGTGGAGATGCGGTCCCTCGTCGAAACTGGAATTCCACGCGCGCGCTGGGACCAACTCGGGCGCGTCGAGCGGGATGACGGTGCCATTCAGCGACACATCGATCGTGTCCTCGCGATACCGTATCTCGATATCGAGGGGATCCGGCGTCGGAGGTTCAACGTCGCGCTGGACTGCGTTCGAGGCGCGGGTGCCATCATCATGCCGTCGCTCCTCGACCGTTTGGGCTGTCGTGTGACAGCCATCAATCTCGAGACAGACGGGCTGTTCCCGCGGCCACCCGAACCGGTCGCCGAGAACCTTGGAGATCTGGAACGACTCGTGCTTCGCGCCGGTGCGGCCATCGGGTTCGCGGTGGATCCGGACGTGGACCGGCTCGCGTTGGTCTCCGACGCGGGGAAGGCGATCGGCGAGGATTTCACCCTGGCGCTGGCGGCCCGAGTGGTTCTCAGACACAAGCGTGGGGCGGTGGTGACGAACCTTTCGACGAGCCGAATCGTCGAGGATGTGGCGAACGCGGCCAATGTGCCGGTGATACTGGCGCCGGTCGGCGAGGTGAATGTCGCGGTGCGGATGCGCGACGAGCATGCGCCGATCGGCGGTGAAGGAAACGGGGGCGTCATCCTGTCCGAGGTTCATCTCGGGCGCGATGCCCCGGTGGGCGCGGCGTTGCTCCTGCAGTTGCTGCATGAGGACAACACCTCGCTCTCACAGATCGTGTCGGGACTGCCGCGCTATTCCATCGTCAAGGATAAGCTCGACAGGCCGAACGCGAGCCTCGACACGGTGTACGACGCCCTCCGCGCCGCCTTTCCGGGCGCGGCGGCTGATACACAGGACGGACTGCGTTTGTCCTGGCCGGACCGCTGGGTTCACGTCCGACCATCCGGCACGGAACCAATCGTGCGAGTCATAGCTGAGGCGCCGACGAGCCGCGAAGCGCTCGAGCTCGTACGGCGCTCGAGAATACCGCTGGACGCGCTTGGCGCGAACACCTGAGACAGGGTCGACACCATGTGTGGAATTGTCGGATACGTTGGACCGCGGGTCGCGACACCAATGCTGATCGAGGGTCTCAAGCGCCTCGAGTATCGTGGCTACGACTCGGCTGGAATCGCCATGAGCAATGGTCACGGCCTCGAGACGAGAAAGGCCAAAGGTAAGATCTCGATGCTCGAAGGCTTGGTGAACGGCAACCCGATCCACGGATCGGTCGGAATCGCGCACACGCGATGGGCAACGCACGGCAAGCCGAATGAATGCAACGCGCATCCACAGGTGGATTGCACCAATACGATTGCTGTCGTTCACAACGGCATCATCGAGAACTTCAGTGCGTTGCGGAAGATGCTCCAAATGCAGGGGCACACGTTCAAGTCGGAAACCGACACCGAAGTGCTCGCCCATCTAATCGAGGCCGCGTTCGACGGAAAGCTCGAGGACGCAGTCATCGATGCACTCGCGCTGGTCGAAGGCACGTATGGGATTGCCGTGTTGTCGAGCAAAGATCCCGACAAGATCGTGGCTGCGCGAAAGGGAAGCCCGCTCCTGATCGGTCTCGGCGAAGGTGAATTTTTCGTTGCAAGCGATGTCGCCGCCATTCTTCAGCATACCCGGCAAGTCGTCTACCTCGACGACGGCGAGATGGGCGTGTTGACACGAGACGGGTACGAAGTGTTGGATCTCGATGCGCGTCGCGTCTCGAAAGGCGTGAGCCGGATCGACTGGTCGCTCGACGAGATCGAGAAGGGCGGCTTCGACCACTTCATGCTCAAGGAGATCTGCGAGCAACCGCAGACAATTCAGAATACGATGCGCGGGCGTCTCGTAGTCGAGGAGGGTTTCTCGAAGCTGGGCGGCTTGAATCTCTCGAAGGACGAACTGAAATCGATCGACCAGATCATCATCACGGCGTGCGGCACGAGTTGGCACTCGGGACTCATCGGCGAGTTATACCTTGAGGAGTTGGCGCGCATTCGCTGCGAGGTCGAGTACGCGTCGGAGTTCCGCTACCGCAATCCGATCATCGACGACACCACCCTGTGTGTCGTGATCTCACAGTCGGGCGAAACCGCGGACACGCTGGCGGCGATGCGCGAGGCGAAACGTCGCGGCGCGAAAACGCTCGGCCTGGTAAACGTTGTCGGCTCGACGATCGCCCGTGAGGACGACGGCGGCATCTATCTACACGCCGGCCCAGAGATCGGAGTCGCATCGACGAAAGCATTCACGAGTCAGGTTGCGGCCCTCGCGCTGCTGACGCTCAAGCTCGCGCGCTTGCGCAACATGTCGGTCGTGAAGGGAAGAGAAGTCGCCGAAGCAATGCTCGCCTTGCCGGCGCAGATTCAAACGATCCTCGACCACGCGTCCGAAGTCGAGAAGATTGCGGAACGGTTCAAGGACGCGACGAACTTTCTGTACTTGGGCCGCGGGTATCAATTCCCGGTGGCACTCGAGGGCGCGCTCAAGCTGAAGGAGATCAGCTACATCCACGCGGAGGGATATCCTGCCGCCGAGATGAAGCACGGACCGATTGCGCTGATCGATTCGGAGATGCCTGTCGTGTTCATCGCGCCCCACGACGCCGTGTTCGACAAGGTCGTCTCGAACATCCAAGAGGTGAAGGCGAGGGGAGGAAAGGTCATCTGCATCACGAGCCAGGACGAGCCGGTGCTCGAAGGTATGATCGACCATGAAATCCGGGTGCCGCAGACGATCGACATGCTCTACCCGATCCTGACGGTGATCCCGCTGCAGCTCCTGGCCTACTACATCGCGGTCAAGCGTGGCCTGAACGTGGATCAACCGCGGAACCTGGCCAAGTCAGTGACAGTCGAGTAGAGGCCGCTAAAAGGCCGTCTTCGGATTTCCAGCACGAGACCCTTGACACGGGTTGACTATAACTGTACTATTCATCCATGAATGATACAGGTGTGGAGACGTCAAAGACCAAAGAGCCGTCCGACTCGACGATCTTTTCATTGCTGCACGCCGCGCACGCCTTGGAGGACAAGCTCGAGGGGACGCTCAATGGCGTCGGATTGTCGACGCCGAAGTTCTCCGTTCTCAACGAGCTCAGCGCATCCGGAAAACCGTTGTCGCTTAGCGACTTGGCAGCGAGGCTCAGCTGCGTTCGGTCGAACATGACGCAGCTCGTCGACCGGCTGGAGGCCGATCGCCTCGTCCAACGTGTGGACGACCCGAATGATCGTCGCGGCGTCAAAGCAGCTATCACGGACGAGGGGCGCGTGCGCCACGCCGCTGGCGCTGCTGAAGTCGCACGGCTGCATGAGGAGTTCGCCGCCAGCGTAGGCGAGGAGGATCGTGCAGCGTTAGCACGACTATTCTCGGCGCTCAAGTAGTTTTTTTGCGCCTGAAATTCATATATGCATTTTTGACAAGCAAACTTTACAGACCAGCACTACCTGAACGCACTACCAACACTCGGCTGGAGACGGACAATGACGACATTAGCAAACAACACAACGACTTGGGCGATCGACCCGGCACACGCCGAACTCGGTTTCGCCGTGCGACACCTTATGCTCTCGACGGTTCGCGGACGCTTTGGCGCCATCAACGGGACCATCACCGTCGACGAGAAGCAGCCGTCGAGCGCAAAGATCGACGTCACCGTCGACGTCGCGTCGGTCGACACGCGGCAGGAGATGCGCGACAATCACCTCCGGTCGGCGGACTTCTTCGACGTGGCCAATCACCCAAAGATGCACTTCGTCAGCAAGCGCATCGACGGTGACGTCACCAAGACCTTCAAGGTGGTCGGCGATCTGACGATCCGCGGCACCACGCGTGAGGTCACACTGGACGCGAAGTTCGAAGGGCGGGCGAAGGATCCTTGGGGCAACGATCGCGCTGGCTTCAGCGCGACTGGAAAGCTCAACCGACGCGACTTCGGTTTGAACTGGAACCAGGCCCTGGAGACGGGTGGAGTCGTCGTGGGCGACGAAGTGAAGTTGACCCTCGACGTCGAGGTGGTTCGCCAGGCGGTCGAAAAGGTAAGCGTGGCAGCCTAGCGTTCGAACAGGGATCGTACGAGAAAGCGCATCGTCGAGACGACGGTGCGCTTTTTTTCGCGCCATAGATCGCGATCGACCAGTACTCGGCTAGGTTATCGACGATCCGATCCCAGCCGGTCCATGCGAGTCTTGTTGCAGCGCGTCGCGCGCGCCGAGGTGAAAGTCCAACGAGAAGTGGTCGGCCGCATCGAACGCGGTCTGTTGCTCTTTGTCGGTTTCACGCATGCCGACACGGCCGAACAACTTGCGTGGATGGCCGAGAAGGTCGTCGGTTTACGCATTTTTCCCGACGATGACGACAAGATGAATCGTTCAGTCGTCGACGCTGGAGGTGCGATCCTCGTCGTCTCACAGTTCACGCTGTACGGCGACGCGGTCAAAGGGCGCCGTCCAAGCTTCATCGACGCCGCGCGACCGGAAAGCGCCGTGCCTCTTTATGAACGATTCGTTGCTCTGTTGCGCGAACGTCTAGGGTCGGTCGAAACGGGAACCTTCGGCGAGTCGATGCAGGTCGAGTTGGTGAATGACGGACCAGTCACGCTCTGGTTGGAGCGATGATTCGTCCCCGCGTCCTGCTCGCTTCCGCTTCGCCGCGCCGGCGCGAGTTGCTGAACCTCGTCGGCATCGGGCATGAGGTGCGTCCGGCGGACATCGACGAGACATATCTTCCTGCCGAAGTGCCGCGCGCGCACGCGGAGCGGCTGGCGCGAGAAAAGGCTCTCGCGATCGACGCGCCCGATGCCGTGACGATCGGAAGCGACACAATCGTCGTTGTCGATGGCCAAGTGCTGGGGAAGCCGCGCGACCGAGCGCATGCCGCCGACATGCTCCGTCAACTGAGTGGCCGGTCGCACATCGTGATGACCGGAGTCGCCGCACGATGGCGCGGCGAGCTCGCGTCTGGCCTCGAGGAAGTTGGCGTCACATTTCGCCAGTTGAGCGACGACGAGATCGAGCGCTACATCGACACCGGCGAGCCGATGGACAAAGCCGGTGCGTACGGCATTCAAGGGTTTGGCGCGACGATCGTCGATCGTGTCGACGGAGATTACTTCGCGGTGATGGGGCTGCCGCTCAATCTCCTCGTGCGCCTGCTTCGATCGCTCGGGCTGAATTACGACTTTGGACCGCTGACCGCCGACTGATAGACCGAGCGCCAGTGTTCGACACGATCGAGCACGTCGCGCACGCCAATGCGGCCCATGCGATCGCGTCGATTCTCCATGCTGATCGGGTATGCCTCGCCCTCGTCGCCGTAGGCGTCGATTATGAGATCGTGAAACTTTCGATACGGGCCCGTTCGCTTGGGATTCGTATACCCCAGAAGACTGACGACTGGTCGATCGAGCGCGACAGCCATGTGCAGGGGCCCGGTGTCCGGAGTGAGCACGAGCGCCGATCCGTCGAGAATGCCAACGAGATTCCGCAATCCACTGCCGAGCGCCGAGTGCGGGCGATGCCGGGCGTGCTGCATGATGACCTGTTCGGCATGCACTTCGCGGGGCGAGCGACCGCCGACCAGGATTGGCTGCAAGGCGAAGTCGTGCCAAAGCGCATCGACCACCTCGGCCCAGCGGTCAGGCAGCCAATCCTTCTGTGGCTTACTTGTCGCCACCACGATGGCTGCGGCTGGCCGATTGAAGCTCGAGAAGAACTCGCGTTGCGACGTGCGCTCGCCGGCCCATGGGCCAAGGTCCCACGTTATCGGCTCGTGCGGAACGTTGAGGGAAGTCAGAAACTCGAAGTACTGATCCTGAACGTGCTGTGGCGCATGCGGCGGAATGCGATGGTTCGTGAACAGCCAATTGAAGTCACGAGCGCGCGCGCGATCGAACCCCAACTTCACTCGTGCGCGAGTGAATTGTGTGACGACTCCCGCCTTGAAGTACACCTGGAGGTCGATGACCAAGTCGAACTCGCGGGACGCGAGCGTGCGTCGAATGTCGGAGAACGCGGCAACTCCCTTCGATCGATCGAAGAGAAGGATTTCGTCGACCGAGCGATGACCACGGACGAGGGCCGCCGGGCCGGGCTGCAAAAT
>DASYSU010000481.1:0-2686 GCA_036002925.1 Gemmatimonadaceae bacterium | reverse complement strand
TCGCCATCGGGTTCCTCGCGATCGTCGTGATCCCGTGGCTCGCCGGCTTCGCGACCGACTGGCTCTGGTACAACGAGATTCACTTTCAGTCCGTCTTCCTCACATCGCTCGTCGCACGCGTCCTGCTCTTCGTCGTCACGTGCGCCGTCGCATTCGCGTTCTTATATGGAAATATGCGGCTGGCCCGCCGGGGTTCGAGCGGGCCGCCAGTCCTTTACCTGAATCGGGGCGACGGCGTTACGGTCGATGTCTCGCATCTCGTTCCCAGACTGCTGTTCTTCGGCGCGTTGTTCGTTTCCGCGATCACGGCGCTCATCGCGTCGGCACAGTGGCTTCCCGTCCTCACGGCGCTGCACGCTGTGACGGTCGGCCAGACGGATCCGCTCTTCGGCCGAGACATCGGCTTTTATCTCTTTCGTCTTCCTGCGGTCTCCGGGGCGCTCACCGCGCTCGTCGTCCTGACGGGTGTGTCGCTCGTAACTGCCGCGTTGCTCTACGGAACACGCGGCGCCTTCGTCCTGGCGCCCAGACGCGCCGTCGTGGACCCGCGCGCCGCGCGCCATCTCGGCGCCCTCCTCGCGTTGTTGTTGCTGCTGTTCGGGATCGAGCTCTGGTTCGTCGACTCGTCGGCGCTCCTCTACTCGACGACGGGTCCGCTCGTGGGCGCGAGCTACGCCGACGTGCACGTCCTCCTGCGTGGTATCCGCGTCTCCGCCGTGACATCCGTGCTCGCCGCGGCGCTCGTGCTCTACGGCGTATGGCGCCAAAGACTACTCGCGTTCGCCGTCGTCGCGCTGGTCGGCTACGCCGCTGTCGGTATCACCTTTCGCGGACTGCTGCCCGCCGCTGAGCAGAAGTTCGTGATCGCGCCCAACGAGTTGGCGCGCGAGCGTCCGTACCTTCAGCAACACATCGTCGCTACGCGCCGTGCGTGGCGGCTCGACAGCGTTGTGACGCGCGACCTCGTGGGCGACGTGCAGCTCTCCATCGCCGACATTCGAGCCAACGCACCGACCATCGACAACGTGCGCCTCTGGGAGCGCGACCTGCTCAAGCAAACGCTCGGGCAGCTCCAGGAAATCCGAACGTACTACGACTTCGTGACAGTGAACGACGATCGATACGTCGTTGACGGCCGATATCGCCAAGTCCATCTCTCGGCGCGTGAGCTCAATACGGCGAAGCTCCCGACGCGCAACTTCATCAACGAACGGCTCACGTTCACGCACGGCATGGGCATCGCGATGGCGCCGGTGAATCAGGTGACGTCCGAAGGATTGCCCGTGCTGTTCGTGAAGGATCTGCCGCCTGTGTCGACGGTCTCGATCAAGGTCACACGCCCGCAGATCTACTACGGCGAGCTCACCACGAGTTACGTCTTCGTCGGGACGGGCCAGAAGGAGTTCGACTATCCGGCGGGCGATAAGAACGTCTACACGAATTACACGGGGCGTGGCGGTGTGCCCGTCGGCTCATTCTTGCGTCGCGCGCTCTACGCGTGGCAGTTGGGGTCGACTGACATTCTGCTTTCGTCCTATCTCTCGCGCGATGCACGCATTCTCTACCGCCGCAACATCGGACAACGGGCGGCCGCGGCGCTGCCATTCCTGAAGTTCGATGCCGAGCCGTACTTGATGGTGACCGACTCGGGGACACTGAAGTGGATTCTCGACGCGTACACGTCGAGCGACAGCTGGCCGTATTCCCAGCCTGTGCCCGACGGGACGAACTATCTGCGCAACAGCGTCAAGGTCGTGATCGACGCGTACGACGGAACGGTCGACGCGTACCTCGCGGACCCCGCCGACCCGGTGGTGCGAACCTATTCGGCAATCTTTCCGGGCATCTTCAAACCACTGTCCGCCATGCCGGCGGACATCCGGGCCCATCTGCGATATCCGGCGGATTTATTCCGTTTGCAGACCGCGCTCTACGCCACCTATCACATGGTGGATCCCGACGCGTTTTATCATCGCGAGGATCAATGGCAGTATCCCGGCGTGGACAAGGCAACGCCGAATGCGAACCCCTTCATGCGCCACATCATTCTCCGCTTGCCTGGAGAGAAGAATCCGGAATTCATCTACATGACGCCGTTCACGCCGAGCGGGAAGGACAACCTCGCCGCATGGATGGCTGCGCGCATGGATGGGCCGAACTACGGGCAGCTCGTTGCATACCGGTTTCCTAAACAGAGTCTCGTCTACGGTCCGAAGCAGATTGTGAACCGCATCAACCAGGAGACGAGCATCTCGCAGCAGATCACGCTCTGGGACCAGAAAGGCTCGAGCGTGATTCGCGGCGAGCTGCTCGTGATTCCCATCGGGGAATCACTCATCTACGTGCAGCCGCTGTATCTTCGCGCCGAGGGCGGGACGATTCCCGAGTTGAAGCGCGTTGTGGTCGCGCACGAGAACCGTGTCGCGATGGGAGAGACGCTGGAGGAGGGTCTGGCCGCGCTGTTTGGCGGACCAACGCCGGCCCGTGCGACCGTCGCCGCCGCGGATTCAACCGCGGCGACGCGGTCGCCCGCCAACGCCGGACCATCTGCGGACATGCTGCGAGAAGCGCAGCAGCATTACGACCGCGCGATCGCCGCGCAGCGTGCCGGCGATTGGGCCACGTACGGTCGTGAGATCGACCAGCTCGGTGCGGTGCTCAAGCAGTTGCGCTCCCCGCGACCGTA
>DASYSU010000480.1:0-5520 GCA_036002925.1 Gemmatimonadaceae bacterium | reverse complement strand
GAAAGTCTTGTGTCTTCAGTTTTGTCAAACGGCGAGCCGCGGATTCCACGGAGAGTGCGGAATTCCGCGGCCACCCATCACTTCACTGCTACCGCCGGGTTCCACGTTCCTTGCGCGACCGCCGGAACGAACTTGTCTAATCCGCGCGGCGGGAACGGAAGCGTCTTCCCCTGTTCCGCGCTTTGATAGGCCGTCATGAGCAACTTTACGACTTCGAGTCCGTCGTGCAGTGTGAGCTTCGGCTCTTCTTTGCCGAGGAATACTCTCACGAAATGCCGATCCTCGCTCTCGTACCCGTAAGCCATCGCCTCGTTGGCGACCACAGGCATCAAACCGACTTCCGCATTCTGCTTCTCGACCAGGTCTTCGCCCGCTTTCCCACGAACGGCACGAGAGAAGAACAGCTTGAGGCCACTGTCGAGCGTGTTCCACGCCATCGAATATTCCGGTCCGAGCAGCTCGGCGGATAACCGGAGTCCCGCTCCCACGAAACTCCACGACGTGGACGCCTCACCGATAACCGTGAGACCGTCGTCCGTCTCGAACTCGATCGTCGTGCTCGCGAAATCCTCCGACGGCCGCTTGGTATAGTCGACCTCCTTCCCCATCATCGTCGCGAGCTGTTTGCTGTACGTTGGTCGCGACCACTTGAGACTCGCGATGTGCGCCGTCACGCGCACGGGTCGCACGGTCGACAGCGGCGCCCCCGGCTTCGTCAGCAGATGTCGAACGACGAGCGCCGAATGACACATCATGTCGTTCAGCACGCCGCCGCCTTGAAGGTCGCCGCGCCAGAACCATGGCATGTGCGGGCCGCTGTGCTCTTCGGCCGCACGAGCGAGATAGGGACGTCCCGTCGTCGACGCACCGCGCGCCCACAATAATTCGCGCCCCGTCTCGACCTGCGGCGCAAAGACCTGATTCTCGAGATATCCGTGCTTGAGGCCAACGCGCTCGATCAGCTCGAGCACGCGCTTCGCCTCGGCGACGTTTCGCGCCAACGGCTTCTCGCACGCGATTCCCTTCAGCGTACCCTGGCCGCGCTCGATCGCGTCGACGATCTCCTCGACGTTCTCGATCCGCGCGTGGTTGGGCCCCGTCAACCAAATTGCGTCGATCGCCGGGTCGGCAACCATTCCGGCAATCGTGGAATACGCGTTCGCTTCGCCCACGTCGAGTTGCCGCGCCCACTGCGCCGCTGAGGCGGCGTTCTTTTTGTTCGGGCTCCAGACGCCGAGCACGTCGGCGTCGCGCACGCCGCGCCACCCTTGCATGTGAAAGCGCGCGTTGAAGCCGCTGCCAATGAAGCCGACGCCAAGGCGACGGCCGCTCTGAGGTTTTCCGTTGCCGTTCATTTCTCCTGGGGGCTCACTCGTGTCTGCATCAGGTCATAGCTCACGCCGAGTTTCTGTAAGGCGGCGGGCGGGCAACCATCGTAGCCCGGGTTGAACACGTTGCCTTGGTATTGCAGATCCTTCCAACCGATCGCGCTCGAGAAGAATCCCGACGCCGTCATGTCGCGAAAGCGATTGAAGAAGGTGACACCGTACGCCATCTCCGGCTTCGCTTTGGCGGGATACGCGATGTCGTCAAGGATCTGGCGCCGTTGCGCGTCGGACGCGTCGATGAACGTTTTGCCAAATCGCTTACGCGATTCTGTGTCGAGCCACGCCAGCCCACCATGCATCGCGATCTGCGTGTTGACGTTGGCGTCCTTCTCCGCGAGCAGGTAGTCGATGTACTCCGGGACCTTCGCGTCGGTCGCGCTTCCCGAGTGCTCGTCGCGCGGAATGACGTAGTCGGCGAGTAGAGCGACGGTCTTCCACTCGTGACGATTGAAGAACCGCGGACCCGTTGGAGCGCCCGGCGTTTGGCCCGGCTTGACCGGCACTTGCGTCGTGACGCCTGGCGTCAGCGGCGCCTGCGGAGTGGTCGGCTGTTGTCCGATCGCCGCCGCGACCGGAACGGCGCCGAGCACTTGAAGTGCTCGCCGGCGAGACATGATCGGCGAGATCGGCTTCTCCTGCGGATCGTTGTCGTTGTTGCTGTCGGAGTCGCTCATATCGCACCGGCCTTGCGCTGCTGCGTGATGTAATCGCTCGTGCGCCACGACAACGCGAGAATCGTCCATGTCGGGTTCTTGTCGGCTTGCGAGACGAACGGCGCTCCGTCGGCGACGAACAGATTCTTCACATCGTGCGCCTGGCAGTTCGCGTTGACGACCGATGTCTTGGGATCATTTCCCATTCGCGCGCCGCCAAGCTCGTGAATGATTGTTCCGCCGGCGGCGAGATTGTAATTCTGTTCGCGCGTCGGCATTTGCGAGAAAATCGTCGCGCCCATCTCGGTGAGGATCGCGCGGAAAGTCTCCTGCATGTGCTTCGCCTGATTGTACTCGTAGTCGGCGAACTTCCAGTGAAAGCGAAGCACCGGAATGCCAAACCTGTCGACTGTCGTTGGATCGAGCTCGCAGTACGAATCCGCGTTCGGGATCATCTCGCCACGGCCGTCGAAGCCGATCGTCGCACCGTAATACTTGCGGTAATCGGCCTTGAGCTGCTTGCCGTATCCACCGCCGTTATGGCGCTGGATCCCGCCACCGAATCCCGCCGACGGCTCGCCCGGTCCACCGTACACTTCTATATGGTAGCCGCGCGGGAAGTCGAGCTTCTTGTTGTCGAGCCACCATGGCATGTAGACGTGCATTCCGCCCACGCCGTCGTGGTTGTGTGGGATGTGGTCGACCATCGCCGGAATGAATCCTGACACACCGGTGCCCGTGGTATCGGTCAAATACTTGCCGACTGTGCCGCTCGAATTGGCCAAGCCATTCGGGAATTGATTCGACTTCGAATTCAGTAGCAGCCGCGCCGTCTCGCAGGCACTCGCCGCCATCACGACGACCTTTGCGCGCACATGCTCGTCGGCGCCCGTATTCTTGTCGATGTACGACACGCCCGTGGCGAGTCCGTTCGGCCCGACAGTCACCTCGCGCGCCATCGCGTTCGTGATGAGCGTGAGCTTTCCGGTCGCGAGCGCGGGCGCGATGAGGACGTCCGGGCTCGAGAAATTGGCTTTGACCGAACAACCACGGTTGCACTGCCCGCAATAGTGACAGGCCTGGCGCCCGTTGAGCGGCTTCGTGATGATCGAGAGTCGCGCCGGGATGCAGGTGATATTGAGCTTGTCCGACGCTTTCTTGACCAGGAGCTCGTGACAGCGCGGTTTGGGTGGCGGCATGAAGATGCCGTCAGGATGATTGCGCAGTCCCTCGTTGCTGCCGTACAAGCCGATGAACCGATCGATGTTGTCGTAGTACGGTTTCACGTCGTCATAGCCGATCGGCCAGTCATCACCCAACCCGTCGATGCTCTTGCCGCGAAAGTCGTCGGGGCCGAAGCGAAGTGAGATGCGTCCCCAGTGGTTCGTCCGTCCACCGAGCATCCGTGCGCGCCACCAACTGAACTGCGTTCCTGGCGCTTTGGTATACGGCTCGCCGTCGATTTCCCATCCACCATCGCACGCGTCAAACTCACCGAACGGGCGTCCGTGGATCGACGCGCCACGATGCGGCGTCGCGTAGGCTGGTGTGAGCATTTTCGAATCATGCGACGCGAACCACTTCGGTCCGGCCTCGAGCATCACGACCCGCGCCCCGGCTTTCGTGAGCGCATACGCGGCCATTCCTCCGCCCGCCCCTGAACCGATGATCGCGACGTCGTATGTTGGACGCTGCATTTGGTTGCTGGTTGCTGGTTCTAGTTGCTAGTTGCTGGTTGCTGGTGACTGGTTCTAGTTGCTGGTTCTGGTTGCTAGTTGCTGGTTGAACCTCGCGGGCCGCCGGTGCCAGCGACCAGCAACCAGTCACCAGCAACCAGTCAGCAACCAGTCACCAGCACCAGTTCCAGTCAGTATTCCAACTTCGACAGGTACGAATAGCTCGCCGCGGCGTCCGCGACGCCGTTCGGCGGTTGGTCGTGTTCGACGAAGTAATGCTCGGCCGCCTTTGCCCGCGCGAGAATGGCCTTGAAGTCGATCATCCCGGCGCCGACGTCGACCATCTTGTGATCGGGCGGACCCATGCTGTCCTTCAGGTGGAGCAGCTTGAACCGCTCCGGATATCGCGTGAGTAATTCCACCGGATTGCCGCCGCCGTTCGTCACCCAATACACGTCCATCTCGTACGAGACGAGCGCGGGATCCGTCTCCTTCATCAGAAGTTCGATTGGCAGCACGTCGCCCACTTTCTTGAACACGTCGTTGTGATTGTGAAACGCGAAGCGGAAACCTGCCGCCTTCACCTGCTTCGCGGCGGTGTTGAATTGGTCGGCGAGATGCTTCCAGTCGTCGACCGTGTCGTATTTGCCGGGCGGCGGTGACGGAACGACGATCCACTCGTTCCCCATCGTCTTGGCATCCCCGAAGGTCTTCTCAGAGGCTGTTTGAATGGCGGTCAGCGAGATGTGCGACGACGGCGCCGTCAACCCATTCTTATTGAGGAGCTCGCGAAAATCGGTCGCCGTGCGATCATAGAAGCCGGCTAATTCAACTTCCTTGTACCCGATCTTGGCGATCTGCGCGAGGGTCCCCGGCAGATCGGCGGCGGCCTGCTTGCGAAGCGTGTAGAGCTGGATCCCGATTCGCGACAGTTTCGCGCTGCGCGCCGAGAGCGACGGAAATTCGGCGAGGGACGATCGGCCCGTCGCGAGCCCAATCGTCGCAACCCCGAGCGTGGCAAGAAAGCCCCGGCGGTCCTGATCCATGACGCCAACCCGTGATGAGTCAGCGTTAGTATGGTTCGTGGGGCGACCCCGTGCAACCGACCAGGGGCGAGAACAACACCGTCAATTCTCTCCGCTACTCTTGACGAAGCGACTCGACCACGTCGAGGCGCGACGCCCGCCTGGCCGGGACATAGCAGGCTAGACACGCGACAGCGGCGAGCACCACCGCCGCTCCCGCGAACGTCGCGGGGTCGCCGGCTCGAATGTCGAATAGCAGACCCGACATCAACCGAGTCACCCAGAACGAGGCGATCAACCCCGCCGCGATTCCGATCGACGGCATGCTCATGCCTCGAGCGAGGATAAGTCGCCGCACGTCGGCGGGCGTCGCACCCAACGCGATGCGCACGCCAATCTCGCGTGTGCGTTCGGCGACAGCGAAGTGAACGACGCCATAAACGCCCACAGCGGCCAGTGCGAGCGCCAACACCGCGAAAAGCGAGAGGAGCCACGTTTGTAAATGCCGCGCCGCGCTGAAGTCGCCGAGCTGTTGCTCGGCCGTGGCTACGCGGCCAATCAGGACTCTCGGTATGGTTGCGGCGACCACCCGCCGCACCTCCAGCGCCGCGCCAAGCGGGTCGCGCCGCGTGCGAACGACGAGATCGACCCTGCCATTCGGACGCGGGATGTACGACCCGAAATACTCCGGGATGGCCTGCTTCTCCAAGCCTTGTCGGTGCATGTCGCCGACCACTCCAACGATCACGTACCAATAGGTCTTGTTCGTCGGGTCGAT
>DASYSU010000479.1:0-10260 GCA_036002925.1 Gemmatimonadaceae bacterium | reverse complement strand
CCCGCCAGCGCAGCGCGCACGATGCGTTCGCGATCGATCGACGCCGAGATCGCGCGGCGAACGCGCACGTCGTCGAACGGCGATTTGTGGACGTTGAACACGAGACCCGTCGTAAACAAAATCGGGTAGTCGACAACACGGAGGGCGCGATCGCGTTGCGCCAACGCGGCCATTGTCGGCGCGATGCCCGCGACGTCGAGATCCCCGCTCGCCAGACCGGCGAATTTCGTCGTCGGCTCGTCGACCACGCTGACGACCAGTCCCGCAAGACGCGGCGGACCGCCGAGCGATTGCGGGAAGCGATCGTTGCGCCTGAATACCCAGCGCTGACCAGCGCGACGTTCAACAAACTCGAATGGCCCGTTCCCGACGGGATTCAGGTCGAACGCGGCGCGCTTCATCGCGTTTCGGGAAACGCGGCCGAGTAAGTGCTCGGGAAGAATCGGCAGCTCGCAGAGAACGAGCGGAAAGGTCGGTTGTGGAGTGCGAAACACGACGGCGATCGTCGTGTCGTCGCGGACCATGACTGTGTCGACCGCCGCGAGATCGGTCGCGCGCCAGTACCCAGTCGCCGGATCACGCGCGGCGTCGATCGTGAACGCGACGTCTCGCGCTGTCGTCGCGATGCCGTCGTGCCAGCGGAGCTCAGGCACCAGGTGAAACGTCAGCGTTCGTCGATCGCCCGACCAATCCCAGGCGCGCGCGGCGTACGGCGCAGGCGCCAGCGATGAGTCGTATTTCACCAGCGTCACGAATAACGCGTAGCGCTGAATCTGGCGCGACAGCGAATGAACGGTGACGAGCGGATTGCCGGACTCGAGGTCCGTTCCCGACGCATACACGACCACGTCGGGGACACGTTGGGGCGCGATACACGCGAACGACGCGAGAACAATCCACGAGGCGAGCGGTGTTGACACACGACGCGACCGGTGCAGCTTCAACGCGTGCATCCTCGCGCCGTGCTGCGCCGAGTCGGTGGCGCGCTGCTGTTGCTCTGGCTCGTTCTCACGATCACTTTCGCGCTCATCCGATTGGCTCCGGGTGACGCTGCGACGTTTTTGGTTCCCCCATCGGCGACCGCGGCTGACGCGGCCCGCATTCGCGCCGAGCTCGGCCTCGATCGCTCGATACCCGTGCAATATGCACACTGGGCCATCGGGTTGCTGCGGGGCGATGTGGGCGAGAGTTTCTCGCTGCATCAGCCGGTTTCGGGCGCGTTGCGCGATGCGCTCCCGGTCTCGATCGCACTCGGAACTGCATCATTACTGCTGACGTTTCTGATCGGTGTGCCGATCGGCATGTGGCAGGCCGTTCGCCGCGGACATCCGGCCGATCGCGTCCTCACGGTGATCACGACGGCGCTGTACGCGGCGCCGAGTTTTTGGCTCGCCTTGGCGCTCGTCGCGGTGTTCACGTATGGTGCGTCCGCCTGGGGCTTTCCGCCGTCGCTCCGTCTCCCGGCCTTCGGACTCAGGTCACCGGGCGCGGATCTGCACGGGCTCCCCGCGCTGCTGGATTTGATTCGCCATGCGGTCTTGCCAGTCACGATTCTGACCGCCGTGGGCGCCGCGGGCATCGCGCGATACGCGCGGTCGAGTATCGCCGACGTGCTGGCGCAGGACTTCGTGCGCACCGCGCGCGCGAAGGGCTCCACGCCGCGACGCGTGTACTTCCGGCACGTGCTCGCAACAGTGCTGCCGGCGCTCGTCGTGCTGTTCGCGCTGTCGCTCCCCGGCTTGGTCGCCGGCTCGATCTTCGTCGAAGCGGTGTTCGCCTGGCCAGGCATGGGACGATTGATGGTCAACGCAATCGTCGCGCGCGATTACCCGTTGGTCATGGGCGCAGCGGGCGTCTACGCGGCACTCGTCCTGTTCGCCAATCTGGCCGGCGATGTGGCGCTGTCGGTCCTCGATCCGCGGCGACGCGCATGAAATTGCCCAAGGCCCTTTCCGTCGACGCCGCGGCCATTGCCCTGCTCCTCGGCCTGGTCGCGGCGGTGATCGTGATTCCCGCATCGTCGCATCAGAACCCACTGGCGATCGGTGACGTGCTCGCGTTGCGGCTCGTTCCTCCGTTCTCACGAGATGCGCACGGCGTCTTTCATTTGCTCGGCACCGATCGATTCGGTCGTGATCTCCTCGTTCGCATGATGCTCGCCGGACGCATTTCGCTCGCCGTCGGGATCGTCGGATCGCTACTGGCGAGCGGGCTCGGGACCATTGTCGGCGCGCTCGCCGCGTGGTTCGGAGGGTGGACCGACCGCGTCTTGATGGCACTGGGTGACGCGCTGCTCGCGTTGCCACGCCTCGTCCTGCTGCTCGTGTGTGCCGCGCTCTGGCGTCCGGGACTCGCGACTGTAGTCGTCGTTCTCGTCGCCACCGGATGGATGGGCGTTTCGCGCCTCGTCCGAGCGGAGCTACTCGGAGTGCGGACGCAGCCGTACATCGATGCCGCGACCGCGCTGGGCGCATCATCACGGCGAGTCCTGTGGCGCCATGCGCTGCCGAATGCGCTCGGGCCTGCGATCGTCGCTACGACACTCGGCGTCGGCAACGCGATTCTGCTCGAGAGCGGACTGTCATTTCTCGGGTTGGGCATTCAGCCGCCACAACCAAGCTGGGGCAACATGATTGCCGGCGGCCGCGACCTCATCGTCGCCGCACCCTGGGTGGCGATCGCTCCAGGACTCGCGCTCGTTGCGACGGTGCTGGCGTGCACGCTGCTCGGCGATTCCCTGCGCGATCGTCTCGCCGGCGAAATGGGAACGACGCTTCGCGATCGAGCCTAGTCGTCAACGAGCGAGAATCGTCACGATCGCTCGCGCGGACGCTCGAAAGCGTATTCGACGGCCGTCTGGTGAGAGATCGCCAATTATAGTTTCGTCGAGCCTGGCGAGCCGTGCTTCGCCGAGGTCGAACGGAAGTTGCCACGCTCCGTCAACATTGTCGTCGACCAGATTGACGCAGCGCAAAACGAGCCAGCCTCCATCTTCGCTCTCCTTGAGCGCCGAGAACGCCAGGCCCGTGCCCTCTAGTTCGACGCCGGTGACCGGCGCGGGAATGCTCATCGCCGAGCGAAGCGTGGCGCCGACCAGCGGAGACAGGACATCGTCGGCCGCGCTCTCCACGAGATCGATCGTGGCGGCGTCGCGCGGACCGTGGAGCAGGACAGCGAAGGTCGCGGCGAAGGGCCCGAGGCACTGCGCCTTCGGTGTGGGCGACGGCCAGCCCGCATGGCCCGGACGTTCCGGCAGATCGTTGCGTGATAGCTCGCCCACGGCACGCAACAGCGTAACGAGCAACGATCCATCATTCCGAGATTCATATTCAGCGAGTCCGTCGCTGAACAGCGTGCATCCACGCGATTCGTTGAAGGTCGACACATAGCGCTGAAGCGGAGCGGTCGCGGGCGCGTGCTCGACCCGTGCTTCATCGTCGCCGATGAGCAATCGTTCCCGCTTGACCGGACCGAACGCGGCATCGGCCCAGATCTCGGCTGGGGCCACGTCAGTTCTCACGACCATTCGTAGCCGGTGATTCTCACGCCGATTCTCGCCCACAATCGCAACGCGCAGGAAGGGCGCGCCCGCGTCGAGGATCAGGTTGACCGTCAGTTCGACGTCGGCCGGCGCGCGACCAACGGTCGGGTCGACGACGCGATAGCGAAGCGCGAGCTCACCGCGCAGCGGCCCGCGGTGCACGCGGCGGACGCCACGGAACTCGATCGCCACGTGTCGAGGACGCCGCGCCGGCGTATAGAGATCGCCGACGTCACCCTCGTCTGCGAACGCAAGCAACGAGTCCACCTGGCGCCCGGTTGCGCGGTGGTGGACCCCGATCGTTCCATCGTCGCGAACGGTAACGCTGAGGGAATCGTTCTCGAGTGCTTGTCGTCCGACGGTTACGCGCGGTCCGCGCGCGCGCCGACGCGTCGCGGCCTGGCCGCCGACGGAATGGCTCGTGATTCCGTAGCCGGCGACTTCGGCGACCCACGCCGCGACGCGAGTGACCGCGACGAGATCATTGTCCGGGTAATGACGCGGCGACTCGGTGCGCGAGTACCGCACGGCGCGGGACAAGATCTGAAGCGGTCCGATCCCGTCGACGACGAGTGGCCTGTCGTTCGACGGTGCGGTCGCATCGACCGGCGTGGTCGGCGCGGACCCGGGACCGACCGGAACGTCAGCGATGAATTCTTCTATCTCGAGAATGGCAACGCCCGACCGCACGCGCGTGGCGGGGTTTCGCACGACGACGATTGGCGTCCACTGCTGGCGCGCGTCGTGTGCGGCGACAGCATCGTGGCCGATCAGATCGGCGATCGCCTCGTCCCGTACGCCCTCGCCCTGGTGAATCGCCGAACGCAGTCGAAGCTCCATCGCATCGGCGACGTCGTCGATCGAGCATCCGCAGAGTGTATCGTGCGGATGCGACTGCAGCAGCGTGCGCCACGCCTGTTCGATGAGCGGGCGGCGCGTCCGCCCGCTTCGAGAGGCCAGCGCGGCCCACGGTTCGGCGTCTCGCAACATCAGCCGCTCCGCGAATGCGTTGAGTCGCTTCTCGTGGGCGCGTGTGGCGAGCGTGCCTTGCAGGCACCACGTGTAACCGTAGGAATCTCGTAGCTCCCCGGTGACGACCGGCAACACCTCTGTCGACGCCGCATCGACGAGCTGGTGGCTGAACCGCCGCAGCGTGCTCCGATGAACCGCGTCGTCCCTTCCTGCCTGCTCGAGCGCTGCCACCGCCTCGCGATGATTCACCTGACGGGCGTGATGGTCGGCGCCATTCAAGACGAGAACCACGCCGGTGGCCGAGCGCGGTACGAGCTCGTCGCGCATTCGCCGCCATCGCGACGTGGCCGCACCGTTCTCCGATGGAAGGTGCGAACCAAACTCGTAGCCGTCGCGCGGCAAATGGTATATCACAACGCTGTCACCGCTGGGCGATGTCCAGCGCGCGGTGTCACCCGTCGGCCATCGAGGACCACCATAGCCGCGCCAGAGAATCACGACCGGCAAACCAAAGCCGGTCGCGATCGACGGAAGGGCAGCGGGATGTCCGAACGAATCGGGACAATAGAGCACGGGCGGCGACTTCGCCTCGAATCGCTCGAGCAACCGGCGTCCGGCGAACAGATTGCGGACCAGCGCTTCGCCGCTCGGGATCAACTCGTCGGCGAGAACGTACCACGGACCAGCCTCGAGCCGCCCGTCCTTTAGGAGACCTCGGAGTTCCCCGCCGCGCTCCGGTCGAACGTCGAGATAGTCTTCGATGATGATGGCTTGGCCGTCGAGGAGGAAACTCTCATCGACGCCTGGCGGATCGTCTAGCAGCTCATCGACGAGGGCGACAAGCCGCTGTCGAAACCGCTCCATTGGTTGGTACCACTCGCGGTCCCAATGGGTGTGCGAGACGACGTGAACGTCCAGAGCCATCGGCGAGAGGTCGAGGAAGAGGGCACGACACCAAAAGGCCGCGGCGATATTCGCCGCGGCCGTCTATCGAGCGCAAGTGAGAGTCGGTTGACGCCCTCGGTCAAACCACCGGACGGCGGCCAGTCACGAGGCGAACCACGATGATGATCAGCGCAATGACCAGGAGCAGGTGGATCAGACCGCTGGTTACATGGAACGCGAGAAAGCCGAGCGCCCACAGGATGACCAGCACGAACGCGAGTGTGATGAGCATGTCAGGTGTTCTCCGGTGCAAGTTCGTGACGACGCCTTGGCTCAGCTCGAAGGCAACAGTCGTACCGGACTTAAGCGATCACTTCCGGTTGCTCCCCGTTCTCGCTGGCCGAGCCCGCCAGCGCGGTGAATGAAAGGCAAAAGGCGGTCCGAAACAATCAGGGAATCGGCGGACCCTCGTCGCCATTGTCGACTCGGTCCGCGAAATTGCGTCGCGGAACGATCACGTTGTCTGACGCCGTACGCCCCGAGCTGAGTGGCGCCACCTTGGCAATGTGTGCAATGCGCGCCATGAGGATTCGCGCCGCCCGCACATCGTGGCCGACATCGATGAGCAAATGCGCCAAATCGCCCGTGCCCCAAAGCACGCCGGCCAGCACGATCAACCGACTCGCCTCGCCCAGCAACGTCGGCAATGCAGCGGAACCCTGCGTGTAGAGGCCCGTCGCGACCTCGGCGATCAGCAAGACAACCAAGATGATCGCCATGAACCGGAAGAGCTTCGAGAGATAGCGAAGCCCGGTGTACGGTTCGATGTCGCTCGCCCGCACTTCGCGGATCTCGCGGGCTTCCTGGGTCTCGGGCTTGCCGTCGCCGTCCTTGATCTCGGATTCACGATCGACCGTTATCGTGCTTCCGTCCGATAACCTGCGATGCTCAACCACGTCAGCCTCCTGAGGTCCCCGACCACCGCGCGCGATAGCCGCGCGTGTCGATGTGAATGAAAGGTCCGTGCCCAGGCGCGGCCGTATAGACCCCGGCACCGCCAATTAACTCCGGATGGGCTACATCCACGCGATCGACAGCCTGTTCGATCACGCGCGCGTCGTCGATGCTGATCTTGCCGTCATGGTTGAGGTCGTCCATTTGGCCATCGCCATTGTCGTCGATGAAGATGTCGGACGCGTCGCCGTACATGTGACGGCTGAGATTGGCTCGACCCCCGGTGTTGCCGCCGGTGTAGTTGTACTGCGGCGTTCTGAATCCGCTCATCACGTGCACACCGTGAACGTCGAACCCGTGCGTCTGCAGGTCAGAAAGCACGAGCTCGAGCTTGTCGATCAAGCGTGGCTGCAGGACCAAATACTTTGGCCAGACATTCGGTTGATCGTGCGTCAAGAAGTCGCGCAGCTTGAAGTGCTCCGACACCGGAGTGTCGGCGTTCTCCGGCGTGACCTCGATGAAGCCGGCGGGATTGGCGTACGTCCATGACGGAGCCTTGGACGAACCAACCTTGCCTTTCTCGCTTGGCCAGTTGCCGATGTAATACAATCCCACGCGACCGTTCTTTTTGGCGGTGAATGGCAGCATGGTAATGACGTTGAAATTGGCGACGGGTCGCACGGCATTCCCGATCGCCAACAAGACGTTCCATACGCCGGAGCCCTTCGGTGCGGTCGCAACGTGACCGTCCTGCGCGTATTGAACGCGAGCGCCTGGGGGGAGCGTATCAGGCGATAACGGCGCGGGCGAAGGCTCGATAGCGGCTCGCAGCTTTCCGCTCGCACCTCGTTGTGCGGCGAACATCCGATCGACGAGCGTTGTGAGCGCGGCATCAGTGAGATACGCCGCGGTCGGCGCGCTGACGTGTGTGAGCGCGCTCGCGACCGTCGCCGTTACGGGCGTGATATCGCCCTCGTTCGTCGCCGTCGCGCCCAATTCTCGCACGCTGGCAATCGACCATATCCAGCCGACCGCGAAGGCGAAGAACACGATCCCGCCCACGACGTCGAGTATGCGCTCACCGCGCGGGGTCACGCCGGCGCGGTTCCACCATCGGCGCGGTTGCATCGGCAGCGAGGGAAAGTCGAGCACACGGTCGAACAGGTGTGCCCAGTCGCGATACAAATCGCTGGTTGATTCCCGTCGCCGCTGTGTGGAACTTCCGGTCCTCACGGATCCAGCCCTCTTCCACTTCGATCGCCCCCGACCGCATGCAATCGCTGCTCGACCTTTTTCACCGCATTCGAGACGTTCGCGCGATCATCGCGTGGGGCGGGTACGTCGGACTCACGACGATCATCTTCGCCGAAACAGGGTTGCTGATCGGCTTTTTTCTGCCCGGAGATTCTTTGCTCGTAACGGCCGGTCTCTTGGCGGCGACGACTGGAGTGTTCAATGTCTTCGGCCTGGGACTGCTGCTCACCGTCGCGTCGATTCTCGGCAATACCGCGGGTTACGGAATCGGCAAGGCGGCCGGCCCTCGTCTCTTCACGCGCGACGACTCGTTGCTCTTCAACAAGAAGCATCTGTATCGCGCCCATGAGTTCTACGAGAAGCATGGTGGCATAACGGTCATCATTGCGCGATTCATGCCCATCGTGCGGACTTTCGTGCCGGTCGTGGCCGGCATGGCCGAAATGAGCTACCGACGTTACACGCTCTATAACGTCGTGGGGGGCATCGGCTGGATCTGGAGCATGTTGTTTATCGGTTACTTCCTGGGGCGCTACATTCCGGGCATCGACCGGCACATCGAGACGGTGATCGTCGTCGTGGTCCTCATTTCGCTGTTGCCGGGCATCATCGGCTGGATGAGGCGCGGGAAACGACAAGCGGAAAGCCCGGCACGCTAAGCGCGGCCCGGCTCCGCGATCGCGGCCCGCCGCCTGAGACCCGCACCAGGAGAGAAAGACCATGGCGTTCTCGCTACCCGCGCTCCCATACGCGTACGATGCACTCGAGCCCCACATCGACGCGCGCACGATGGAGATTCACTACACCAAGCATCATCAGGCCTACGTCAACAACCTCAACGCGGCGATCGAGAAGGCGCCCGAGCTGCAGGACAAATCGCTCGACGACTTGATGCGCCGAATCAACTCGGCGCCGGACGCTGTGCGAGGCGCCGTTCGCAACAACGGCGGCGGGCATTGGAATCACTCGATGTTCTGGGAGTTGATGGGCGCGGGAAAGGGTGGCGAGCCGACAGGTAAGCTCGCCGACGCAATCAAGAGTGCGTTCGGCGACTTCAGCAAATTCAAAGAACAATTCGCGGCTGCCGGAACCGGTCGGTTTGGCTCCGGATGGGCATGGCTGATCAAGGACGGCGGCAAGCTTTCGATCACGAGCACGCCCAACCAGGACAACCCGCTCATGGAGGGCAAGACGGCCATCCTCGGGCTCGACGTCTGGGAACATGCGTACTATCTGAAATACCAGAATCGCCGGCCGGACTATATCGCCGCTTGGTGGAACGTGGTGAATTGGGACGCCGTCGCCAAGCGATTCGGTTAAGCCTAGCGAGAAAATACCACTCCGCCGCGCATGACGAATTGCACCCGTCGAAGCGACGTGATGTCCTTCGACGGGTCGTCGCCGACGGCGATGATGTCTGCATCAAAGCCGGATGCAAGCGTACCGATTCGATCGCCTAAGCCGAGCGCCTGGGCCGCCACGGACGTCGCCGATGCGATTGCATCCATCGGCGACTGACCGGCCTTCACGCGGCAAAAAAGCTCGTCGGCGTTGCGACCATGGGCCAGCGCGACAGCGTCCGTCCCAAAAATGACCTTGAGGCCTGGCGTCCGAATGGCCTGCTTGAACATCTCCGTTGCGGTTGGAATCGCCTTGGCCAACCCCTCGAATGACTGTTCTGTGAATCCCGACTTGGCGTAGACGTCGCGGTGGTCGATGTAGTTCTGGAACACGAGGCAGACCTGCGGATCGAAGATCGTCCCGTGTTCCGCCATGAGCTTGAGCTCTGCGTCGGTGGCGAACGTTCCGTGCTCGATCTCGGTGCAGCCGGCCAGCGTCGCCGCCCGAACGCTCGCCGCGCTGATCGCATGCACAACGGAGCGGAGCCCCTGCGCTTTTGCCTCGCCGCAGACCGCCGAGAGTTGTTCGTCAGAGAGCGTTTGCGCGCCGCCCGCGCCGAGTCCTGATGACGCGAAGAGTTTGATCAGATCGGCGCCCTGGGCTTTCAGCGCGCGCACGAGGCCGCGGAGCGAATCGGTCGACAATCGCCGATCGTTGATTTGAGTGATCGACGTGAGGATCCGCGGCCCGGGAATCTGCCGGCGGTTCACGGCGTCTCGAAGGTCGAGATCCTCCGGTCCGCCAACACTCTGGATCGTTGTGAAGCCAGCCTCGAGCGTCGCGTACAGATTCCCCGCGCGGGCGAGCGCTGATTGCGCCGGGGTGTCGCCATCCCGTGGCGAATGCAGCGCACCTTGGGCGTTGATGTACCACCCGGGATGAACGTGCGCGTCGATGAGCCCGGGAAGAAGCGTGGCCGATCCGAGCTCGTACGTCGCGCTGACCGACCTTGCACCGACGTTCGACTCGATGCGCTCGATACGACCGGAGCGAACGGTGAGGAGCACGTCGTCGAGAGTGCGGCCTCGCCCATCGATGAGTCGGGCTGAGTGAATCGTGATCGGCGTATCGCTCGGGCCGGCGATCGAGGAGTTCTGCGCACGAAGCGAGGAGCTGAACAGCAAGGACCCAACGAGCAGACTGAGCGTCTTCATATTCGGGAGTGAGGGTCAACCTGAAGTTGCGCCACCGGCATCGATTCTGCCACTCGCGACGTGCGCACGCACCCACGCCACGGCCGCGTGTGATCTCGG
>DASYSU010000478.1:0-3041 GCA_036002925.1 Gemmatimonadaceae bacterium | reverse complement strand
GCGCGCACGATGAGCTCGTGCGTCCACTGAACCTCGTCGATCAGCCACGGCGTCTTGATGCGCGTCAGCTCGGCCGCGGCGGCGCGATCGAGGTAGAACGTCGTGTTGGGGTGGCGTTGAAGAAACGTTGCCGCGACCTCGACGTCGATCTCACCCTCGACGGCACGCTGAACGATGCTCGCCTTGTGCTCGCCCGTGCCGATGATCGCGATCTCGCGCGCCTCGAGAATCGTGGCGATCCCCATCGTCACCGCTTCGCGCGGCACGAACTCCTCGCCAAAGAAATCGGCGGCGGCGTCCTTCCGTGTAACGGCGTCGAGCGTGACGAGCCGCGTGCGACTGTCGGCGCCGGACCCGGGCTCGTTGAAGCCGATGTGTCCCGTCTTCCCGATGCCGAGAATCTGAAAATCGATGCCGCCGGCGCGCTCGATTGCGCTTTCGTAGCGCTGTGCGGCGTCATCGATTTCCGTGCGCGATCGATCGCCGGGGGGCAGATGCACGTTCTCCGGCTTGATGTCGATCTGCGAGAAGAGATTCTCCCACATGAAGCGGTGGTAGGAGTGGATGCTCTCCTTCGGCATAGGATAATACTCATCGAGATTGAACGAGATCACATCGGCGAAGCTCAACCCGTCATCGCGATGCATTCGAATCAATTCGCGATACACACCGATCGGCGTCGAGCCGGTCGCCAGCCCGAGCACGGTCTGCTCGCCCGCGGCGTTTCGCTCGCGGATCAAGGTGGCGATGCGGTTCGCGACGAGTCGCGCGATGTCCTCGTGGTCGTCGACGACCACGGTGCGAATGTGCTCGCCCTGATACGTGGTGTGTGAAACGCGAGAGAGGGGGGCCTCGCGATCACTTGAATCGCGGCCCCCCTCTCCCTCGTTCACGACCGCGTCCCGGCGTCCGCCAGCGACCGACCGTTCCATGCTTACACCTGTGGCGTCGAGTTACGCGGAGAAAGAGCTACCGCAGCCGCAGCCGCCCGTTGAATTCGGGTTCTTGAACGTGAAGCCGGAGCCCTGCATCGACGAGACGTAATCGATGGTGACGCCGTTAATGTATTGCGCCGAGAACGGATCGACGAAGACCTTCCAACCGCCCTGGTCGACGATGAGATCGTCCTCCGCAGGTTCGTCCTCGATGAGCAGGCCGTACTTGAAGCCGCTGCAGCCGCCGGGTTGGACGCTCACGCGGAGCCCGCCCTTGGCTGGTTCGACGTTCTCCTGCTCCATGAATTTCTTCACCTCAGTGGAGGCGGCCGGTGTAACGGTCACCAACACCTCGGGTTGATTCATCGTACTCATTGCGGAGCCTCCAATAAGAGCAGCCAAATGCTGATGGCGATGGTACATACGTAGTATAGCGCCGAGCCAACCCGGCGACAACGGTAAAGGAGTGCCCGGCCCCTAATCCGCTGCGATCCTATCCTCGGCGACCATGGCCGCGCTCGGCGCCGGCGGTTCGGACCGGAAGGACCGAGCGATCCAAGCAAAAGCGATCGTGGCGATGATGAGCAGGGTGAGACCGGCTCCCCATTCGCCGAACACGAGCTTCCCGATGCCGAACAGCGTCGAATACACCGCGACGATACCGGCGACCCAGTTCGTCCACGCAAGGGCGCCGCCGGGAATCTGTTCGCGGCCGAACCCGAGCTTCTCCGACACGCCAGCCCAGCCCGGCCCGCCTGGACGAACGCGTCGGTAGAATGACGCGAGCACAGCCTCGTCCTCGGCCGGCGTCAGATATGTCACCGAGAGCCAGATGATGGTGCTCACGGCGACCGTAATGAGCATGATCGTCGAGTCGTTTCGAGGATCGCCAACCGGGTACCAGCGTCCGGGAACGGTAATGAAGCAGATCGCCGAAACGGCGAACGAGGCGAGCATCGCGCTGATCTCCGACCAGGCGTTGATGCGCCACCAGTACCAGCGCAGGATCAAGACGAGGCCCGTGCCGGCGCCGATTGCCAGCAGGAATTTCCACGCGCCCTCGACCGACGACAGCTGCCATGTGACGAGTGTCGATAGCAGGAACAGTACGACCGTCGCGAGCCGCGACATACCGACGTAATGGCGTTCGGTCGCGTCCTTCCTCAGGAATCGGCGATACACGTCGTTCACGAGATAGGACGCACCCCAGTTGAGCTGCGTCGCCACCGTGGACATGTATGCCGCCGCGAACCCCGCCATCATGAACCCGCGCCAGGGGGTCGGAAGAAGATCGACGAACGATTGGACGTACGCCGCCTCGTGATCGTGATTCGGCCCGATGCCGTTCGGGTAGAGGATCACGGTCGCGAGCCCCGTGATGATCCAAGGCCAGGGACGAAGCGCGTAGTGCGCGACGTTGAACGCCAAGGTCGCCAACACGCCATCGCGCTCGGTCCGCGCCGAAAAGATTCGTTGGGCGACGTAGCCGCCGCCGCCAGGCTCGGCCCCCGGATACCACGCTGCCCACCACTGCACGCCGAGGAACACTGCGAGCGAGAGGATCGGCATCCACGCATACGCGGTGATTCCGTTCCCGCCGAACGAAATGGGGAGCACGGAAATCGCGGCCTTCTCGCTGCCGAAGTGCTCGACGAGCTTCGTCTTCATCGTGGCCATGCCGCCGACCGCGCTCACGGCGTACACGGCCAGCACGATGACGGCGGTCATCTTGATGACGAACTGAACGAGATCGGTCCACAACACCGCCCACATGCCGGCCGCCACCGAATAGGCCATCGTGATGACGAAGCAGATCCCCACCGCGATGACCTCGCCCGACACGGTCAGTCCACCGATTTGCACCGGGTGGAGCCCGAGCGAGATCGTGAGAATCTTGATCATCGCACGCGTGACCCAGCCGAGGATGATCAGGTTGATCGGGATCGCGAGGTACAGCGCGCGAAAGACGCGCAGCGTCGCCGCGGGCTTGCCACTGTAGCGCACTTCGGCGAACTCCACGTCGGTCATCACGTTCGCGCGTCGCCAGAGACGGGCAAAGAAGAACACCGTGAGCATTCCGCTCATCAACATGTTCCACCACAGCCA
>DASYSU010000477.1:0-1611 GCA_036002925.1 Gemmatimonadaceae bacterium | reverse complement strand
AGGATCGATCGCGTACCTGCGATCATGCCCGGGTCGATCGCGAACGTGCGTCACCAGCTCCGTGCAACTGTGACCGTCTCGCCCGGCTGGACAGCCGGCGAATCGCTCGGCGAGCGACTGATCGGCCTGAAACCGCCCGTCAATGAGATCGCAGAGCTGCTTGATGATGTGCACGTTCTCGTGCTCAGCACGACCCCCGACGTTGAACGTGCATCCGGAGACGTCAGCCTGGATGATCCGATCGATCGCGTTGCAGTGGTCCTCCACGAACAACCAGTCCCGGACCTGCCGTCCGTCGCCGTACACGGGCAGCGGCTTCCCGCTCAGCGCGTTGACGATCATGAGCGGAATCAGCTTTTCCGGAAACTGGTACGGCCCGTAATTGTTCGAGCAGTTGCTGATCGACGTCGGCAAACCGTACGTGTGGTGGTACGCACGTACGAGATGGTCGGAGGCCGCCTTGCTCGCGGCATAGGGCGAATTCGGCGCGTAGGGCGTCTTCTCCGTGAATGCAGGGTCGCCGGGTGCGAGCGAGCCATACACCTCATCGGTCGAGACGTGATGGAATCGCACCGCCGGCCGCCAGGCGCCGTCTTGTAACCACGCACGACGCGCTGCGTCGAGCATGACCTGCGTGCCGACGACGTTCGTCCGCACGAAGGCTCCCGGCTCAACGATCGATCGGTCGACGTGCGATTCCGCGGCGAAGTGGACGATCGTATTTACCTCGTGCTTGGCGAGAACCGCTGCGACAAGCTCGGCGTCGGCGACGTCGCCGCGAACGAAGTGCATGAGTCCATTCGCTTCCAAACCTGCAAGCGTCGCGAGATTGCCGGCGGAGGTCAGCGCGTCGAGGACAACGACGCGGTCTTCGGGATGTTCGCGCAGCCAGTAGTGAACGAAGTTGCCACCAATGAAACCGGCGCCGCCGGTGATCAAAAGACTACGCATTCATGAGCTCGTGTGTGGAATCGATGATTCCCTTTCGCCAGTGGGGCGGCAGGTATCCGATTGCGTTCCAGGAGTCGTGCTTGTCGAGCACGGAATACAGCGGGCGACGCGCGGCGGTCGGAAACTGATCGCTGCGAATTGGTGAGACGGTCGCCCCAGCGCCGAGTTTGCCGGCATCGTCGAGCGTTTCGAGCACAGTGACGGCGACGTCGAACCACGACGCCACACCGGCGTCGGTGAAGTGCAACAGCCCGCGCAACTCTGGTCGCTCGGCAATGCGCCATAGCGCATCGGCGAGATGCAGCGCTCGTGTTGGTGTTCCCACTTGATCGTCTACGACGCGCATTGGTTTTCCCGCGGCGAGGAATTTCACGGCTGTTCGAACGAAGTTGGCGCCACCGCCCGAATGAACCCAAGCCGTCCGGACGACGACGCTGTCCGGCGATGCCGCAAGAACGCGACGCTCTCCCTCCAACTTGGTTGCGCCATAGACGCTCAGCGGACCGACGACAGCGTCGGTCTTGTACGGTGTATGCGCGCGGCCGTCGAATACATAATCCGTCGATAGGTGAATGAAGCGGACGCGCGCACTCTGCGCGGCGTCGGCGATGATGCCAGGCGCGACGCCGTTGGCCTCCATCGCCTCGTCGGCACGACTCT
>DASYSU010000476.1:0-35733 GCA_036002925.1 Gemmatimonadaceae bacterium | reverse complement strand
GGCTCTTCCCGCCGTCGGCACCGCCGCGCTGCTCGTGGCCGGACCGTGGGCACCGCACAGCCTCGTCACACGAGTTCTCTCGAACGGCCTGCTGCGCTGGTTCGGCCGGCTCTCCTACTCGTGGTACCTCTGGCATTGGCCACTCGTCGGACTTGGCGCCGTGCTCGATTGGAACATTGGCACGTTCGGACGGCTCGGCTGGTCGCTGCTCGCGCTCGGCCTCGCAGTGCTGACGTACAGGTTCGTCGAGACGCCGTTCCGGGAGACGAAGCGATACCGCGACCGACCGCACATCGCGATGGCGCTCGGTTTGGGCGCCAGCGCCGCGATGCTGTTCGTCGCGTTCCTGTCGATGGGCATCGCGACGCGGCGTGCCTCGACGCCGGTCCAGCGCACGATTGCGGCCGCGCGCAACGACGGCATGGAACACGATTGCTGGGGCTCGATTCTCGAGAACGCCGCCGCTCCCTGCGAGTTCGGCGACCGCGCTTCGCGCACGGTCGTCTTCCTGATGGGCGACTCGCACGCCGAACATTGGCTGCCGGCGGTCGATCGCATTGGGAAGCGGCGTGGGTGGAAAGTTGTCGTGATGGTCAAACCCGCGTGCCCGGTGGCGGACGTTCCGGAGCTGGTGAACGGTCGCCTCAAGCGACGCTACACCGAGTGCACCGAGTGGCGTCGCGCGATGCTGCGTCGAATCGTCGCATTACGACCGCAGGCGGTGATCTTGTCGAGCTACGATCACTACATGCCGGCGAACGGCGAGCGATCCGAATCGCAAGTCACGCCGACCGCATGGCGGGACGGATTGCGCCGTACGTACAGCCTGCTTTCGGCGGCGGGCATCATCACGATCGTGATGCGCGACGTGCCAGACGTTGGCTTCGACGTCCCCGCGTGTCTCTCTCGACGCGCCGCCGGCGCGCCGTTCCGAGTTAGAGAATGCGAATACCGCCGCGAGGAGGCGTTGTCAGCGCGGGCGATCGCGGCACAGAACGAGGCAGCGCGCGGGCTCCGACGCGTCGCGTTCGTCGACATGACGGACGGGTTCTGTTCTAGCTCGCCGTGTCCGGTTACGCGTAGCGGCGTGATACTGTACCGCGACGGCGACCATTTGACGGCGTCCTTCAGCCGCGCCCAAGCGCCAACGCTCGATGAGCGAATTCGATTGGCGATCAAACGACTCGGGGGACCGCTTCGCTAGAGTCAGACGGCAGGCGGGCGACCGCCCCGATGAGTTGCGCTGTCTTGGGCCGCGGCTTCATTTACGCCGTCTGTCGACGAATACTGGCCCTGGAGCGACGGACATGATGCGCACTGAATCCGAGACGCATTGGCATTGATCGCCGACCATTGATGACCTTCAATGGGTGATTCCGAATCAGACCTCACCGCCGCCCTCGGCGGACGGTACCGCGTCGAACGAGAGCTCGGCGCCGGCGGCATGGCGACCGTGTATCTCGCCGACGACGCGCGTCACGGCCGACGAGTCGCGATCAAGGTCCTTCGCCCCGAGCTCGCCGCGGCGTTAGGCGCCGAACGGTTTCTGCGAGAGATCACGACGACGGCCAGCCTCCGCCACCCGCACATCGTGCCGCTGTACGACTCGGGCGCCGGCAACGGCACGCTGTACTACGTCATGCCGTTCGTCGAAGGCGAGTCACTGCGTGACCGACTTCGCCGCGAAAAACAGCTGCCCGTGCAGGACGCGCTCCGGATCGCCGGCGAGGTGGCAGATGCGCTGAGCTATGCGCACGGGCGTGGAGTCATTCACCGGGACATCAAACCCGAGAACATTCTTCTCGAGAGCGGCCACGCCGTGGTGGCCGACTTCGGAATCGCCCATGCAATTGACGCGGCGGGTGGCGAGCGGTTGACCGGAACGGGCGTGGCCATCGGCACGCCGGCGTACATGAGCCCTGAACAGGTCTCGGGCGAGAAGAACCTTGACGCGCGCTCCGACGTGTATGCGCTCGCGTGTTTGCTCTACGAGATGCTCGCCGGTCAGCCGCCATTCACCGGACCGACGACGGAGAGTGTGATCCATCAGCATCTGCTCGCCGCACCGCCTGTCATCACGCAACTGCGGCCGGCGGTGTCGGGGAGCATCGTGTCGGCAATCCAGCGCGCGCTGAGCAAGGCGCCGGCGGACCGCTTCCCGTCCGTGTCTCAATTCGCCGAAGTGCTGGCGCGGGACGCCACCGGCGCCGATACGCCGCACGCATTGCTGCCACCCTCCGCGCGCCGACGCTGGCCGTTGATCGTTGGCGCGCTCGCGCTTGTGGCGGTTGTCGTCGCGGGTGATGTGCTGGTGATGCGGCGTGCTCCATCGCCCATCCGCCTCGGCCGACGAACCCCTGTAAGTGTGGATCCCGGGCTCGAGCTCGACCCGGCACTCTCGCCGGATGGAAAGCTCGTAGCCTATTCCGGCGCGAACGGTGCGCTCACCGTGCGACAGGTTGAGGGCGGCGCGCCTGTTCAGGTGCTCCGCGCCCCGGACGCCAGGGGTCGTTGGCCGGTCTGGCTTTCCGACGGCCAGCGGCTCGTATTCGTGTCGCCGCGCGGCATCGAGGTCGTGTCGGCGTTGGGTGGTGCGCCGCGGCTTCTCGTTGCCGGAACCAACCTCGCGAGGGGTGTGACGGTCGCGCCGGATGGCCGGACCTTCGCCTTCATCTCGCACGACTCATTGTACGCCCAGCCGCTCGAGGGCGGAGCGCCGAGGCTCGTTGCTCAGACGTACGAGGCGCACTCGCCCGCGTGGTCACCTGATGGGCGGTGGATCGCGTTCGTCCAGGGCAATCGGCAGTACGTCAACGTGATCGACCTCGGAAATCTGGCGAATAGCTCCATCTGGCTGGCGCCGGTGAGCGGAGGAACGCCGCATCGCGTCACCGACGAGCGATCGGCACACGCGAGTCCGGCGTGGGCGTCCGCTCGGTCCCTTCTGTACGTGTCCGACCAGGATGGCGGGCGCGACGCCTATGAGATCTCTCTAACGCACGATGGATTACCGCGCGCGACGCCCGTTCGCATCACGACGGGGCTCAGTCCTTACGCGATCGCCGTCTCGAAGGACGGGAGACGGATCGCGTATGCCCCGCTCACTGAAACATCAAACGTCTGGTCGGTGCCCATTCCCGCGACTGGCGGCGTCTCGGTCTCCACAGCCGTGCCGGAGACCGAGGGGAATCAGCTGATCGAGAACGCTGGCGTGTCGAATGACGGCCGATGGCTTGGCTACTCCGGGAATCGCGGCGGCACGAGCCAGGTCTACATCGTCCGCCTCGGTGTAAAGGGCGCGGAAGCGCAGCAGATCACGTCGGACAGTGCGGCATCGTACTGGGTCGCTTGGTCACCCGATGCGAAGGAAATCGCATTTCACCGATTCCATGGTGAACGGCGTCAGATCTTTGTGTCGCCAATCGAAGGTGGCACGCCTGTACCGGTGACGGACGGCACCGAAGATGAGCGATCGCCCGAGTGGTCGCCGGATGGCCGCCAACTGTTGCTGCTCGCGAACTGGGGCACGAGGGCGGCGACTCACGTTGTGAGGCGAAGCGTCGACGGCCGATGGTCCAAGCCGGCAACGGTTCCGATTGTCATCGGTGGAGACACGATCGCGTCCGGTTTGTCGGATTGGTCGCCGGATGGTCGGTTCATCGCGTGCGGCTGTGGCGAGGGCGGGATCGTGATCGCGCCGGTCGGCGGCGGGCCGGCGCGGCGGTTAGCCTCGTCCTTCTCGACCGCGGGCTGGGCGTTTCCGCAGTGGTCGGCCGACGGACGGACGGTGTTTTACGTGTCGGAGGACTCGGGTCGAGTCGTCGCGGTTGTTGGCGTTCCGGTGGAGGGTGGGCCGGCCCGTGTGGTGGTACGCTTCGATGATCCGACACGGCCGTGGCATCGGTACGGCTTTCGCGTTCGCGCGGGGCGGATCTTCTTCACCTTGGGCACTCGCGAAAGCGATGTCTGGGTCGCGGACATCGAGCGGAAGTGAGTGACGACGGTGTTGAAGCTACCAATCGTCTTCACTTCAACCTCCTACACTCGAATCATCATGCGCAAGCGACGGCCGACGAGGCTCGATGTCGCCGCATGGTCTCGCACGGTTGTCTCGCATGGTTGTCTCATCGTCTAAAGCGATGGCGACCATTCACGGCGTAATTCAGCCGTAGCCACGCGCCGATCTTGGACCGACGGATCCAGATCGCTATGGTGGCAACGCCCGAGACGAAGACTGCGATGACCAACACCTGCGGCGTGCTGCACGATCGGTTCATCAGTGCGTCCGTTCTCCTCTGCGTGTCGCCGGATCATCGAGTCACACGCCCGCATCCTCGATTATGGAATCTGCCTCGGCTCAACACTGATCGCCTCGTCGTCGCACCGCGCCAAGTCCCAAACGCACGTCTCGCGATTGATCAATAATGTTTCGCGAGCTTTCTCAGCCCATCAGCCTTCGCCGTGCGCCTCGGCGAACAGCTCATTGAGCATCGCCCTCGCTGAGTAGCCGCTTACGAGTCGCGAGCGGCCGCGTCGAGCCTAACGCCGTCCATCATCGCGAGCGGGGCCCACTGTGGTGGTGCCTACCTGATCGCTCTGATAAGCCAATCGACATTTTACGATCGGCTACGCGCGACTCGCGGGTAATGTCGCGGTCCGGCAAGCGAGGTGGGCCGACCGCCTAACGCTTGTAACGCATTCCAGGACCGCGCAGTACAGCGCCCGCGATCAGGTGGAGCAGCGGACCGGTTGTCCGCAGAAGCCACTCGGACGCGAGACGCGCTTCGACGCAAAGCTGTGCTACGCGTGTCGATGGCTAGGGGCAGAATCGAACTGCCGACACGCGGATTTTCAGTCCGCTGCTCTACCAACTGAGCTACCTAGCCGCAAGCCTTTCAATTTATTCGAGTTAGTTACATCAAGTCAATCGGCCAGACTCGCAGAACTGGTCGGAACGTCCTCGCCAAATCACCGATTTCCTCTAGAGCCACACCGACCGCCGTGTCGCCTGAGTGCGCCTCGCCGATTCGCGACGTGACGCAGAGGCATGCTCTCGGTGTTCCATGAGTGAGCGCTTCGTCCCTGTGACAATCTCGCCAACTCCGGACTCGCGCCATACATTGTCCTCGCTCATCCGACCCTTCGTTTTCGCGCGTGACATCGCCGGTCATCGCGGTGACTGATCCGTTACTAAGCCGTGCGACCAACGCGTTATCCCGCCAGAGATAGTTTGGACTGCCCACGCACTCCACCTCCGAAGCCGCGTGGGAGACTGAGAGATGCCGAGCGAAGGCATTCACTCCACGAGGGAACACCCACCGTATGAAGATTTCACGTTGGACACTCGGTGCCGTCGCGGGTCTCGCGACCCTTTTCGTCGGTGCGACGAGCCTCGCCGCCCAGGGCGTCACGACCGGCGCCATCAGCGGACTCGTTAGCGATGAACAAGGCAACGGCATGCAGGGCGTGCAGGTCCAAGCCGTCAATCGCACGACCGGGTCACGCGCCGGAACGCTGACTCATGCAGACGGTCGCTACTACATCCCGTCGCTCGAGAGCGGTGGTCCGTACACCGTCTCGATTCGCCGCATCGGGTTCGCGCCGCGCGATTCAAACAATTTGTTCGTCTCGCTCGGCGAAAACCTCCGCGTCGATTTCTCGCTCCGTCAGCAAGCCGTTCGTCTGACGGGAGTCGAAGTCACCGGCACGACGACCGGCGCGGTGATCTCCTCGTCGCATAAGGGCGTCGCCACCACGATCACCGATTCCACAATCGCCCGCGCGCCGACACTGAACCGCAATTTCACCGACTTCCTCGCACTTGTCCCGCAGATCTCGACCAAAGGTCCGGGCAACTCCGGCGGCGGTCAGAATAATCGGTTCAACGCCATCCAGATCGACGGTTCCGTCGCGAACGATCTTTTCGGCCTCAGCTCGACGTTGCAGCCGGGCGGCCAGGCGCAGGCCAAGCAGATTTCGCTCGAGGCAGTCAAGGAATATCAGGTGCTGCTCTCACCCTACGACGTGCGACAGGGAAGTTTCACGGGCTTTCTCGTGAATGCCGTAACGAAGAGCGGCTCGAACGAATTCCACGGCTCGGGCACCTACGCGACACGGAACGAAAAGCTCGAGCGCAACGTGCCGTACTTGCGAGCCGCGCCGTTCACACAGACGCAGGAAGGCTTCTGGGTCGGCGGACCCATTGTCCGCGACAAGCTGCTGTTTTCAATCGCGCCAGAGTTCCAGCAGCAAAACCAGCCGGCGTCAGGGCCGTACCTCGGTCAGCCGGATGCGCAGACACCCAAGCCGCCAGCCACGCCGGCCGCGGTCGACAGCTTCACCAACATTCTCAAGACGAAGTACGGGTACCCCGACCCCGGCAATGGCGGCCTCATTAAGAATGAGAATCCGCTCGCTAACATGTTCGCACGGTTCGATCTCATCAACCTGCCACGCAACAGCCGCTTGGTCACCCGATACAACTACGTGAATGCGCAGCAGGACGTATTGAGCCGAGGCAACACGCAGCTCAACCTGTCGAACAACGGGTACAAGTTCCAATCGAAGACCAACAGTGGCTTGGCCCAGCTGTTCTCCGATTTCGGAAACGGGGTGTCCAACGAGCTGCTCACCGGATATACCATCATTCGCGACAAACGCATCGTACCCATTCAGGCGCCGTTCGTCGTCGTCTCACGCGTCACCAGCTTGGCCGGCGGCACCGGACGTGTCTCGGCGGGAACCGAGAACTCGTCGCAAGGCAACGAGCTCGATCAAGATGTGTTCGAGCTCTCCGATAACGCCTCGAAGGCCCTCGGATCTCACCGCATCACGCTCGGCACAAAGAACACGTGGTATAAGGTTCGAAACCTCTTCGCTCAGAACTCGCTCGGGAATTTCACCTTCGGCACGCTCGACTCGCTCATCAACAACACGCCCAGCACGGCGACATTGGGCATCAAGCTCGACAACACCGATGGCGCCGCGCGCTTCCACGCGCGCACGCTCGGCTTCTACGTTGAGGACGAATGGCAAGCGAAGGACAACCTGAGCATTCTCGCCGGCGTACGGCTGGATGTCCCCGGTTTGACCGACAATCCGAGTCTCAACACCAACATTCAGAAAACGCTCAACATCACCACGACCAACGTACCGCGGAACGTCAAGCAGTGGGCGCCACGGATCGGCTTCAATTGGGATGTGACGGGCGATCAGGTCAACCAACTCCGTGGCGGCACAGGTGCCTTCACTGGCGCACCCGCGTACGTCTGGTTGAGCAATCTGTTCGGCAACTCCGGCGTCAACGGCTATGGCAACCTCGTATGCAACGGCGTCGCGACGCCGTCAATGCCGAATGCCGGCGGCGCGGCCCCGGGCAACTGCAAGAACAGCACGGCCGCGCCGGCGGTCACCGTGAACACGGTCGATCCGAACCTCAAGTTTCCAGAGGTCTGGCGCAGCTCGATCGGGTACGATCGCCGTTTGCCGTGGAACATCATCGCGACCGTCGAGGGGATGTACACGAGGTCGATTTACAACTTCTATTATCAGAACATCGGGCTACAGGATAACCCGATCGGCACCGATCGGAACGGCCGCGCGCTCTACGGCGACATCGCGACGTTGACGAGCAACCCCGCCCCGGTCCGCAAGCCGATCCCGGGAACCACGGCCACGCTCGGCGACGTCATCAACATCTCGAACACCAAGACGCACGACTACGCCTACAACTTTACGGGTCAGCTGGTGAAGCGCTTCTCGAACAACTTCGAGGGACAGGCCTCGTATACCTACGGCCGCTCGTACAACGTCTGGGATCTCACGTCGTCGGTCGCGTTCTCCAACTGGTCGTTCGGCCGCTCGTATGCCGGGCGGCAAGACGCGCAGGATCTCTATCCGTCCAAGTGGGACACGCCGCATCGGCTCGCCGCTGGCGCAACGTACACGTTCCGAACTAAAACCGGCGTCTCGCTCACCTGGATCGGCGAGTCCGGTGTCCCGTTCGAGTACGTCTACAACGGTGACATGAACGGAGACAACTCCACGGCGAACGATCTCATCTACGTGCCGAAAAACGCACATGATACGACCGAGATTCGGTTCACCGCCAACGGCACGATCACGCCGGCGCAACAGCAAGACTCCCTCGAGAACTTCATCAACGGTCACGCCTGCCTCAACTCGCAGCGCGGCACGATCATGAAGCGCAACTCCTGTCGCGCACCGTGGGACAAGGTCGTCAACCTCTCGGCGCGGCAGTCGCTGCCCACGCTGCACGGGCAGAACTTCATCCTCCAGCTCGACATCTTCAACTTCTTGAACCTGCTGAACAAGGATTGGGGCGCGCGCGATTTTGGCAGCACGAATAGCCAACAGATCCTCCAGCGTCGTTCGTTTGTCGCGGCGCCAGGTCACACGAGCAAGATGGCCGACCAGGCCCAGGGCGTCTTCAACTACGTTTCGACCAATCAGTTCAACGTTCAGAACGCGCAATCCAATTACGCTCTACAGCTGCAGCTTAAGTATTCGTTCTAGTCGGCGGTTCGACCGAAACTGAAAGAACGGGGGTGCCGAAAGGCACCCCCGTTTTTTTGTCGGCCATGTTAGGCCCACTCGCATTCACCCCGCGCTGCGCGCCCCGACACGTGCCCGAATAACGGACTTGATCCCGCCACGAATGTTGAAGTCGCCCACCACCTCCATCCATCTGGGCTTTGACGCGCTCGAGAGATCGTCGAGAATGCGGTTGACGGCCCGCTCGTAGAAAATCCCGTCGTCGCGAAAGCTCCAGAGATAGAGTTTCAGACTCTTGAGCTCGACACAGACATCAGCCGGAACATACGTGATGTAGATGGTACCGAAATCGGGCGCCCCTCCGCGCAGTGCGCGCAATTCATCGGCATCGCTCTCGATGCCGCCCAGTGGACAGAGAGCGGTGAATTCCGGGCATTCCATCGCGATCTCGTAGTCGCGACTCGGATACGGATTCGGAAAGGTCTCGAGAAGTTCGGGCTTTGGCATGGCCAAAGAATGCAGAGCATCCATGGCCGAATGCAATCGCAACAGAATGTTGCCTGGCGGGCCCGCGTACCGTCTTACATATTGAAATGGGCCGGCGCTATGCGCCGGACATCGCCGCCGCGAGAACGGCGTGGCGGCATCGCCCCCCGGCATAGCCCGGGGGGCTCTTTTTTGGTTGCTAGTTGCTGGTGACTGGTTGCTGGTGACTGGTTGCTGGTGCTGCGACTCCGATTCGTCGTGCACACCGCCGCCGTTTGCAGTTGCCAGCAACCAGCAGCTAGCAACCAGCAACCAATTCAGTGTCCGCGCAGTCGTCGCGACATCTCTTCGAGCACCTTCCGTTCGTCGCCGGTCAAGCTCTCGATCCCTGTCTCGGAGATCTTGTCGAGCACGCGATTGAGCTCGTCTGCCTTCGCCTCACGGCGGCGGGACGACGGCGCGAGCGTCACAGCGCGTTTCGCGGCGATCGCTTTGCTCTTCGCGACGATGTCGTCGACCTCGTCACCGCGCTCGCGACGCGGAAGATTGCGCGGAATCGCCCGCGGCGGCTCATCGGCGTCGGGAAGGCTCGCCACGCGCTGTCGCACCTGGTCGATTCCCGTCGACGCGGCCATGCGCATGTACGCATACGCGGCGATCACGCCGCCGACGTGCGCGAAATACGCGATGTTGGTCCCGCCACCGTCGCCCGTGGCGACGACGCCCATCACCAGATTGAACACGAACAATGCAACGACCAAGGTGCGGACTCGCATCGGCAGAACGAACATGAGATAAATCTCATCGTCCGGCCACTGCATTGCGTACGCCGTCATCACGCCGAACACCGCCGCCGATGCGCCGACCAGGCCGCCGGTGCGAATGAACAACATCTGGAACACGACGCCGCCAAGCCCGCAGAACACGTAAAACCAAGCGAACTTCTTCGATCCCAACGTCCGCTCCAGTCGTGGCCCGAAGAGATAGAGCCCGTACATGTTCGCGAGCACATGCCAGACGCCAACATGAACGAACATGTAGGTGATCGGCGTCCACCAGCGGCTCGGGAGCGATCCCAGATCGAACCCGAACCAGGCCGCGAGGTCGGCATACGGCAGCACACCGACAGCCTGCAGAAACGCCACCGCGAGATTGCTCACGATGAGGGCCTGCACGCCGGCGGTCAGCCTCTGGGGCTGTGGCTGGGATTCTTGCTCGTTGCCGATCGGGTACGACGCCATACCTGCTGCAAAACCTCTTGGAGTTGAGTGCGCCTACACTAATAACACGACTTGGAAAGCACAGTTCCGGTCACTGTGACGAACTCAGCGCATCCCCGTTGGTGGCGGCAAGCGTAAAGCCAACCGGACGTCCCCATGCAGCGCCGCCGCGCGCTCGAACAATGTCATCCAGCGGCGATCGCGATCGACCGGCGTCGTCGGACCAGGATGCACGACGATGATCGTCGATTCGCTCGTCGCGTGCGCGCGTTCAACCGCGCGCAACACGTGCGCGTCCGTCGTCCGTTCGTCGACGATCATGACGAGTGCTTGCTGCATTCCGGCTTTGGCCGCCACCCCCAACGACTCGAACGCGCGGTCACTTTGCGCCTCGAGTGTCGGGCCGTCGAGCGTAACCTGCGTCAGCGTGACGAATCCCTTGAGCTGGTCGATCTCCGCTGGCCGCTGTCCGTCGCAATCGAGCATCACTGGAATCGTCGTCGACAATTTGTCGAACGCCGCGCAGATGTATTCGACGTTGGACAGCGGGTCGCGTCCCGAGATCGAGATGGAATGAAACGCCGAGCGGGTCGTGCCGCGCCGAACCTCGCTGGCTAGCGCGTCGGCGGTATACATCGTCGCCGTCTCACCCTCGGCGGCGAATCGAACGAAGATCTGGCGTCGTCCGGCCCACACACCTTGCGCCTGCAATCCGGCCGGGATGCCGGCGAGTGCCGCGGTCGGAATCGCCATCGGCGGCATCAGACGCGCTCCCCCGCGCGTCCATCACGCTCATGGAGCGCGAGCTGGACGATGCGATCACACAACGCGGGAAACGAAATTCCCGCCGCGGCGGCCGCCTGCGGAATGAGACTGGTTTGCGTCATGCCCGGGAGTGTGTTTGCCTCGAGACAGTAGAACGTGCCGTCCTTCGTCATACGAAAATCAATCCGCGCGCATCCTCTCAACTTGAGCGAGCGAAACGCTCGGAGTGCTTCATCCTGCACGCGCGCCGCTTCGTTCTGCGTGAGCTCGGCCGGAAACCGTTCGTCGGCCATGCCTGCGGTGTATTTGCACTCGTAGTCGTAAATCTCGTGCTTTGGGATGATTTCGCCAACCGGAAGCGCGATGTCGCCTAGAATGCCTACGGTCAACTCTCGTCCAGCGATGAACGCTTCGACCATCACTTCGTCGTCGAAGTTGAATGCCTCGTCGATCGCCGGCTCGAGTTCCGCCGCGTTGCGCACGATCGACAGTCCGACGGTCGACCCTTGCTTCGACGGCTTGACGATGACCGGAAAGCCAAGTGTGGCATTCACTTCCTCCGCACTGACCGGGGCCATCAGCCAGTCGGCCGTCGTCACGTTCGCCCGGCGAAAGAGCTGCTTCGACAGATCCTTGTCCATCGCCAGGGCGCTCGCCAAGTGGCCGCTGCCGGTGTATGGAACGCCCGCCATGTCGAGGAGCGCCTGAATCGTTCCGTCCTCGCCGGAGCCCCCGTGTAAACCGAGGAACACCACGTCGACGTCTCCTTGGCGCGGCAGATTGCTCGCGAACCTGGGCAGAGCTTCGCGAGCCATTCGTGCGAGCGCTTCCTGCGAAGGAGGTGCCGCCTGCACCACGCGCCCGCTAGCAAGAGCGCGCTGCTCCTCGTCGCTGAGCGTCCCGCGCGCCGGATCGATGGCGCGCACGTTATGCCCGCAACTTCGCAACGCCTCGGCGATGCGAATCCCCGACGCGAGTGACACGTCTCGCTCGGACGACGTCCCGCCCATCAGCAGCGCAATTCTCAACCCCATGTCCTGCTCCTCCTCCGCCCCGCAACCCCGAGTTATCGAGCCATCAAATAGTTCAGCATGTCGGATCGCGTCACGATCGCCTGCACGTGACCATTCGATCGCACGAGCACCGCTGGGTTGGACTTCGAGAGCAACTTCGCGACGCCATCCACCGGCTGGTCAATATCCACGATCGGGAACGGACCATCCATGACCTGACTCACGGTAGCGTCGAGCAGCTTGGTGTTGTCGAGGCTTTTCGCCGAGAGCGACCAATCGCTCACCGAACCAACGCAATTCGGCCCGTCCATGACCGGCAGCTGAGACACGTCATGCAACGACATGAGGCGCAACGCCTGCCGCACCGTCGCCCCGGGCGCTACGCTGACCACCACGGGTGTCTCGCTGTCGCCGCGACCCTTCGACTCGAGCACGTACGCTAGCGTTGTACGATCGGCGTCGAGCAGTTGGTTCTCCCGCATCCACTCGTCGCTGTACAGTTTGGACAAATAGCGTTCGCCGGTATCCGGGAGCGGCGCGACAACGAGCGCGTTGGGATCATCGAGGCGCCGAGCGACGTGCAGAGCCGTGTGGACGATTAATCCGCTCGATCCACCGACGAACAAGCCCTCCTCGCGCGTAAGCCGTCGCGCCATCGCGAACGATTCCTTGTCGCTGACCGTCATGAAGTCGTCGATGAGGCTCATGTCGAGCGCGCCGGGAATCTTGTCCTGGCCGATTCCTTCGACCTTGTATGGCACACCTTCCGGCTTACCCTCGCCGTTCGTTCGCCACATCTCGGCCAGGATGGATCCGACAGGATCGCCCGCGATCACTTGGATTCTTGGGTTTCTCTCTTTCAGGAAGCGCCCGACCCCAGTGATCGTGCCTCCCGTGCCGGCCGCGTAGACGAAATGCGTTACGCGTCCGCTCGTTTGTTCCCAGATCTCTGGGCCGGTGGTGTCGTAATGCGCCTGCGGGTTCGCGTCGTTGTAGAACTGGTTGGCGAGAATCGCGTTCGGCGTCTCGTGCGCGATCCGTTTCGCCATCATCACGTAGTTGTCGGGATGATCGGGCGGTACAGCCGTTGGTGTGACGATGACCTCCGCACCGAACGCTTTGAGCAAGCGCACTTTCTCCTGCGACATCTTGTCCGGCATCGTGAAGATGCACTTGTAGCCTTTGCGCGCCGCGGCGAGCGCCAACCCGATGCCGGTATTGCCGCTCGTCCCCTCGACGATTGTCCCGCCGGGCTTGAGCCGACCCTCTCGCTCCGCCTGCTCGATGATCGGCCCGCCGATCCGATCCTTGATCGATCCGCCCGGGTTGAAGAACTCGGCTTTGGCGTAGACTGGAGTGCGAATGCCGCGGGTCACCTTGTTGAGGCGGATGAGCGGCGTCCACCCGATGAGCTCGAGCACGTCGTCGTAGGGACTCGCGTTACGAACCATTTCGCGCATTGTGAGAGAACTCAAATAGTCCGGTTCGAGGCCGCCTCCGCCATCGCATCGTCGGACCCGAGTCGTCGGGGGCGAATCGTCGGGAGCGGAAATGTAAGGCGCGGCGGCTGGCGCCGCACGGAGGCGCCCCACTTTGCAGTCGTCAGCGAGAGCGTTTCGCCTCGTCGGCAAGCGCGGCGAGTCGGCTCAGGGCCTCGAGCGGAGTCATGGTGTTGACGTCCAACGTCGCTAGCTGCTCGACGACTGGGTTCGGTTGGCCGAACAAGCCAAGCTGATCGCGCGACGCGATCTCTCGGCGCCCTCCCATCGCGGTGGTCGCATCGCGTGATCTGGACGCATCGCCGCGTACGAGTTGCTCTTCTTCGAGGAGGGTCAGCATTTCCCGCGCACGATCGATCACCGAACGCGGCAGTCCTGCCAGCCGGCCGACCTCGATTCCATACGACCGATCCGCGCCTCCGGGCTGCAGCCGGTGAATGAAGAGGATCTGTTCGCCAACCTCGCGAACGGCCACGTTGTAATTGCGAACAGCGGGCAGCTCATCGGCCAGCTGCGTCAACTCATGATAGTGCGTCGCGAAAACGGTCTTGCACCCGATGTGCTCGTGAACGTGCTCGGTCACTGCCCAGGCAATCGACACACCGTCATACGTCGCTGTTCCACGACCGATCTCGTCCAACAAGACGAGACTGCGTGACGTCGCTGTGTGCAGGATCGCGCTCGTCTCGCTCATCTCGACCATGAAGGTCGACTGCCCGCGAACCAGGTTGTCGCTCGCGCCCACGCGCGTGAAGATGCGGTCGACGATCCCGATCCGCGCCGCACTCGCCGGCACGAAGCTCCCGATCTGGGCCATCAGGACGATCAGGCCAATCTGCCGCAAGACGGTCGACTTCCCGGCCATGTTCGGACCGGTGAGGATGATCATCCGTGCGTCATTCGTCAGGCGTAGGTCGTTCGGAATGAATTTGTCGCGCGGCATCATGCGCTCGACAACGGGATGCCGACCCGCAGTGATGTCGAGGTCGAAGTCCTCAGTCATCGTGGGGCGGACGTACCCTTCGCGCGCCGCGACCTCGGCGAGGGTGCTCAACACATCGAGTTCCGCGACAGTGCGCGCGATCTGCTGAAGCCGCGCGATCTGTGCACCCGCCGTCGCTCGCAGCGTCTCGAACAACTCGCGCTCCCGCTGCTCGATCCGCTCGGCCGCGCTCAATACGCGCTCTTCGTATTCTTTGAGCGCCGGCGTCACGAAGCGCTCGCCCGATGTGATCGTCTGCCGCCGCTGATAGTCGGGGGGAACGAGACGAAGATTTGAGTTCGTAACCTCGATGTAGTAGCCGAACACTTTGTTGAATCCGACCTTGAGCGACGCGATCCCCGTCCTCGTCCGCTCGTCGGATTGAATCCGCGCGATTGCGTCTTTGCCGCCGTCGCGAAGCCCGCGCAGCGAGTCGAGCTCCGTATCGACGCCGGCCGCGATCGTCGCGTCCTCGCCCACCGCGATGGGCGGCCGCTCGACCAGCGTTGAACAAATCTCCGACGCCAACTCAGCGGCATCGTCCCACGAGGCCAACATCTCGGCGAGGCGACCAGTCGTCGCGATGCGATGCAGCGCCCTCGCCACCGCCGGCAGCGCCGTTAGAGAATCACCGAGCGCACGCAGCTCGCGCGGCGTGCTCCGGCCCGACGCCGCTTTTGCCGCGAGGCGTTCGATGTCGCGTACGTCGTCGACCGCGTTCCGCAGCGCCTCGCGCGAGACGGAATCAACGTTCAGCATCGCGACGGCTTCGAGGCGCGCATCGACCGCGCGGCGCTCGGTGAGCGGCGCGAGAATCCATTGGCGCAGGAGGCGCGCGCCCATGGGCGTTGTCGTGCGATCGAGGACTGAGAGCAACGTTCCCTCGACGCTTCCGCCGCGCAGCGATTCGACGAGCTCCAAGTTCCGCCGCGTCATTTCGTCGAGCGCCATCACTCCGCCCGGTCGCTCGACGGTTGGACGCGCCAACTGCGGAAGTCCGCTCGGCTGCAGCTCGCGAAGGTAGCGAAGGAGCGCACCGGCGGCACCGACGATCAGGCCATCGTCTGGGCCGATGCCGAGCCCCTCGAGCGACAACAAGCCGAATTGGCGCACCAAGTCGTCTCGCGCCAACGGTTCGTCGAACTCCCACGATTCGCGTTCGGTAATGAGCGCCTCACTACGAGACGCGGGCAGCGCTACGCGGGACGCCACCGGAAGGAGAATCTCACGCGGCGACAGCCGCGCGAGCAGCGGGTCGAGCTCGACGAGCCTTGCCGAAATGAGACGAATCTCTCCTGTCGAGACATCGGCGGCCGCCAAACCGATTGCATCGTCACGTTCTGAATCCCGCGCGCCGCAGATCGCGCAGATGAAGTTGTTTCGAGATCCATCGAGCAGATCGTCCGCGAACGCGACACCCGGCGTGATGGTCTCGATCACTTCGCGTCGAACGACTCCCTTTGCCAGCTTGGGATCTTCGATCTGCTCGCAAATCGCAACGCGGAACCCGTGCTGCACGAGCCGCCGGACGTATTCGGCGTGTGCTTTCGCCGGAATGCCGGCGAGTGGTACGTCCGCGGCCCCGCCGTTGTTCCGCGATGTCAACGTCAGACCGAGAATACGAGACGCGGTCTCGGCGTCGTCGTAGAACATCTCGTAGAATTCGCCCATCCGAAAAAACAGGATCGCGTCTTGGTGGCGACTCTTGATCTCGCGGTACTGCTGCATCAACGGCGTCTGTGAGGTAGCCGTCACTTATCATCCGGCCCGATGTCGGTGACGAACGCATCGATCTTCTTGGTCTTGAGTTGCTTTGCCGCCGCGGCCGCAGCGGCGCGCGTTTCATACCTGCCGATTCGCACGCGAAAGGGTTTCGAGGTGCCGACGATTCGCACGTCGAGACCTCTTGCTTTGAGTCGTTTCGCGAGCGCATCAGCGTCGCTTCGCTTCGCCAGCGCCGCAACCTGCAGCGTGTAGCGACCTGGCTTGCTTGGCGGCGCCGCGGCGGCGTGACGACTCGTGTCACCGGCTGCCGGCATCGGTAGCTGGGACGCCGGGTTCGCATCGGCGGCGGCGCATCGCGGCGAGTAGTACTGCAACTGATTTCGCGTCTCGACCGCTGAGTCAGGAACGTCGCTGAGCGTTCGTCGCAGGACGCTGCAGCCGCGAGGCACTTCGCTTTGCTCGAACAGGAGCCGGACGAGCAGCAGTCCGGCGCGCGCGCGTTCGGGGTGCTGCGGATTCTCGACAATGAACCGATCGAGATGTGTCGTGGCCGGCGCGCGATCGCCGCGCGCAGCCTCGAGCTGCGCCAGTTGCAACAACGCGTCACCGCTATGCGCCGAGAGCGGGTATTCAACGACTATGCGGCGATAGTCACGCTCCGCGTCGGCGCTCGTGGCCGCGAGCGCGGCCCGCCAATAAAGCGCGTCACCGTACTCCGGTGTGTCCGGCGGCGTTGCCGCAATAACCGAATCGATAAGGACACGCCCGGCTGCGCCATTGCCGCTGGTTACCAGCTGGCGTGCGCGCGCGAACACCGAGTCGGCTTTCGATTGTGCATGCGCGGCACTCGCTGCAAGGGCGACGATGATGAATGATCGAAGAGTCTTCAGCAGCATGGATCGAGATCAGGCAGCGCGCCGGCGCCCGGGCGCGCCGCACAATGTGAGCACGAGACTAGCGAGAAGCTGTTCGTCCGATGAGACGCGCGGACCTTTGAGCGCTGCGTCGGCATCGAGCAGTGCGTGTAACGCGTCGTCGATCGCGCGTGGCGACCAGAGGTCGGACGCTCGCGCACACGTCGAGACGAACTCTCCCCACGATCGCCCTGTGTACACCGAGCCTGATTCCTTGAGCAACGAGAACAAATCTGCACTGAGTCGAGAGGGGTTGGTACCGCGCGCGCGCGCCGCCTGAGCCCACCCGATGACGAGCGTTTGCGACGTCAACGCCATGACCGTCGTGACGGGACTCGACTTGGGCTGCGCGAGGACGACGGGCAGCATCGTCAACGCTGCCGTCGCATCGCGACGGGCGACGGCGTCGAGAAAATCGCCCATGGTCTCGCCGGGTCGCACACCGACTACCGCCGACACAGCGGCTTCGTTTATTGCCTCGCCTCCCGTGAAGCTCGCGAGCTTGTCCAACTCCATCTTGAGCTGCGACAGCTCCGTCCCCGCAGCCTCTTGAAGGAGCGTGATCGCTCCATCAGTGATCCTCGATTTGAGGTCGTGCTCGACGTAGTAGGCAATCCACTTCGGGATGCGCGCGCCACTCAAGGCGTCGAACTCGATGGCCGTGGCCGCGTTGATCAGTCGTTGATCCGGCTTTGCTCCAGCCGGCGCAACGAGAATGAGCAGAAGGTCGGGGGCGGGGCGCTTGAGATAATTGTCGAGCATCGCCCGCGAATCTTTCTTGAGGGCGCTGACGTCGCGCACCACGACGACGCGCCGCTCGGCCATCATCGGTGGCGTGCTGATCGTCGAGCCGAGCGTTTCGGCGTCGACGTCGCCGCCGCGAACCGTCTCGACGTTGAAGTCCCGCGTCGACGGGTCCGCCGCCGCGTCGACCAAGCGACGAACCTCCTCGTCCTTGAGGTAGTCGTTGGGACCATGGAAGTAATACGCCGGAGCGAAGACGCGGTCTTTCGTGGCTGCGCGAAGCACCTTGGCGTCGGCGACGGGGGACATGGCGTCCAATATACGATGTGTTACCGGCGACTAGAACAAAAAAATCGGCTCGGCGCCGATTCGTGAATTCCATTGCTGCCGGTTCGATCGTTATCGCGTCAGCTCGGCCTCGCGAAACTCCACGTTGGCGAAATGCATCGGCGCCTCCCCGACCATCAGAACGGCGGGCCACACCGGCATTCCGGTCGGCACCGACGCCACGAACGCTGCATTGGCGATCGGCGCCGGCTCGAAGGCGCTCGCGACCGCGGGAGCGAGACGAAGGTCCTGCGTCGGAGTAAAGTACCGCGTTGTCTCGATTGCCATGTACGCGACCGCCGCGATTCCGGCGGCGAGCGCCGCAAAAGCGCTGACGGACGGCAGGTGCGGACGAGGCGCGACGAGATCGACCCGCGAGACCGGACCCATTTCCTCCAGTCGTGCGTTGAGCCTCGCGATGAAATCGGGCGACGGCTCGATCGACGGAAGGCTTCGCACCAGCATCAAGCTGCGACGAATCGCCGTGTTGTGGCGCGAGCATCGAGAACAAATTGTCGCGTGGTGCTGCATCGCGTCCATTTCGACGGCCGGCAGCAGGTCGTCGACGAAGGCGACGTGTTTGCTTCTGAATTCGCGACAATCCATCAGGCAGCTCTCGATACTGGACGACTGCGTTCGACTGTCGGTACCCTGTGTTTCGCGGCGGGTTCCTAACACGAGGACGCGCGCGTTGACGCTAAGCGGCAAAACAGCCAGATAACAAACGCGGGCTCTCCGCGAAAGAATATCGCTCTAGAGCCCGCGTTGGCCAGCCTCGAGTGGCGGATCGCGTGATTCCGCCCTCAGCCGCTCAATCGATCTTTGGTTCGATGATCGACGCGAAAGCGTTTCGTGCCCGATTCAATCGCGATTTGACCGTTCCCAGGTTGCAATCCGTGATGTCAGCGATCTCTTCGTACGACTTACCCTCGAGCTCGCGGAGGACGAAGACCTGGCGATGATGTTCCGGCAGCTTCGCCACCGTCTCCTCGACAAGCTCACGAAGGTGCCGTTTGCGGTACATGTCGTCCGGCCGCGCTGTCGTGTCTTCGAACTGCAGGGGCCGATCGTCGTCGTCCCAATTTCCTTTGATCGTCTGGAAGAGAACCAGCGGATTACGCGAACGGTTGCGGAGCTCGTTCTTCGCAAGGTTCGACGCGATCGTGTACACCCACGTCGAGAACTTCTTCGTTCGATCAAAGCGGTGGATGTGCCGATACACTCGGATGAAGACTTCTTGTACGAGATCTTCCGCCTTCTCGCGATCACCGATCGTGCGGTAGATGAAGTTCAGCAGCCGAGTCTGATAGCGCTCGACGAGCTCCTGGAAGGCACGCTCTTCACCGCCAAGGAACGCCGAGACGACTGTGGCGTCGTCTTCCTTGCGGAGCCTTTCGCGTATCGCCGCACCGGGCAGCGGAGCCCGTTTAATTGCGACCTCAGCCATAATAGTCCGTGCCCCCTTGGCACTGCTGATAGGGTACGACCCGACAGACAGAACAGATTCAGTTTTGGAACTGTGGAACTCACGACGTGCGCCAACGGGAAAGGCAGACCGCATGCCTGTTGGACGCAAGCTGGAACTCGGTGTTAAGATATTGGTGCGAAATATCTTAGACGCTGGCTACCAGGGTCTGCCGTTCTGAGGCGCTGTCCTCAAATCGCTACGATTGGGCCAGACAGAGGTGCTTCTCTGTCTCTCTTTTGACACAGCGAATTGCCCAGTTGTTGCTCAGCGCCCGGAGCGAAACCCAGCGGCGAACAGAATTCCCAGCGCGGTCTTAGCGTCTTTGATCTCGCCCTGCTGAATCAACCGCAATGCTTGGGAAAGCGTCACCGTCTCGATCGTTAGGAATTCATCAGCTTCGTGGGCCGTTTCCCCACGCTCGAGGCCGGTCGCCATGAACAGGTGGATTCGCTCGTCGGTGAATCCGGGGGTCGTGTACATCGTGAAGAGGAAATCAATCTGCCGAGCCGAGCACCCGGTTTCTTCACGGAGCTCGCGACGTGCGCAGTCGCGCGGTTCCTCGCCTGGATCGAGGCGACCCGCTGGAATCTCGTACAGATATTGGCCCGCCGCGTAGCGATACTGCCGGATCAGGAGCAGTTGTGGATCCGTCCCGGTTGCGTCGCTCAGAAACGGTACAATCGCACTCGCGCCCGGATGACGGATCATGTCCATCTCTCCGACCGACCCATCGGGAAAACGAACCGTATCGCTGTCGAGCGAGATGATCTTTCCGGTGTGAATGCGCCGGCTGCTGATCTTTCCCGGACGCACCTCGCCCTTCGGCTTTTCGCTCGGAACACCGTCGCGCGTCATGCGCTCGGCTGACCCAGCGTATCGTACAGAGTCGTCGCGCCGAAGTTCATGGCCTCGAGCGGCGCTCGCACGACCGACGGGTCTCCAACAACGACCATCTGAAGTGCATCGGGATGAAGGTGTTGCTGCGCAGCCTCGAGAATCTGCTCGGTTGTGATGGCGCGGACGCGGGCGCGGTAGCGGTCGTAATAGTCGTCAGGCAACCCGTGCAGCACGAGAACAGAAAGCGCCGCGGCGATGGCCGCCGTCGTCTCGAATCGAATCGGGAACACACCGTCGAGATAGCTCGTCGCAAGCGACAGCTCGTCGATCGAGATTGCTTCGGCGCGAATCCGATCGATCTCCAACAACACCTCGCGCGCCGCAGCGTCGGTGATGTCGGAGCGCACCGCGGTCGAGACCACGAACGGACCCGCTTGTCGCCGCCACTCGAAACTTGAGAACGCCCCGTAGGTGTACCCGTGGGCTTCGCGCAGATTCAGGTTGATGCGGGAGTTGAACAACCCGCCGAGTACGGCGTTCATCACGTTGACGGGAAAGAAATCCGGGTGGTTTCTCGGAATGCCGACGTGCCCGATCCGCAACTCTGACTGTGGCGCATCAGGCTTGACGATGACGTGCGCCCCTCGTTCGCGACGTCCCGGAAGATCATCCGCCAGAACGCGCGTCGGTTTGGCACCGGACCACGTTCCGAATGCGTGGCGTGTCAATTCCTCGGCGCGATCCGCGTTGATGTCGCCCGCCACCACAATCGTCGTGCTGGCGGGCACATAACGCGTCTCGTAGAACGACACGAGCTGATCTCGATCGATGAGCTCGATGCTTCGTTCGTCGCCGCCCTCTGGCCTCGCGTAACGAGACGACTGCGCGTACAAGAATCGTGAAAACAGCTCGTCAGCCAGACCTCTCGGCTCGGCTCGCAACTGAAGCAGCTCCGCGAGGCGCTCGGCCTTGAGTCGGTCGACCTCACGAAGGCGAAACGCCGGCGTACGAATCACCTCGCCAAGCAGGTCAAACGCCGCCGGCAAGTGCTCCGACAGCGCGGTCAACGAAACGGCTGCCGCATCCCAGTCAGCTTCCGCATCTACCGATGCGCCCAGCCGCTCGAAGCGCTCCGTCAGTTCAGCACCATCGCTCCTCTCCGTTCCTTCGAGAAGCAACTTGGCGACGAGTTGCGCCGTCCCCTCTCGGCCAGCCCCATCACACACCGCTCCGGCATCGACCAATACTGCTACGGTGATCAGCGGAAGTTTCGTTACCGGCGCTACTATGAGCTCGACACCGTTTTCCAGGCGGCGACGTTCGAACCGGGGAAAATGATACTCGCGCGGCCCACTCGGTTTCGGACGTTCGACTTTCCGAATCGCCGGCGCTGTCATTGAGAGGCCGCCGCCGCGCCGGCGCCGACTAGTTCGCCGGGCGCTTCATCTCTCGGAACATAGACGAGACTGGCGCGGTTGTTCTCTCCAAGCCGATCTCGAATGAAGTCGTTTACGCCTTCAGTTGTCACCGCGGCGTACCGCTCGACTTCTTCGTTCAGTCGATCCGGATTGTCGAAGTAGGTCGCGAAGAGCGACAGACGGTCCGCACGTTCGCCCGCTTGCTGCATCGACGTCACGAACATCGTCTGAATCACTGCGACCGCCCGCTCGACCTCCGGCGCCTCGAGCCCGTCGCGCACGACCTGATCGATCTCATATGCGACCTCCTGCTCGAGTTGCTCGGCGCCGACCCCGGGACGGGCGGTAACGTCGACCACGAGAAGGTCCGCGCCCTTCGCCAGATCGTACGTGAACGCCGAGGCATCGGCCGCGATCTGACGCTCGCGAACCAATCGCCGGCGGAGGCGGCTCCCGTTGCGAAGCCCGAGCGCGGCACCGCACACACTGGAGGCGTAGTACTCGTCGCTGCCAAACACGGGCGACCGGAATCCAAGAAAGAGTCGCGGGAGCATGATGTCGTCCGGCACGACCTCACGCTTCCACTGATCGAATAGTGGCGGCAACGTCATGTCGGGGAGCGGCGGCTTGCCGCTTCCGCGGGGAATCGGCCCAAAGTGTGTCTCGATCATGCGCCGAGCCTCGCCAGGCTCGAAGTCCCCAGCGATGGTAAGCACCGCGTTGTCGGGCGTGTAGTACGTCTCGAAGAATTTCGCCACGTCCTCCAAACTCGCAGCCGCCAGGTCCTCCATCGAACCCATGAGAGAGTGGTGGAATGGGTGCGTCTCAGGAAAACAGAGCGCCGGCAGCTTTTCCATCCAGGTGCCATACGGCTGGTTGTCCATCGACCAGCGGCGCTCGTTCATCACCACATCGCGTTGGGTGTCGAGCTTCTGCTGCGTCATTGCCGGCAGCAGTTTGCCCATCCGATTCGCTTCGAGCCACAGGGCGAGCTCGAGCTGGTTCGACGGTAGGGTCTCGAAATAATTGGTGCGTTCCAACCACGTCGAGCCGTTCAAGGTTCCGCCGGCGCGCTGTACCAGCTCGAAGTGTTCGTTCGCCTCAACGTCCGCCGACCCTTGAAACAGCATGTGCTCGAACAGATGAGCGAAGCCGGTTCGGCCGGGGCGCTCATTCGCTGAACCGACGTGATACCAGAGATTCACCGCGACGATGGGCGCGGTGTGGTCCTCCGACAACGTGACAAACAATCCGTTGTGCAATCGAAACGTTACGATCGGAATGTGCATCGATCTAAATTGCACTGTCGTCATGGCTACAGGAACCCTGACGTTCGGACCTTGCACCGACCTCGCGTGACTCATTTGCTCTCGTACGTCGCCGTCGGCCTGATTGGGCTCTATGCCGTCGTTCTGCTGATGCTGTGGCACTTTCAGGAGCGGATTCTTTTTCAGCCGCCTGTTGGCCGCGACATGTCACCGGTGTCGGCCCGACAAGTTCGTTATCAAGCGAGCGATGGCGCCGACCTGTTCGCGTTCATTGTCGGAGACTGCGCGGCGGGCAGTACGCTCGTTCTGGTGTTCCACGGTAACGCCGAGGTCTCTCGCTGGCTGGTGCCCTGGGCGTCGAAGTTGGCACGAGAGACCGGATCGTGCGTCATGCTTGCCGAGTACCGCGGCTATGACGGGTTGGTTGGAGCGCCGACGTATCAGGCATCTGCTCTCGACGCTCAGGCCGCGCTGGATTACGCAACCGAATCGCTCAACGTCGCGCCGACCGATATCATGCTGTTTGGTCATTCACTCGGCAGCGCCATCGCGGCCGAGCTTGCTGTGAAGACGCGACCTCGCGCGTTGCTTTTACAAGCTCCATTCACGTCGGCACGGGCGATGGCGAGTCGCATGGTCGTTCCTGGCCTGCGAGCCATTTTCCGATTCATCTCGCGCGTGCACTTCGACACCATCGCACGAGTCCGCACGCTCCAAGTGCCGGTATGGGTCGCGCATGGAGATCGAGATCTCGTTGTGCCTGTTCGAATGGGGCGCGAGGTGTTCGCCGCCTCCGCGCAACCGGGCGAGCTCTTCGTCGCTCGCGGGGCTGGTCACAATGACGTCGCCGAAGTCGGAGGCGAGGCGTACTGGTCCTGGTTGAGGCGCGCGCTTGGCTCCCCTCGAGCCCACTCGGTTACTCCGGCCGCTGCAGCAAGAACACGATCGGCACCTTGATCGACTCGTTCAATATGTATTTCCAAGCTTCGCGCCGGTTGAGCGCGATGGGGCTGGTCCGCGTCGGTGATGTGAGAGGCGTGAGTCCGTAGCGCCGGGCCAGAATCGACAGACGCAACATGTGAAAGGGGTCACTGACGAGAATCACGTCGCGCGACGGCGCCGCCTCCATCAGCGTGGCGACTTGTTGAAGCGATTCCGATGTCGAGCGTCCGACGGTCTCGATTAGGATCGCGCTGGCCGGAACTCCGCGCTCGATTGCGTAACGTTGTGCAACCGCGGCCTCGCTCGTGGTGTCGCGATCACCGACGCCGCCCGTGAAGATGATTCGCGCCGCGAGTTTGCGACGATACAACTCGATTGCGTGGTCCGCTCTCGCCCGCAGCACCGGCGACGGTTTACCGTCGTATTGCGCCGCGCCGAGGACGACGATCGCCGCGGCCGATCTCGCTTGGTCGCGCGTGCTCCAAATCCAAACCGCCCCCAACGACAGCGCCCAGGCGCCGAACATCAGAAAGCCGAGCAGCCAGCCAAGCCGCCACCAATTGGTCCGACGTCGCGGAAGCATGAGCGACGTCTAGCGGTCGCGCGCTCGGTATTCTTTCATGGGCGCGAAATTAGTAGTTTGCGCGCCATGGACACCACCCCCGTCTTTCCGACGCTCCGAATCGTCTCACATCCGCTCGTCCAACACAAACTCGGCATCCTGCGAGATCGGGAAACCCCGACGAAAATCTTCAAGGAGCTGGTCGACGAGATTGCGATGCTGATGGCGTACGAGGCGACGAGCGATCTCGCCGTCGAGGACGCGGTGGTGGAAACGCCGCTCGAGCGAACCATCGGACGGCGGGTGAGTGGGAAAAAGCTCACGCTCGTGCCCATCCTGCGCGCCGGTTTGGGGATGGTCGAAGGCATCTACCGCCTGGTGCCCGGTGCGCGCGTTGGCCACGTTGGGCTCTACCGCGATCATGATACGCTCGAGCCGGTGGACTACTACTTCAAGGTCCCCGGCGACGCATCGGAGCGCGATTTCTTCTTACTCGATCCGATGTTGGCGACCGGTGGCAGCGCGGCGGCGGCCGTGTCGTCGCTCAAACGCGCCGGCGCCACTCGCATCCGTTTTATGTGCCTCGTCGCAGCCCCCGAAGGTGTTCGGCGACTCGCTGTCACACATCCGGACGTGTTGGTTTATTGCGCCGCGCTCGATCGAGAGCTCAACGAGCAGGGTTATATCCTACCGGGGCTTGGAGACGCCGGCGATCGGTTATTTGGAACTCGGTGAGATGATGCCGTGAGCCGGATTGTCTCGACTTCGCGCCTGTCACCCGAACCATTCGCGCGGACAATCGCGCTGCTGACGCGCCGCGTCGATGACCCATTGCTGCGTCTGCGCATCGGCAATTTCCGAGGCCACGCGATTCAGCCAGGCAACTGAGAGCTTCGTTTCCCCAACCCGCCTCCACAGCTCGCCGACCAAGTAGGTCAGCACCGCTCGCTCTTCTCGCGCCACTCCGTCGAAGCTGTCCAACGCTTCCTCGAACTTCCACGCTGCCTTGCGGCGGAAGAATCGCTCCGCTTCCGTGTCACCTTCGTCGACACAACACCACGCGGCGCGCAGCAGCAGGTCGGCGACGTGCCGTGCTTCCATCCCTTGCCATTCGGCGACCTTGGCCGCGGCTTCGTATTTCTCGGAACCACTCAGTGTGCCGCACGTGATCGCCGGCGCAAGCTCATTCCACACGCGCTCCTTGAGCACGGGCGAAACCTCGGCGTCTTCAGTGAAGTCGCGGTCCGCGCCGGAAAACCCACACCGGTTGCAGGTGTGGATCAGATAAGGCAGCGGCTGCGTGCCCGCCGCGCGCTCGTGAAAATCTGTTCGCTTGCCCCCAAACGAGTTCGTCGACACCACCGACTGTGACCGGAATCGTGTCTCGCAGATAGGGCATTGCAGTTCGATCTGCTGTAGCGTGGTCATCGGTGACTCTCCCGCCTTGCGTCCTCACCTTCACAGCTGCGGTAAGGGAAAAACTGTGCCATGTGCAAACAGTTCTGGCATTTGTTCGCGTTCGCTTGTCGTCGCTCGGCCGTTCGCTCGCGCGCTCTCGCGAGCGTTTCGCATGTTCACTGTTTCGCCCGTTCGTCGTCGTTTCTCATTGTTTGCTCTTGTTCGCATTTCCTCACATCACTATCATTCCGCGTCCGAAGTACGAGTCGCGCCGCCCTCCCCGCGCCCGGTCGAATGCTGATCAACCTGCTGCCCGATTTTTTTGCCGTTCTGGATAGCACCGATCGACTCGCCGCATATCAGCGTTACTTCGACTCCCACCGCAACATCCTCGAGCCGTACTGGCACAACTACGTCATCGATCCCGACAGTCCGCACTTCCTGGATATCGCTCGGGCCACGGTGAGTGCGGGTCGGACAGATCTCACGTCGATGCTCGAGCGCACGGACGTGCTGACGCTCGCGCGCGGCACCGAGCAGCAGTGCCGCGAATTGCTTGCCATGGACTGCGACGTCGACGTCGTTCTCATGGTCGGCGTGGGCGCGGCCAATGCCGGTGAGCTCGTCGTCGACGGGCGGGGCATCGCGTTCGTTTGTCTCGAGCATTTCACCGGGACGACCAACACCCAGACCGATGGGCTTGGCCTCGACCCAGAGCTCGTTCCGCTTTGGCTGGCGCACGAGATCGCGCACATCGTGCGCTACACATCACCGACAAGCCGAAGCGACCTGCGCACCATCATCGCCAACGCGGGCGGGTACTACTCGTATTGGGACACCGGTCGCCAGGCGACGCTGCGCGAATTGTTGATTAATGAAGGCCTCGCGGTTCACGTCTCCCGCGCGATCAGCCCGGGACACGCGGCCTGGGAGTACTTCGGATACGAGCGACGTCAGTTTGCCGATGTGCGCCAACTCGAGTCGGTGATGTCGCGAGCAGTTCTGAGTGACCTGGATCACACGGGACTCGGCTTGCGCCTGCGCTACTTGTCCGGCGGCATGAGCGACGAGGCGCGAACCGTCGATCGCTACGTACTTCCCGAGCGCGCCGGATATTACCTCGGCGCCCGAATGTGTGAGCCGGCAATCAACGCCGAGGGGCTCGCTTGGGCTCTTCGCGCAAACGCCGCAGAGATCTCGTCGCTGGCACACTCGGCGGCGATGACGGCGTAGTCATCTCACATCGTCTCACTTCCCGACGCAAAACCGCCGAAACACTTCGTCGAGCACATCCTCGACGTCGACGACGCCGATCAAGTCCTCCAGAGTCGTGAGCGCCTCGCGCAGGTGCACGGCCGCGACGGGGGCGGGTATCTCCCTCGTCTGCCACCGATCTCGAAACAAGCGGACTTCTTCGAGAGCCCGCGCGATCGCGTAACGGTGCCGCTCCTGTGTCAACAATGGCGCGTCGACTTGCTGGAGCTCGCCGCTCCCCGACACTGCTTCCACAATCGTCTTCACCAACGAGTCGAGACCCTTTCCGGTCTCGGCGCTGACTGCGAGCGCGGCCGATGCGCCCAGCGCCGCACGGTTGTTTGCTAGCTCCGTTTCCGTTGGAGCCCTGATGTCAGACTTGGTTCGCACCACGATGACCGGGACGGATGCAGCACTCATCGCGCCCTTCATCCGCGTGAGGGAATCATCGCCGTCGGCGCATACGAGCACTGCGGCCGCGCGCGCCACATAGGCCTCGCTCATCTCGACGCCGAGCCGTTCGACCGGATCGAGGGCTTCGCGGATGCCCGCGGTGTCGACCAATCGCAGCGGAATCGTCGGTGTGTCGATCACCGCTTCGATCGCGTCGCGCGTCGTACCGGGAATGTCAGTCACGATCGCGCGGGCTTGACCCACGAGTGCATTGAACAGCGACGACTTTCCGACGTTGGGCGCTCCGGCGAGCACTACGAGGGCACCCTCTCTTACCAACTCGCCAGTGCGAGCGGTCGCCAGCAAACCCGCGAGCGCAGTCACGATTCGTTCGGCGGCGGCAAGAATTCGAGCCGGTGCAATCGGGCCGTCGTCCTCCTCGGGAAAATCGATATCATACGCGATCAGTGCTTCAAGTCCGACGAGCTCATCGCGCAATGCAAGAACACGACGACTCAATCCGCCGTCGAGTTGTCGCAGCGCCACGCCTTGCGCCGCCCGGGACTTCGCATTGACGAGATCGCCCGTTGCCTCGGCCTGGAGGATGTCGAGCTTCCCATTGAGCACCGCGCGTCGAGTGAATTCGCCGGGCTGTGCTAGACGCGCGCCGCGAGCGATCAGTGCCGCCACGACGGTCGTTGCGACGACGAGCCCACCATGAGTTATGAGCTCGACCGAATCCTCTCCGGTAAATGAGGCCGGCGCGTCGTAACGAATAATGACTGACTGATCGATCTCTGCGTTCGAGGCGTCGCGAATGAGAGATACGGTCGCCGACCGCGCTTCCACTGGCCAGCGGTCGACTGTCGCGCGGGCGATCGCATGCGCCTGCGCGCCCGACAACCGAACGATCGACAGCGCACCCCGTCCCGGCGCGGTTGCTTGCGCGACGATCGTCTCCGACAAATCGAGAAGGTTGTCCGTTCCGGGACCGGTCACGGTGTCACATTGCTTGCGGCGTCTTCACTTCGAGAGATTCACCGGGCTCGATGATGCGCACCGTTGAATGGAGCTTGCTCTCATCGACGCGTTGGCGAAGGCGCCGGATGGCGTCGTGCGCCGTTGCCGTCACATGTCGGAACGTACCCCAGTGATACGGCACCAGGGTTCGCGCCCGCAGTCGTTCGAAAAGCGTCAGCGCATCGTCATGGGTTAAGTGCCCGCGGCGAAAGCCCGGCTTCCACCAGGGCGCATAGCCAATGGGTAGCAGCGCCAAGTCGAGCTCGCGGGCGTTCGCCCACAGCGTGCGCTCCACGAGATGGTGCGTGTCGTCGACAAGCGCGGTGTCGCCGGCGAAGAACACTGTCTCGCCGGCATCGAGCAAGTACATGTTCGCCGAGCTGCGCCAGCGATCGTACCCGTACCGATTGCCTCTGTGGGTTGCACTCGCCGCGCGAATTGTGACGTCGCCTATGTGGGCCGACTCACCTGGCGCGAAATCGACGGCGTGCGAATAGCCGAGACGGCGAAGCCATTTCGCGACGACCGGTGGCGCGAAGAGTGGGATCGTTCGCGGCAAGCGGTCGATGGAGTCGAACGAGAGATGGTCGGCGTGCGCGTGAGTGAGCAGGATCGCGTCGAGTGCCGGAAGCTTGTCGAGCGCAATTCCCGGAGCCGAGACGCGCGGCAGGATGCGTCCTAGCTTCGAATCGAAGTTCGGATCGGTCAGAATTCTTGCGCCACCGAGCTCCAACAGCAGCGTGGCGTGGCCAATGTATGTGACTTTCATTGCTTCGAGCTCTGTCCGAAAGCCCCCAACCCGCGTCGGGCCGAGCGTTGCGGCCGGGTAGCGGATGAGCCGGCGTCAAACCTACGTTTTCCGGGCTCCGCTCAGACCCTTGGCTGCAGGCGCCATTCCTGCGCTGGTCCCAGCGCTCACGCCCGCCTTCGCTCGTTCGCGCGTCAGAATCCATTGCTGTGGAAGCGCGGCGATGTTCTGCACCGCGTAGTAGAGATTGAGACCCGATGCGAAGTTGAGGAACATCACCGTAAACATCGCCGGCATCATGTAGCTCATCATTTTCGCCTGCGGATTGGGCGGCGCCGCGCGCATACCGATCCACGACAGGACGAACATCGATGCGCCCATCACGATCGGGATGATGTAGAACGGATCGCGGAGCGAGATGTCCGGCAGCCACAGAAACGACACGCCGCGAAATTCGATCGTATTCTGGAAGACGAAGTAAAGCGCGAACAGGATTGGCATCGGCAGAAGCATCGGCAGACAGCCCAGCAGCGGACTAAATGGGCTCATTCCGTGCGCCTGGTACAACTTCACCATTGCCTCGCGCTGCTTCTCGGGCTCGTTCTTGTACCGCTTTTGCAGCTCGGTCAGCTCGGGTTGCAGGCGTTGCATTTGGATGCTCGATCGCATGGCGCGTTGATTGAGCGGCCAGAGCATCAAACGAATCACAATCCCGAACAGCACCAGCACCCAACCGTAGTTCACACGCAGCGTGGCCTTCATCCAGAGCAACACGCGCATGACGATGGTGGCGAACGGCTGGACCACGGCGTGCAGCCAACCGGCGTAGGGATTGACGTTTTCCAAATCGTTGCCCAGCGCGTGCAGATCGCGCCACGACTGCGGCCCGGCGTACAGATCGAACACGAACTCACCGTTAACCAACGGATACGACGTCGTCGCGTACGCGGCGTTGACGATTTTTCCCGCGCGCGGCGCACCACGTGCCATCAGTCCGCGGAACACGCCCGCGGGCTTGGCGCCAACCGGCTGCATGAGGGCAACGAGCCAGTACTTGGTTCTCACAGACACCCACTGAAACGAGCCTGTGTCGACTCGAACCTGTCCGACATCGAGCTTCGAGAAGGAAATGCTCGACACATCGCGCAGCGGCATCTTGTACCCGTACGCAAGATGCCGCAGATCATCGGCGGTGTCCGCCTCGATGGAATGAAGCTCACTCGGAAGATCGATCAGTAGCGTGGAACCCGGTGGCGCGTTGGCCACGCGGCCGCGCACCGTCGTGCGATACCCATCGGCGGTTGGCTCGTACGTGATCGAGATTGCGGGCGCATTCGAGCTGAATGTCGCCGCCGATCCCGAACGCTCGATCGAAAAGCGAACGGAGTCGAGGGAAACCGTGTCGGAGCCTGCTGCCAAGCGATAGTGCAACAGCGGACCACGCGGCTGCGCGATGACGGCCACGGTGTCGCGTCGGTCAGGCCGTAAATCCCGATAGCCGGTAACTCGCACAGCCGCCGGAACTGCACCCGGGTTTACGACGGTGATTTGTTCACGCGGAGTGACGACTATCGCAGAGTCGACAACACGCGCTATCGATGCGGGAGACGCGGACGATACGGGCTTTGCGATCGGTTGTTCGATGACTGTTGGCGACGGCGCTTGCGTTGCCGGGGCCGGCGCCGACGAACTCGTGGCGGGTGTGCCGGCCGCTTTGGTACTGTCGTCGCTTGGCGCGGCCGGGCGTCGCGAGGACGCGAAAAACCGCGGCGTTACGACGATCACCAGCGCCATCAATACCAGCGCGAGAATGGTGCGTTTATCCATGCAGGTAAGCGAGGTCGCTAAGGAACCGGATCGTAACCGCCGGGCCGGAAGGGGTGACAGCGCGCGATTCGCCGCGCCGCCAACCACGTACCGCGCAGCGCGCCATGCCGCTGGAGTGCTTCAATGGCGTATGCTGAGCAGCTTGGATAATAACGGCACGACGATGGAAGCAGTGGCGAGAGAGCCACTTGATAACCGCGTACCATCAATACGAGGATCGTGCGCATTCCGGTTACATACCAGACTCGGCACCGACGAGCCGGGCCGCCACAGAGACGATGTCGTCGCGTAGCGAATCGAACTGGGCCGCGTACGATTCGCCTCGCGCTCGAATCGCAATATCCGTCGACGGACAATCACTCAGCACCGGCAACAACTCTAGGCGCACCAATTCGCGAAGGCGACGCTTGAGCCGGTTCCGATCGACGGCCGAATGCCGGTGGCGCGGAACGACAACCCCAACGCGCGAATGAGCAAGAGGGGAAGCGAGGGCTCGGACATCGAGGTGCACGGTCCGAATTCGCTTCCCCTCTCGAATAACAGTCTGCAGATCGAGTCCCCGCGTCAGTCTGTTGCGACGCGGAAATCCGAAGCCCGAGTTAGGCGCCTGCGTACTTGCTTGGCAACTTAACGGTGAGGCTCTTACGGCCCTTCTTTCGGCGACGGCTGAGCACTGCGCGCCCCCACTTGGTCTCCATGCGCGTGCGAAACCCGTGAGTCTTGATGCGGCGCTTGTTGCGCGGACGATACGTCGGCTTACCCATGGACTACTCCAAAAACGTTGCGAACGAACCTGCGGTGCAGACCGGTAAAGTTATTTCGTGCAGAGGGATAGATCAAGAGACGGGTCGCGGCGGAATCGCGCGGCGCGCCCAACTCTCCAAGCGACGGCGGCGACTCGCCGTTGTGCTCGACGCATGCGCGCAAGGATCACGCATTCATCACGCATTGATTTTTCCACATGCACGGTCTAGCTTCGCTGCCCCCGCGCCGCTTTCCAGTTCCCACAGAAATGACCCTGACTGCCCACGAAGCTTGGAGCCGGCTGCTCGATCGCGCTCGCCAAGAGCTGCCAGAGCAGACGTTCAAGACCTGGCTCGAGCCGACCGAGGCACTTTCTTTCGACGACGGGACCATCTACGTTGGCGCGCCGGACCAGTTCGCTGTCGATTGGAATGAATCCAAGCATTCGGATCTCCTCGCCAGCCTCGCTCCGATCGCGTTGGGTCACCCCGTGTCGGTCGTGTTCAAGGTCAGCGAGGAACGCCGCGCCCGTACGCAGATGGACATGTTCGTCGCTCCGCCGGCTCAGAGGCCCAGGAACCCGGGCCAACACGGCGCCACTAATTCGCCACCACTAAGCGATCGCTACACATTCGACTACTTCGTCATCGGTAAGTCGAACGAGCTCGCTGCAGCCGCGGCGCACGCAGTCGCCCAAGCCCCCGGAAAAGTCTACAACCCTCTATTCATTTACGGCGACACCGGGCTCGGCAAAACGCACCTCATGCAAGCCATCGCGCATGAGATCGTGCTCCGAAAGCCGGAGACGCGGATCACGTTCATCGGTACGGAGCAATTCACCAACGAGCTCGTTGCCGCAATCCAGAATCGAACGACCGCGGACTTTCGTCGACGTTTCCGCGAAACCGATCTACTCCTCGTCGACGACGTGCATTTCCTCAAAGGCAAAGAGGCGATGCAGGAAGAGTTCTTTCATACCTTCAACGCGTTGTACGAAGGCGGCCGGCAGATCGTGCTCACGAGCGACCGTCCGCCGTCCGAAATCCCCGGGCTCGAGGCGCGCCTCGTGTCGCGCTTTCAGTGGGGCATGGTCGCTGACATCGAGATGCCGGACTTGGAGCATCGCATCGCCATCCTTCGCCAAAAAGCCCACCTCGATCACCTCGAGCTCACCATTCCCGAAGAAGTCGTTCGTTTCATCGCCGAGAACGTCCGATCGAGCGTCCGCGAGCTCGAGGGTTCGATCATCAAGTTGCTCGCCTATGCTTCGCTCAAGCATCGGGAGATTACGGTCGAAGTCGCCCGAGAGGCGTTGCGCGACAAACTCAAAGCGATGGACGGCACCCCCGGCGGCGGTCCTGCGCTGAATACGTACGCAATCCAGCAAGCCGTCTCGAAGGAATGGGGCGTTACCAACGAGGGACTTCGCTCCAAGACGCGCACAAAGAATCTCACCGTCCCGCGCCAGGTCGCGATGTTCATGATGCGGGAACTGCTCAGCATGCAACTCGTGGAAATTGGCGCCGCCTTTGGTGGTCGTGACCACTCGACAGTCATTCACAGCTTGGAGCGCGTTGCAGCGATGATGAAGGAGGATCCGGCATTCGCCCAGCGAATCGGAAAGGTCCAGGCGGCGTTGGAAAGCCTGCGGAATTGAACAAACCTCGTGCTCTTTTCCACAGGTTGTCGGACAATGGTCGGACAAGAAACGGCATGTTGGACTGCGAATCCGGACAACCATTGTTGCCCACATGCGATCCACAGATGCGGCTATAGTCGAACCACTTGATCCGGTGTAACTTGCCTGCGGTTTTCCACGCCTCAACAGACACTACTACGACTACTAGTTAATTGCTTTTAAAAGAGAACTAGTACCGTCGAGTTGTTTTGCACACCATAGGAGCCGTGATGCGGTTTACGATCTCCCGGGAAAAATTGCAGGAGGGTCTTGCCGCTGTTGCCGCCAGCATTCCAGCGAAGACAACGCTGCCGGTGTTGGCCAACATCATGGTCGAAGCCACTGAAAAGGGGATTCGCCTATCGGGAACGGACCTCGACATCGCCGTAACGACGGAAGTCGCGGCCGACGTCGAAACACCCGGTGCCATCACCATTCCCGCGAAGAAGCTCAGCGAAATTGCGCGTGAGCTCCCGCCCGCGCCGGTTCGCGTCGCTGCGGTCGGCGAGCAACGGGTGACCTTGGACTGCGGTCGCACGCATTTCAAGATTCTCGGACTCCCGCGCGATGAATTCCCAGCCTTTCCGAACGTCAAGTTCAACGAGAGTTGGCGCATTCGGTCGGGCGATCTGCAGAAGCTGATCTCCCATACGTCGTTCGCTGTCTCGACCGAGGAGAGTCGTCCAATCCTCAACGGCGTGCTTTGGGAGCTCAAGCCCGACATGATGCGAATGGTCGCGACGAACGGGCATCGTCTCGCAAAGATGGAGATGCCGATCAAGTCGACCGGTGCGCCGGCCAGCGATATGATCGTCCCCCCGAAGGCGCTCGAACAGGTACGTCGCCTCTTCCCCGAAGATGAGGAGTTAGAAATTGCTCGCGGCGAAAATCACCTCGGCTTTCGATCGCCGTTTACTGCGGTGTTCACGCGCCTCATCGAAGGTCCGTACCCGCCGTACGAGCAGGTCATTCCGCGCGACAACAATCGCGTCGCGATCGCTGATCGAACGGCGCTGGCGAGTGCGCTCCGTCGCATGTCGATCATCGCATCGGATCAAACGCATCGCATTCGTCTGGCCTTCAACTCCGGCATGCTGAAGTTCAGCGTCCAAACGCCGGATCTTGGTGACGCAACCGACGAGCTTGCCGTCCGCTATACAGGTGATGCGCTCGACATCGGCTTCAACGCCAACTACTTGCTCGAGATTCTGCGGTACATTCCGACGGACGAGGTTCGACTCACGTTCAAGGCTCCGGAACGCGCGGCGACGCTCGAGCCGGAAGGCTGGGCTGATCCAGCATCGTACCTGTGTCTCGTCATGCCCCTGCGTCTGCTCGACTGAGCGCCACGTCCTCCCGACCCGGAGGAAAGGAGGCCGGTCGCATTGTTCAGTTTCATCACGCTGGTCCAGAGTCTCGGACTAGCCTACGCGACTGGTCTCAACCTGTACGCGGCGGTTGCCGTGACAGGTCTCGCCGTGCGCTTGGGCTGGGTTCACGGCGTACCGACCACGATCGAAGGGTTCGGGAATCTCGGCGTCATTGGTGTCGCCGTCCTTCTTTACGTGATCGAGTTCGCTGCGACGCTGATTCCCGGCGTTGCCTCAGCGTGGGAAACGCTTCATAGCCTCATTCGGCCGCCTGCCGCGGCCGTCGTTGCGGCCGCGACGGCGTGGCACGCCGATCCGGTGATCGTCTTGATCGCCGCCCTCCTCGGTGGTGGCCTCGCCATCACGACGCACACCACCAAGCTCGGCATGCGCTACGCGATCGATGCTTCGCCCGAGCCGGTGACGAACGGCTTTGCCAACATCATGGAGCTCGCGCTAGTTAGCGCGGTCACGATTGCCATTTGGCATCACCCGATCATTACGCTCGCGGTCGCACTCCTGCTGCTCGTCTGCATGGTAATGATGGTTCGTCTCATCTGGCGTGCGCTGCGACAAGTCTTCTCGGGGAGATGGATGCCTGGGCCGGGGCTCATGCA
>DASYSU010000475.1:0-4342 GCA_036002925.1 Gemmatimonadaceae bacterium | reverse complement strand
TCGGCCTTCTTCAGCGCATCTTGGAAAGGGATTCCCTTACCAACCACCGCGAGCAAGCGCTCGTTCGGCACGACGATCATCGTGTCGACGTGCTTCGCCATGTCGGCGATGCCCTGTTCGGCTTGACGCATGCGCTTGCGTCCCTCGAACAGGAACGGCTTGGTGACGATGCCGACGGTAAGGGCGCCTGCCTCGCGCGCGAGCTCGGCGATCACCGGAGCAGCGCCCGTGCCCGTTCCGCCGCCCATGCCGCAGGTGATGAACACGAGATCGGCTGCGGTCAGTGCCCGGCCGACTTCGTCGCGATTCTCTTCAATGGCCTGACGGCCAATGTCCGGACGCGCACCGGCGCCAAGTCCGCGCGTGAGCTTCTTCCCGATCTGGATCTTCACATCCGACTTGGATGTGAGCAACGCTTGCGCGTCGGTATTGACGGAGATGAACTCGACCCCTTCGAGATGCTCGTCGATCATCCGGTTGACGGCGTTGCCGCCGCCACCGCCGACGCCCACGACTTTCATTCGGGCGTTCTGGGTCGCGCTCTCCTCGAACTCAAAGATCATTGAGAACGGTCCGTACTTCGAAGTGGGGTGATCGGAAGGCAGGAAGGATACTTCGACGCGTGTGTTCGGAGGGTAGTCGGCAGTGCCGGTGAGCCGTCGCGAAATCGCTCGGGCAATATAATGCTTTCTGGCATTCCCACTACCCCGTCTTTTAGACGAGGAACTGTGGCAGAAATCACACCGCGGCGATCACAATCTTTTCCACAGCCGTTGGGTGTCGTAGCAGTTTTTTGATGATGCTCGTTGTCGTCGTGTCGACCGAGGCGATGGAAGAGTTGCGTGCGCTTCGGTCGTGAACTGCGTTGCCACGGAACGCGCGGAATCAACGGAACTACACGGGCGAGACGGCTGACTACGCGAAAAATGGGTCCGTCGCGCGACGAGATGTCACTTTCGGGCGGAGTCTATTCACCGTTCCGTGACGCTCCGCTGAATCCGCACGTTCCGCGGCAACCAGAGATCCTTCGCTTCGCTCAGGATGACGGACTGACAAACGAGGAGACGAGGAAACGCGCGCGATGCGGACGGCTGCCTAGAAAAAATCTTGCAACCAAAACTTGAGCTTCGCGACCATGCGCTCCATGCCGCCACCCATCGGGATGCGCCGCGCGTTGGTGACACTTCCCAGCGCGACGCGATTCGCGCCGTACTGCGCGAGCCCGGTAACGGTCGCGAAGCGCGGCGCTTCGACGGAGTCAATGAGGCCGCCGATATTCTCCGAAGGAATCCCGACACGCACACCGGTGCCGAAGACGTCGCTCGCCAACTCCGCCGCTCCCTGCATCGCTGCCGCGCCGCCGGCGAGCACGACACCCGCACTCAACCGTCCAGCGAAGCCGGCCGCTGAGATGTCGCGCTGAACAAGATCGAAGATCTCGTCCATTCGCTGGTGAATGATGTGCGCGAGCAACTCGCGCGGAATCTGGCGGTCGCCTTGCGCGACCGTGCTCGGAAGCTGGATCACGTCCGACGGATCGACCATCGGTTCGTACGCACAACCGTACCGTTCCTTCAGTCGCTCCGCGTCGGCCTGAGTCACGCCGAGTCCGTGCACGATGTCGCTCGTGACGTTGTTTCCACCGAAGGCAACAGTACCCAAGTGACGAATCTTTCCCTCGTGGAACACGGCGAGGTCGGTCGTGCCGGCACCCATCTCGACGAGCGCGACACCAAGTTCCTTCTCGTCTTCAGTGAGCACGGCGAGCGCGCTGGCTAACGGTTCGAGAACGAGCTCCCGCACTTTATATCCCGCGCGCTCGACTGACTTGCGAAGGTTCACCGCCGGCGAGCTGCCGATCGTGACCAGATACATCTCCGTCTCGAGACGCGTCCCACTCATGCCGATCGGATCGCGGATCCCGGTGTCTTTGTCGACCGTGTACTCCTGCGGAATCGCATGCAGCAGCTCGCGGTCCTGCGGGATCGACTGCGCGCGCGCGACTTCATTCGCGCGGTCGACGTCGGACTTGTTGATCTCGTCGTGACTCACCGCGACGATGCCCTTGCTCGTCATCGCTTGCACGTGCTCGCCCGCGATGCCGGCGTACACTTCCTGCACCTGCGCGCCGGCCATGCGCTCGGCATCTTGCATGGCTTTGCGAATCGAGCGCGTCGTTTCCTCGATGTCGGAAACGACACCGCGACGCATGCCGGTCGTCCGCGCTTGGCCGACGCCCAGGATCTTGATCGTTGGGTGCTTCGGCAGATCACCTTCCACTTCGGCGATGATGGCGGTCGTCTTCGCCGACCCGATGTCGAGTCCTGCGACGAGGCGTTCCGGATTCATAGGATCTCTAATCGGCTGAATTCCGAGCGAAGGTGCGAAGCGCCGCAGCGAGGAACGATCATTGGAGTCTGGCGATGACTTGGTCACGGAAACGAAGGTCGATCTCGGCGACGCGCAGTTGCTTGCGACCGAGATCGGCTTCGACTGGTTCGATGTCAGCGAGGCGTTCGAGTGTCACGTTTTGCATGACGCGCACGGGCTCTGTCTTGAGTTGCATGAGTAACTCGTCTCGACCGGTGCGACGCACCGCGCTCACCCGCTCGTACAATGCCGGTCGTCCGACGCGAATCGCACCGAGCAACCGCAGCACGGCCGTGTCACGCTCCATCAAGACCGGCACGTCCACGAGCACGCGAGCGGGATCGATTGGCAGCGCGGCGCCGCGTTCGTCATACACGCGGAAGCCCGACGCGGCCGGCACCATCGCGATCGGCACACGCTCGACAATCTCAATCACGAGCGTTCCCGGCAACTTGCGCCGAACCACAGCGCGCTCGATTTCCGGATGACGCGCCACGCGCGAGGCCAGAGGCCCCGTCGGGTCCCAGACCGAAGCGAGGGTGTCGACATGCAAACGAGTGAGGATGTCACGTGGTGCAACATAGCGTGCGCCCAGAATCTCGACGCGGCGTACACGGAAAAAACTCAGACGACGCATCAACAACGGACCCCAGAATGGTGCGCCGAGGATGAGTATCACGACGATTCCAATCAGCGACAGACGCACCGCCGGTTGCTGACGGATTCCCTTCGGTGCCGCTTCCTCGGCCGATTCTTTGCTCACGTCTCTCCCTGAAGTCGTTGGAGCAGCTCGGGCCCCGTCTTGGTGACATCACCAGCTCCGATGGTGAGCACAACGTCGCCAGGACGCACGCCGTCGGCCAGAGCATCGGCAAGCGCGCCACGATCGCCGCGCCACGTCAGGCTGCCGCCAGCCGCCGCGATGGCATCGGCGACGAGCGTCGCCGTCACGCCTTCGATCGGCTGTTCGCGCGCCGGATAGATCTCGGTGAGATACACGGCGTCGGCCGCGGCGAGCGACTGACCGAATTCCTTGGCGAAGTCGCGCGTTCGCGAGTACAGGTGCGGCTGAAATGCGGCAACCAGACGACGTCCATCGAACGCGGCACGCGCGGCCGCGAGCGTTGCCGCGATCTCGGTGGGATGGTGGGCGTAGTCATCAACGACGGTGACGCCGCGTGCTTCTCCCAAGCGTTGAAACCGACGCTCTGCTCCGGCAAACGTCGCCAACCCCTGCGCCATCGCGGCAAAATCGGCGCCGAGCGCAAGCCCGCTCGCGACGGCGGCGAGGGCGTTCAGAACGTTGTGTCGTCCAGGTACGGCGAGTCGGAGTCGGCCAAGCTTGTCATCGTCGTAGAGAACATCGAAGCTCGTGCCGCTTGCCGTGGTCTCGATCGTTGTCGCGACAAGACGTGCGTCCCGCGCCGTCGTCCCGTATCGAATGACCTCGGTGCTGCTCGGGGTCGGAAGCGAGTTCGCGCCCGCATCGTCGGCGCAGAGCACGATGGTCCGCGCGCCACGCACGAATTGCGCAAACGCGCGCTTGATGTCGGCGAGGTCGGTGTAGATGTCGAGGTGGTCGGCTTCGATGTTCGTGACGACAGCGACGGTCGGCGACAGCGCGAGAAACGAGCGGTCGTATTCGTCGGCCTCCACGACATACAGCTTGTCGCTGCCGGCGCGGAGGTTCCCCTCCCACGCGGCGACTCGACCGCCAACGAGCGCCGTCGGGTCGCGCCCCGCGGCAGCGAGCGCCGTCGCCGTCATGACGGTCGTCGTCGTTTTGCCGTGCGTGCCGGCGATCGCGACCAGCTCGCGGCCGACGGTGACCTCACCCAATGCTTCGGCACGGCGAACCACGGGAATGCCACGCTCTCTCGCCCGCACGAGCTCCGGATGATTCTTGGGCATCGCCGACGTGACGACAAGGGCGCGCGCGCCATCGACATGGGCCGGATCATGCGACGCGACC
>DASYSU010000474.1:0-10456 GCA_036002925.1 Gemmatimonadaceae bacterium | reverse complement strand
TCGCCGCGGGTGCGACGTTGCGGTTCGCGCCCGCGGGAGCGGGCCACGGCGCTAAGTACATCGTGTCCGGCATCGACCCGGCGAAGGCCGAGGCATGGGCCAAGGAGTTGTACGTTCGCGCTGAGCGCACGCCCGCGTCGTCTGCACCGACATCGGTCGCGGCACCGACGCGCATCGCGATTTACAAGTCTTCACCGGGCGTGATGGACGAGGGTTGGACCGAGTGGCTGTTCGATACAAACGGATTCAAGTATTCGCTGATTACGCCGACGGACATTCGCGGCGGCAATCTCGCCTCGCGTTTCGATGTGATCGTCTTCGCGTCGCAGGGACTCGGCGCGGGTGGCGGACGAGGTGGGCGTGGCGGTGCCGCCGGCGGCGGCAGGGCGGGCGGTGGCGGACGGGGGTCGGCCGCTGACAGTACCGCCGCTGAAGAGATCCGCGCGGTTGATGAATTCGTGCGCGGCGGCGGGACCGTTGTCGCGTGGAATCAGGGAGCCGGCTCGATCATCAATGCGCTCAAGCTGCCAGTGCGAAACGTCGTCGCGGGATTGCCGCGTCGCGAGTTCTTCACCGGTGGCTCCGTCATGCAGGTCATCACCGATCCGACGCATCCGATCATGGCAGGGATGCCGGAACACGCCGACGTGTTCGTGTTCAACAGCCCGGTGTTCACGACGCTCGACGGATTCGACGGGTCCGTGCTCGCCAAGTTCCCGGCGGATGTGAGTCCGTTGCGGTCGGGCTTTCTCAGCGGGCAGCAGTTCATGCAGGGGTTCGCCGCCGCGCTCGACGTGAAGCACGATCGCGGCCATGCTGTGTTATTCGCGTTTCAACCGCAGTGGCGTGGCCAGCCTACGGGGACGTTCCGCACGGTGTTCAATTCAGCGTTCTTCGGTCGAGAGGTGGCAGATCAGGCCAAGGGAGCGCCGGGGTTCTGGACCGCGCCGGCGGTTCCGGTTCGTGCCGACTCATCCGGTTCTCGCGGCGGGCGAGCGAGACCGCCGACTGCGGAGCGACAGCGATAGGGCGTCAGCGGTCAGCATGCTCAAGCTTTAGCTACAGCTACAGCTGGAGCCGTAGCTAGAAACGCTGACGTCTGACGCCTATCGCTGCTATCTTGCGGACCTGCGCGCGTAGCTCAGCTGGATAGAGCGTCGGCCTCCGGAGCCGAAGGTCACAGGTTCGAATCCTGTCGCGCGCGTCCTTCTCCCGCATCAGACGCAGGACGGTACGCAGCTTGCTCAGCTCGGCGAGGCCTGGTCTTCGGTCGCCCGCCTTTTAGCCGTCCGTATGGCTCGAAATTCCCGCTGGCAAGAGCTCCGCATCGGTCTCATTCTCGCCACCGTCGTAATCGTTGGCGCGGTGTTCATTTTGGTATTTGGTCGCGTCGGCGTGATGCATGGGAAAAAGATCACCGTCTTCGCCACGACCGACGCCGCGCGCGGAGTCATTCGTGGCACCGAAGTCTGGCTCGATGGGCAGAAGGTGGGCACCGTGAAGGGCATCACATTTCGTCCACCGAGTGCGCCTCCCAGCGAACGACTCGTGCTCGTGCTCGAGGTTCTCGCGAGCGCACAAACGCGCATCCGGCAGGATACACGCATTCAAATTCGCGGCGGCATGAGCCTCATCGGCGATCAGGTCGTCGCCCTCACCAGCGGCACAGCGAAGGCCCGCGGCATCGCCGACGGTGACACGATTCACGCGGGGGAGCAGACCGACCTCGAAAGCATGGCGTCCGACGCGTCCCTCGCGTCGCGCGAGCTCCCCGCCATCATGGCAAACGTCAAGTTGCTCGTCGCGCAGCTGCACACCGCCGAAGGAACGCTGGGAGCGTTCGGCGTCGACCGAGGTGGTCCGCAAATGGAGCGCGTGCGCGCCAAGACGAGCAATCTGATGAATCGTCTCGGGGGGACGCGGGGTACAATCGGACGCGGGTTCGAAGGATCGGATGCGCTGCGAGCCCAGGCGCAACAAACCATCGCTCGAGCCGATTCGATTCGCGCGCTGGTCACCTCGAACGAGCACTCGCTCGGACGCTTTCGGCGTGATTCGACGTTGATGCGCGAGGTGGGCCGTATTCGCGATGAGCTTCGCGACATCGAACGACGCGCCGAGAGCCCCATGGGAACGATCGGTCGAATGCGAAGCGATTCGGCGATCGCCCGGAACGTGCATCGCGACCTCGTCGCGTTCGATTCTCTCTTTCTCGATTTAAAGAAACATCCGCTTCGTTACATCGCGTTTTGATCGCGGTGAGCGACCCTTGACCCCCCTTCGAGGCACCTATACCTTCGCATGCACTCAGGTTCATCGCTTCGCCCGCCGCCGACGTCGCGACGAATGCGCGCAGTTCGACCTACGCAGGGTACCGCGCGCCAGCACGTCGAGCCCTCCCCTCCCGCGCCGCCGTCAGCCCCTCTCATCCTTTCTTCCTCTCCATCCGGCCAGGCGAGCCCGCAAGGTTTCGCCACGACGTCCGTGAACATCGCCGAGCTGAAGCGAAAGCCAGTCCCCGAGCTCAACGAGATGGCTGAAGGATTTGCCATCGAGAACCCGACCGGACTGCGCAAGCAAGATCTCATATTCCGCATCGAGCAAAAACTGCTCGATCAGAATATCGTGCTCACCGGTGAGGGCGTCCTCGAGATTCTGCCGGAAGGCTACGGTTTTCTGCGCAGCCAGGACTGGAACTATTTGTACGGACCGGACGACATCTACGTCTCTCCGTCGCAGATCAAACGGTTCGACCTGCGCACCGGTGACACGGTCTCCGGACAGGTCCGCCCGCCGAAGGAATGGGAGCGATACCTGGCGCTGCTCAAAGTCGAGTCGGTCAACGGCGACGAACCCGAGGTCGCGAAGGCGCGCGTCAGCTTCGACAATCTGCGTCCGCGCTATCCGGAAGGCCGGCTGCGTCTCGAGACGAAGGACGGCGACGTGAGCATGCGCATCATGGATCTCATCGCGCCCATCGGAAAAGGCCAGCGCGGGCTGATCGTCGCGCCGCCACGCGCCGGCAAGACGATTCTCCTTCAAAAAATCGCCAACGCGATCCGCGAGAATCATCCCGAAGTCACGCTGATCATTTTGCTGATCGACGAACGTCCCGAGGAAGTCACCGACACGATCGCGAACGTCAACGCCGAAGTGATCAGCTCGACGTTCGACGAAACGGCTGACCGCCACGTACAGGTCGCCGAGATGGTGATCGAGAAGGCGAAGCGTCTCGTCGAGCACAAGAAGGACGTCGTCATTCTGCTCGACTCGATCACGCGACTCGCGCGCGCACACAACGCGGTCGTGCCGCTCTCCGGAAAGATTCTGTCCGGCGGTGTTGACGCGAAAGGATTGGAGAAGCCGAAGAAGTTTTTCGGCGCCGCACGTAACATCGACGGCGGCGGCTCGTTGACGATCATCGCCACGGCGCTGATCGAGACCGGATCGCGCATGGATGAAGTGATCTTCGAGGAGTTCAAGGGCACCGGCAACATGGAACTCATCCTCGCGCGCGAGATCGCCGATCGTCGCGTGTTCCCGGCAATCGACATCAATCGCTCCGGAACGCGAAAGGAAGAACTGCTGTTCACACAGGAAGAGCTCAATCGCGTCTACCTGCTTCGCAACTTCCTGGGCGACATGCCGACGGTCGAAGCGATGGAGTTTCTGCTCAAGCAGATGTCACGCTCGAAGAACAACAAGGAGTTCTTCCAGCAGATGGTGCAGGGGTAGTCGCGATCGGCGCGCCGGTGACCTCGGGTCGCGGACGACTTCTCGCGATCGACTATGGTGAGCGCCGCATCGGACTGGCGATCAGCGACCCGACGGGAACGATCGCGTCGCCGGCGGGCGTGATCGTGCGTCGCGCGGGCAAACGACCTCCCATCGCCGAGATTGTGCGACGCGCCGACGCGCTCGAGGCGCGCGGCTTCGTGATGGGACTGCCGCTGGACGGAAGCGGCGACGAGACGTCGCGGACCACCGAGGTGCGCGCGATCGCCGCAGAGCTCGCGAAACGCACTGGATTCTCCGTCGTCCTGGTTGACGAGCGCTACACTACAGCGAAAGCGCTGCGCGCCATTCACGAGATGGGCGGGTCAACCAAGGGTCGAAAGGGCGACGTCGATGCCCTGGCGGCGACGATACTTCTTCAGCATGCGTTGCAGCTCGCGGGCTAGACGATTCATTCGCGGTTCAGCACTGGCGCTTTCGTTCGCCGCTGTGGGTTGCGGAAGCGGCACGGGTAGCGCGGTGCGAGTCACGATTCCGACCGGCGCCAACATGCGCGTCGCCAGCGATTCGCTCGCCAAGGCGGGCGTCATTCAATGGCCGCGACTCTTTCGCGTGTACGCGTCGTTGCGCCATCACGATCGTCTCATCCGATCGGGAACGTACATGCTGCATCGCGATGCGGGCTGGGGCTTCGTCCTCGATGCGCTGCGTGCCGGCAAGGGAATCGTCCATGTCGTGACGATTCCCGAGGGGTTCTCACTATTTCAGATCGAGCCGCTCATCGCGGCGAAGCTCGGCCAACCGATCGACTCTGTCGAGGCGGCCGTGCGCGATACGGCGTTGCTCCATCAACTCGACATTCCAACGAAGACGGTCGAGGGATACTTGTTTCCCGACACGTACGTCTTCCAGGATCGGACGAGCGCCGCCGCCGCGGTCGACGCGATGGTGAAGCGATTCGAGCAAGTGTGGAAACCGGAATGGAGCGCGCACTTGGACTCGATCCACCTGTCGCGCAACGACGTGATGGCGCTGGCGTCGATTGTCGAGAAGGAGGCGCGTCTTCCGGAGGAGCGGCCCGTCATCGCCGCCGTCTATCTGAATCGTTTGCGCGCCGGCATGCTGCTGCAAGCCGATCCGACGGTGCAGTACGCGCTCGGTAAACACGTCGCGCGCGTCTACTACAAAGATCTCGAAGTCGAGTCGCCGTACAACACGTACAAGCACAAAGGCCTGCCACCCGGACCGATCGCGTCGCCGGGTAAACCCAGCATCGAAGCGGCGTTGTATCCCGCCAATGTCCCGTACGAATACTTCGTCGCGTTCCCCGACGGGCACCACGAATTTCGGCGCGACCTCGCCGGCCACGAGCAAGCCAAGCTTCAGGCGCGCAAGGCGTGGGACTCAGTCGACGTCGCGCGTCGCGGCGATACTGCGCGAACCAAGTGATTCCGAGCGCCACCGGAAGCTGACGTCCGGACCGGTGTCGCGTCCGCGCGCGCGGCGGCCCCCGCGACGTTTTCCGTGACCGACGTGCGCCTGGGCTAGACGGTCCGTCACTGGCGGAAGCAGTACGAGGTCGACGAGGTTTGGATCGAACTGTGTACCGCGGCCGCTCTCGATGACGTTCAGCGCCTCTCGAATGCCGGTGCCACGCCGATAACGGCGATCGTGCGTCAGCGCGTCGAAGGTATCGGCGATCGTGACGATTCGCGCCTCGAGCGGAATCCGTGCGCCCCGCAGACCGCGCGGATAGCCCGTTCCATCCCACCGTTCGTGATGTGAGAGAACTCCAATCGCGAGCTCGGGATAAAACGCGTCGAGCGGCGCGAGCACCTGTGCGCCGCGGCGCGGATGCGTGGCGATCTCCCGTCGCTCGGCGGGACTCAACTTCGTCGCGTCGTGCACGATGTCGAAGAGCGCTTCGTGGATTTTCCCAATGTCGTGAAACAGGGCAACGCGCTCGATCGCGCGTTGACGTCGCTCATCGAGCCCTGCCGCGTCGGCAATGATCAGCGAGTACGACGCGACGCGGCGAACGTGCCTACCGGTTTGCGGATCGTTGGCGTCGATCGCGTTGAGGACCGTCTCCAGGGCGGCGGCCGCGACGCGCTCAATGGTGCGGCGCGCCTTGCGCTCCCGGACAAGGAGCGCTCCAGCCGCAACCAGCGGAACAAGGCGAGGAACCAGCTGGGCGGACAGCTCGAATCGGTCGTCGCGCATGCCGGTAGCAAACGCAAGAAGCCGGCTACTGGCGACGACTGACCTGTCGGACGTTCCCGCGGCGGCTCCGTCCGTCTCGACGAGGTGGAGCGCCACCGGTAGAATACCCGCCCATGTTCATTCAACACTTCAAGGACGCGACCCCCGAAGCCGACGGAAAGTCGGATCTCCGGCACCTGTTCGTGTATGATCCTGGACGGTCGGAGCATCTGCTTGCATTCACGCAGGCGGTCATGCGCGGCCCGGGCCCGTTGAGCCCCGGCGAACGCGAGCTCGTCGCCGCGATGACCTCGAAGGAACGCTGCTGTCTTTTCTGAAGGGGATCTCACGCGGCGGTCGCCGCGCAGTTTCTTGGAGACGAGACGGTCGATCGCGTGCTCAGGGAGCACGATCTCACGCGACGGGAGCGCTGTCTATGGAGTCTCGTGAGGGCGTCGACCGAACGCGACGAAACGGCCCGCCGCGACGCGATGCACGACGCCGCGGAGACGCTGACACCGGGCGAGATCTACCTCGCCACGATGGTGATTGCGCTGTTCAACTTCTATAACGCGTTCGTGGACTTGCACGGCGTCGACGAACTGTCCGACGAGGGGTATGCGGCGTCGGGAATGCGACTGTCGACCGTCGGATACATTCCGTAGTGTAGCGTGAGGTCGGCCGGCGACTCGAGGAGGGACAATGATGATCCGCATCGCGACGGCCTTGCGCATCGGCGGCAGCTGCCTCGTCGGCTCGCTCGTTGCCGTCCCGGGCCAATCACACGCGCAAACGATGGTTCGTGGCGTCGTCGTCGATTCGTCGGGCAAGCCGGTCAGCGAGGTTGCGCTGGGAATCGTCGAACTACATCAGGCCACGCGTTCCGACGAGCAGGGACACTTCGTGTTGCCCAGTGTCCCGAAGGGCGAGGTCAACATCTCGGTGCGGCGTATCGGCTATGAGCCGCTCGTGGTCCAATTTGTTGTGTCGGGCGGCCCGGCGGATTCGATTCGCGTCGTGATCGCGGCGCTGCCCGACGTATTGGAGGCCGTCAAGATCTCTGCGGAGGAGCGCCGTCGACGGCAGCGGATCGAAGACTTTTACTGGCGTCGAGCGCGTGGCATCGGCACCTACGTTACGCGCGAGGAGATCCTCGCGCGGCGGGCGAGCGTGCCAAGCGATGTCCTGAGAACCGCGAAGGGCGTTCGCGTCGTTCGAACGGCAAACGGAACTGGAATCCGCTTCAACTCCGCGTCGACTATTCGCGGCTGCACGCCAATGATGTGGATCGACGGCCAGCGCGCGCCGGGCATGGAGATTGATGAGATTCCGTTGAACGACATCGAAGGCATTGAGCTGTACAACGGGGCGTCCACGACACCGGCGGAATTCGCGCAAACCAATAGCACGCAGTGCGGGACCATCGTCATCTGGACTCGGCTACCAGGAACTTGAGCTGTTCGGGAAACCCATACGTGGCAAGTTCGTCGAGACTCGGTCGGACTGCTGCATTGCTCTTGATCGCGATGCTCGAAACGTCGACCGCCGGCGCACAGCGGTCGACCGTGGCGCCACCGCCGGCAGGACCGCGAACGCTCGTCGGCGTTGTCAGCGACACGTTGGGCAGCACCATCGACAGCGTCGATGTGTTCATCGCGTCGCTGAAACGGCACACGATGTCCGGCGCCGACGGCAGATTCCGCTTCGATGACGTGAAGCCCGGCACATACGACGTCAGCACACGGCGACTCGGCTTCCTTCCGCAGCTTCGACGAGTGAAAGTGGGCGACGAAGGCGGAACGATGACGTTCAGTCTCGTTCCGTACATGCGCGGGCTGCCTCCGGTCGTCTCATCGGCGGCTCGGGGAGGATTGAGCGGCGTGATCGGCGACACGGCCTACAACATCGTGTCGGGCGCGCAAATCTCAGTCATTGCAAGCGACCGCCGCGCGACGAGCGACTCGACCGGGTCGTTCTTTTTGGACCTCAAGCCGGGGAAGCATCTGGTGCGCGTGGCAGCGCCGGGCTTCGCGGCTCGACTCGTGAGCGTGACGATTCCGAACGACAGCGGCCGCCGAATGACGGTATGGCTCACACCATCGACGCGCGGAGAGTCAGCGCGAGAGTCGTGGGCAATTGACAACCTCAACGCACGATTGCTCCGCCGAGACCCGGTACACTCGACGATCTATTCGCGTGAGGACATCAACAGCATCGGGCCGACCGACATTATTCAGCTCGCCGTGATGGGGGCTCATCAACCGGTGGACGACGACTGCCCGGCGTTCATCGATGGCGGTCCGCGGACGGCACCCATCTGGGCGTTCTCTCCGTCGGACATCGAAACCATGGAGACGTACACGCAAAAGCGGCCGAGCTACGCGCCGAAGAGCATCATGGGTCGCGGGGTGTACCGCGAGCCGGCTCCGGCAAACGACTGTCCTGTCACGGTGTATCTCTGGCTTCGGAAATAAGAAGTGGCGGGGTCAGCGAAGCGTGATTTGTGACCGACGCGTCGCTCAGCCTATGAGCCTGGCGTGCGCGTGACGACAACCTCGTGTGCACCGGCCGGCACCGGCACTTGTGTGATGGGGCCACCCGGCCAGCGAACCCAGACTGCTTTGGGCGTCGACGCTAACCCGAACACCTGCACTGCCCCGTTCTCGGACCAATATCCTGAGCCGGCCTGAATCTCCCGCACTGGCCCCATGCGATCCGGATACACGATTCTCACCTGAGCGCCAACACCGTCGGGATTCGATCCCGGGCCTTGAACACGAACGCGCAACCCCGGCTTCGCTCCGCGATTATGGAATAGCCGAGTCGCGGCGCCGTTCTGCGACACGGCGAGATCGAGTCGGCCGTCATCGTCGTAGTCGGCGTAGGCCGCACCGCGTTGGTCGCCGTACACAATCAAGCCCGACGCCGCGCCGGTCATTGGTTTGAGTCCACCCTTTCCGTCGCCCCGCATGAGCAGACTGCGTCCCGAGTCGTATCGCGGCGTTCCGACGGCCGTCGGGAAAAAATTCTCACTTAGGAAAACATCCTCGAACCCGTCGCCGTCGAAGTCGGCGATCCCAACATAGAATGCCGGCGCCCACTGCGCTTCCGCTGGAAGTGAAACGGCGTCGAAATGATCGCCCCGATTGAGAAACGCCATGTGGTCCATGGTGACGGCCTCCAATTGCTGCACGCGATTGGCCGCGGGCCCAAGAACCTGATCCAGGTTCGCGCCGGCGAACGCAGCGAACGTCCGTACGCGACTTGCGAGATCTGGAATGGCGACGCGCAGGCGCATGTAACTGTTGAGCGGGGCCAACCCAGTGACCGTGGAGTCGTGGCGAGCGAGCAGCATCTCCTCCTCACCGCCGGTGCCAATCTGCCCGTGGACCAAGTACAGCGGATGCGCACTGTCGGCCGGCGTGGCCGTGTTTCGACCCCAACTCGTCGCGACGATGTCGAGACGTCCGTCGCCATCCAGGTCGCCGACGCCGATTCCGTTCCAGCAGCTCGACCACCGACTCAGTCCCCACGAATCCGGCGCGGGACTGAACTTCCCGTGTCCGTCGTTGAGAAAGAGGAGGATCGACCCCCAATCGCGCGCGATCAACAAGTCCGGGTACCCATCGCCGTTGATGTCGGCGAACACCGCGGCCGACACCATGCCGACGTCGTGCAATAGCCGGCTGTTCACCGTATCGAGCACGAACTTGCCGTTGACGTTCTTGAATAAACCTGACGATGCCGCGACCGGATATCGCATCGGGACCGCGCGACTCCCCACGAACAGATCGAGCCTACCGTCGCCGTCATAATCGCCGAGGGCGAGCGGGCCGGTCGCCGATTCATGCGAGCCGACTACCGGCTCGCTGGCCTGTGCGAGCGAGCCTCGCGACGACGCGATGCTGACGACCGCCGGCTGCGAAGTCATCTCGGCGGTGGAACGTGCCTCCCAAATCGAGACGCCAGCGAGTAGGCGCGCCGCACCGTTTTCGGCTAGGCCGAGGATGGGGGTGAAATCGGCCGGAGCGAGCAGGCCGTGCGCCGGCTCGGGCGACAATCGACCATGAGCGTTCTTGAACACCGCGATGTGACCGCCCTTCCCCGTCCCCACGATCAGATCCTCTGAGCCATCGCGATCGAGATCGAACCACGCGACGCCGGGGCCGAGCTGCGACAGCGCGTTGGGCAGCAAAAACTGTCGGTCCCAATCATCGAACGCGTTCTCGGTGTGCGTGTGTCCGTGCAGTTGCGCGGTCGCGTCCTCGAACAAGGGCACCGCCGCACTCTTTGTCGGGAGCGAGTCCGTCGCCGGCCGCTGTGTCGCGGTCGCGGTGGTGATCTCGTACAGCCGATTGGGGCGGACGCCGGCGATCGCCGTTCGGCGACCGTCGCGCCAGTCGATGACAAGCGTCGCGCTGTCCGCTTTCCCCATCGCGAACGACGCCTCGTAGTCGCTGTGCGACATATAGATCCCGCCGACGACAACCTCGCGTTGTTGTAGCGGCACTGCGCCACC
>DASYSU010000473.1:0-10208 GCA_036002925.1 Gemmatimonadaceae bacterium | reverse complement strand
TCCTGACTCGACGACGATCATGCACGCACGCTGATGATCAACGCCGTCGATCGTGACACGACACTCGTAGCAGATTCCCATTCCACACACCGGAGTGCGCGACTCTCCAGTCGTCGATCGCCGGAATGCGAGAGCGTTTGCATTGAGTAGCGCACTCGCGACCGTGATCCCCCGCTCAACGCGCAGGGGGCGACCGTCCGCGATGATCTCGATCGTTTCGCTCACGCGTGCACCGCCGCGACATCGCGCGTGGGTGAGAATGCGGCGGCATCGATTTCTGTCGGCCGGCCCGCGATCTGGTCGGCGAGGAGTTGCGCGGTTCCGACGGACGTCGTAATGCCCAGCCCTTCGTGCCCCGCCGCGACCCACACCCCGGGAATCGGATCCCAGCGCCCGATCAACGGCAGCTTGTCCGGTGTGGCCGGGCGAAAACCTGTCCAACATCGAATCACCGAGAGAGCGCCGAGTGCGGGCATGAAATGCGTCGCACGCTCGAGCATGCGTCGCAGAATGTCGCGATTGATCCCAGCGTCCCAACCAACGAGCTCGCGTGATGAACCGATCAGAACCTGTCCGGTCGATCGCGGCTGCGCATTGAAGGCGACGGACTCGCTGGTCATTACGTGCGCGCTCGTGAGATAGCCAAGCTCCACGATTTGATGCCGACAAAACCCGGCGTACCGATCGGTGATCGCCAAATGCCCCTTTCGCGGAACGATCGGCAATCCAGGCGTCAGATCTGGCGCCGCGGCTCCTGCGGCGTTGATCACGACGTCGGCATTCATGGTGGTGGTCGCAAGGCGAACGCCGTTGGGAATCAGCTCGCGGACCTCCGCGTCTTCACGAATCTCCGCTCCGTGCGCGCGCGCCAAATCGAGTAGACCGAGTGCCGCACCGGGTGGATACACAACGCTGTCTTCCGCAACGCGCAGCGCGCCGACGAGACCGTGCCGCAGATTGGGCTCGACCGCCGCGAGATCCCGCTCGCCTAGAATCTCGGCTTGAACGCCGACGGCCAGGTACGCATCGCGCTTCGCCTTCAGCGCGTCGAGCTGCGACACATCCTCCGCGACCCAGAGCGTTCCACACTGATCGAGCTCCGAGCGGCCGTCGAGCTCGGACGCCAGCTCGCGCCACAAGCCGAGTGAGTAACGCGTAAGCGCTAGCTGATCCGGCGAGTCGTCCATGACGACGAGATGACCCATACCCACCGACGTTGTGCCCGAGCTCGCGAATGACTTCTCGAGCACCGTCACTCGCCAGCCGTCGCGCGCCAGCGCGGCCGCGCACGCCGCTCCGACGATTCCCGCCCCGACGACGATGGCGTCCGAGCGGCCGGCGGTCACTGTGCCGCGATGCCGAATTGAAATGGGTCGGCCGGATCGAACCGCAACGTTGCCTCTCCGGTAATGAACGCGGTGCCGCGAACGTGCGGGATGAGCTCACCCTTCGTACCACTGGTCAGCCATCCCACAAACCGACTCCCGGTGATGCTCTCCTGCCGCCACTCCTCGCCGAATCCGAGAAGGCCGCGCGCGTGCCGCACGGCCATCACCGCCGATGTTCCCGTCCCACACGGTGACCGATCGTACTCGCCACCCGAGCACAGCACGAAATTCTTCGCATCCGCGTCCGCTCGCGTCGGCGCGGCCGACACCTCGATGTGATCGATCGGCACGCCGCCGGCGACGCCTTGCTCGGTGATCGCGTCTTGAATCGCTTGCGTTACGCGCGTCAGCTCCGCCACATTCGACATCTCTAATGCACGATCGAGATGCGTGATGAAGAACCAATTCCCTCCGTACGCCACGTCGCCTACGACGCTTCCGACGCCGGCGACCTCGACGGAGACATCGAGCGCGTGACAGCGAGCCGGAATGTTTTCGATCGTGACCGATCCATCAGCGTTGAGCTCGGCCGAGACGGTGCCCGCCGGCGTATCGAAGGGCGCCACGCCGGGCGAGAGTCGTCCGAGATGCTGGAGTGTGCGGACGACGCCGATCAGCCCGTGTCCGCACATGCCCAGGTAGGTTCCGTTGTTGAAGAACACGATTCCCGCGAGCGAGCCGGCATTTACCGGCGGCGTGAGCAGTGCGCCGACGATTGCCGCGTGGCCGCGCGGCTCGCACACCACCGCGCGTCGAAGGTGATCGTAGTTCCGCCCAAGATCGGCGACCCGCTCTTGCATCGTCTCACCGGTCGGCTGCGGCCACCCATCGATGATGACGCGCGTAGGCTCCCCTTCGGTGTGCGAGTCGACAACGCGAATGACCGTGGGACACGCGACGGCCGACTCGCGCCGCGCGCCGTTGTCAGGCATTGATCTGCACCGTCTTGATCTCGGTGTAAAACTCACGCGCCGCCGGACCTTGCTCGCGACTCCCCGAGCTCGACGCCTTCATGCCGCCGAACGGCGCATGAGGATCGACGCCGGTCGTGTCGCCGTTCACGCGCACCATCCCCGCCTCGATCCGATCGATGTACTTGAGCGCCGACCGGAGATCGCGCGTGTACAACGACGCGCTCAATCCATACGGCGTGGAATTGGCCAGCGCGATCGCGTGCTCGAGATCATCGGCGACGAATTCGGCGAGCACGGGACCGAACAACTCGCGTTGGGCGAGTTCCGAGTCGATCGCCGCGCCACGCACGACCGTCGGCGCGACGAAATACCCGCTCGAGAAGTCGGCCGAGCTTGGGATCGCACTTTCAATGACGCGTTCCGCATCCACTTCGTCGAGCGCCTTTCGAATCGAGCGACGTGAATGATCGCTGATCACCGGTCCCACGGCCGACGCTGCATCGGTGACCGGCCCGATCGGGAGAGCGGCGACCTGAGTCCGCAATTCGCTGAGAAACGCGTCCTCGACTTCACGCGCGACGACGACCCGGCTCGTGGCCGTGCACTTCTGACCTGCGTAGCGCATCGCCCCGGCGGCGGTCAGCAGGGCCGCCTGTCGCAGATCGGCGTCGGGCAGAACGATCGCGACGTTCTTCCCTCCCATTTCCGTCTGGTAGCGAATGTTTCGGTGTGCCGCCGTCGCCGCCACGAGCGCGCCGATGCGCCCGGAGCCAGTGAAACTCACGGCGCACACTTCCGGATCCTCGATCAAGGCCGGGCCAACCGCATCCCCGGCGCCGAGCAGCACGTTGACGACGCCGGACGGCATCCCCGCCGCGAGCGCGCATTCCGCCAGCACGACTGCCGATTGTGACGACGATTCAGCGGGCTTGAGAACAATCGTATTGCCGAACGCCAACGCCGGTGCTGCTTTCCAAAGCGGAATGGCAACGGGAAAATTCCACGGCGTGATGAGTGCGACAACGCCCAACGGTTGTCGCATGGTGAACTGCAATGCGCCCGCGGCTTGCGCGGGGATCACGTGCCCGATTTCGCGCACCGCCTCGCCCGCGTAGTAGCGCAAGATCATGCCACAACGCGCAACCTCTCCGCGCGCCTCGCCGATCGGCTTTCCGACTTCGCGCGTGACGAGCTGCGCTAATTCTTCCTGGCGTGTGGCGATCGCGCCGGCCCACTTGTAGAGGAACTCGGCCCGTGCCGGACCCGTTAGCGCTCTCCACGCAGGGTACGCCGTCGATGCCGACGACACCGCCAAGCGCGCGTCGTCGATCGTTCCCCTCGGGACCTGACCGATGATGTCGTTCGCGTCCGATGGATTGATGTCGGCGATCCACGCGTCCGACTCGCTCTCCTTCCAACCGCCTCCGATGAAGCTCCGGAGGTGCGCCGGCGCTGTCACCGGCGCGCGCGCGACACGGCCGCGCCGTCGGCGCCGCGCTGCTCCTGGAGCCAGGCAACGAGTGAGCGACCAGCCCCGAGGATGTGTGCGTGCATCAGGTCGCACGCCTGTGTGATGTCCTTTTTTCGGACCGCGGCAGCGATGGCGCGATGTTCCTCGTTCGCTCGCTCACCGCCACGTGCCAGCAACACCTGCATGCGGAAGTACCGGTCGCTGTGTTGGTGAAGCTTCTGCAGCACACCCATCGTGAAATTGCGTGACGCGGGCGCGTAGAGCGCCGCGTGGAAATGCCAGTTTAGCGGACCCCACCGAGCGGCTTCGCCCGCTTTCAACGCGGCTTCGAATTCATCGAGCACGTCGGTCGCGCGGTCCAGTTGCTCCGGTGTCATCTTCGGAATCGCGCGACGCAGCAAATCGCATTCGATGTCGGCCCGCAGCTCGAACAACTCGTCGATCTCGCCGAGCGAGAGGCTGGAAACGACAGCTCCACGATGCGGGTTGAACGTGACCAGGCCTTCTGCCTCGAGTTGTCGCAGCGCTTCGCGCACCGGGATTCGGCTGACGCCGAGCTCATCGGCGAGCGCGTCTTGGCGCAGCGGTTCACCCTCCGGATAATCGCCGCGGAGGATTCGCTCCCGGAGCGCCTCGACCGTCATGCCTGCGATGGTTTGACGCTGGATCGGGATCACTCGCGGATGAACGCCGATCGGGATGGGAGTATATGTTGGCGTCGGATTCGTTTCCGTCGACGAGCGTCGTGTCATGGCTTCGCTGATTGGAAAACTGGTGGGTAGGGCGGATACAGTATCCTTGCACTTGGACCCCCGCAAGGCGCGAAAGGATTGCCTCGGCCGCGTATCCACCCTACCGAATCTATCGTCCAGACGACATCGTGTAGGCTGTTCCGCCCCTGAAAAACCACGCCCGTTCACCGTCAACACGCCGACCTCATGCAGCTGCCAACCGACCCTGGGTCGCTCACCGCGAGAAATGTGTTGTTCGTCGCCCTCGGCGTGGTTACCGCGGGGTACTTCGTCGTTCTCGCGCACTCGTTCAAGGCGCTCGGAATCTCGATCATCAGCTTCGTGGCGAATTTCTTCGATACGCTCGGTATCGGATCGTTCGCCACTACGACGGCAATGGTTCGCCAGTTCAAGCTGGTTCCGGACGAGTACCTCCCTGGGTCACTGAACGTCGGGTACGTCATTCCGACCGTCGTACAGGCCTACATCTACACACAGCTCGTGCCGGTTGACATCACCACCTTGATCGCCTTGATCGCTGCCGCGGTGCTCGGCGCCTGGCTCGGCGCCGGGGTCGTGGCGTCCTGGCCGCGACGAAAAGTCCAACTCGGCATGGGCGCGGCGCTGTTCATCTTCGCCTTCATTCTCGTCGCCAAGCAGCCGCAGATCGGTTTGATGCCCGCCGGCGGTGACGCACTCGCGCTGACGGGGACCAAGCTGGCAATCGGCGTTGTTGGCAATTTCATCCTCGGCGCGCTCATGACGGTCGGCATCGGCCTTTACGCGCCGTGCATGATCCTGATCTACCTCCTCGGAATGCGACCGACAGCAGCGTTCCCGATCATGATGGGTTCCTGCGCGTTCTTGATGCCGCTCGCCAGCGTTCGGTTCATTCGCGCCGGCAGTTACGCGCGCAACGCGATCATCGGTATGCTCATCGCCGGCATTCCCGCCGTCTTCATCGCGGCACTGCTGGTGAAGAGCATGTCTTTGAGTATGGTGAGCTGGCTCGTTGTCGTCGTCGTGACGTACACCGGGGTCAGCCTGCTGCGCGCCGCCCGTCGTGAGCGTGATCTCGCAAGCACGGCGACCGCGGCCGAGGCACAACCGGCGGCGTCCTAGGCGCGTTTCATCACGCGGTTGATCGCCAACATTACGCGATCGAAGTCGGTAATCTCTTCGCCCAATTGCTTCCGGCCGCTCGCCGTGATCGTGTAATATCGCGCGCGACGGCCGGTCGGTGTTTGTCCCCACTTCGACGTGAGCCAGCCTTTGCGCTGGAGGCGCTCGAGCGCCGGATAAAGCGATCCCTGCTCGACCTGCAGCACACTGTCCGACAGCTTCTCGATGTGCTGCGCGATCGCGTAGCCGTGTAGCGCGCCCAACGTCAACGTGTACAGGATCAGCATGTCCAGCGTGCCGGGAACGAGATCGGCCCGAGACGATTTCGGCATCGTCATTCTCCCCGCATCGCGATCGTCGGATCGAGGCGCGTCGCGCGACGCGCCGGGATGTACGACGCCAGAAAGCCGATCCCAAGCAACATCACGATCGTAGGAGCGTAGACCGTGAGGTCGACAGGCGTTGTTTGAAATAAGAGATCGTGTATCAAACGCGCTCCCGCCCACGCACCGAGGCACCCCAACACGATTCCGATGCCCGTGAGCACGAGCGATTCTCGAATGACGAGCGATGCGATCATTCGCTCCGTCGCTCCCAGGGCTTTTCGGACGCCGAGCTCGCGCGTCCGCCGCGTGACGCCGTAGGCAACGACGCCGTACAGTCCGACGGCCGCCAGCACGATCGCGCACGCCGCGAACGCGCCGATCAGCGAGAGCGAGAGTTTTCGCGGCTCGAGCCGGCTCGCGATCGCCGCGTCGACGAAGCCAAATTTTGCCAGGCCGCTTGAACCCTTCTCGACCAATCGCGCGTCGATCGCCGCGATCGCATCGCGCAGCGCAGAGATCGAGTGCGCGCCACCTCGTGTCCGGACGACGAGTGTTCCCCAGGGCCACGTCTCGAGCGTGTACGGGACATAGATCTCGGGAGCCGGCACGACGTCTTGCGCGACTTGGTGGACGTCGTTCACTACACCGATGACCACACCGGGGAGCGGCTGACCGAAGTCCGCGCGCGCCTGCGAAGCGCGATGCACCGTGATCCGCTTACCGATCGCGCTCTCGTGGGGCCAGTACAACTTGGCCGCGGAAGCATTCAAGACGAACTGGCCGCCCGGTGATCGCAGATCGGCATCGTTGAACCAGCGACCGGCAGCGAGCGTCATCCCGACCGTGCGCAGATAACTGTCAGAGACTGTTCGATAAAGAATTTGATTCGATGATGTGTCTATATCCAATCGTCCGTCGATCTGTATCGGTGTAAAAATCGATGCCCCTCCGAACGGGAAATGATTGATGAATGCGGCGTCGACGACGCCTGGTACAGTGCGCGCCGCATCGATCAATCGTGCGTATAGCGCAGCCGCTTCACTCGGCTTCAGATACGCTCCCGGAGGTGGAGCAAGCCGCAATGTCACGAGCCCGCGGGGATCGAGTCCCACGTCGACCGCGGCCGCGCGCCGAAAGCTCTGAAGCAGTAATCCGCCGCCGACGAGCAACATCACCGCGAGTGCGAACTGCACCGTCACCAATCCGCGTCGCAGCCGCGACTCCGACCGAATACCGATGGACCCGAGCGCACCGGCGCGCAGCACTTCGCCGCTCGTCGGGCGCGTCGCCCGCAACGCCGGCCAGAGGCCGCACACGAATGCAGTCAGCAACGACGCCGCGGCGGCAACCAACAGGACGCGATGATCGACTGCGAGCTCGTCGACCCGCGGCAGCTTGTCTGGCGGCAACTTGCGCGCGAGATGAACCGCGACGGCCGCGAGCAACATGCCGAGTGTGCCGCCTGCCAATGCGAGGATCAAACTCTCGGTGAGCTGCTGACGTACGAGACGTCCCCGCGACGCGCCCAACGCGCTTCGCACGGCGAGCTCGCGCGATCGCGCGGCCACACGCGCCAAGAGCAAGTTGGCGACGTTGGCACACGCGAGGATCAACAGCAATGCCGCGGCGCCCGCAAGGGCGAGCAACATCGGCTTTACATTCCCGATGATCTCGTCTCGCAGCGGAAGCATCGCGGCATTCCAGTGCGCTTGTTCGGCGGGATATGAGTCCGCGAGCCGCGATTCCACCGTTCGCATGAGGGCAACCGCCCTCACCGAGTCGACACCGGCGCGCAGTCGTCCGATCGTGCGGCTGTCGGCGTGGAGTCCCCGCTTCGTCATGATTTCTTTATGCCGATTCTGTGAGCTCGCCTCCCACGCCGATGCGAAGCCTGGATAGGCGGCGCCGTTCGGCATGACACCGATGACTGTCACGGGAACACTGTCCAGACTGATGCGTCGTCCGAGAATGTTCGGATCGCCACCGAACCGACGCTGCCAAAGGTTGTACGCGATCACCGCGACGGGCGGCGCATCGGCGCGCTGGTCGTCGTCGTTGAGCACACGCCCGAGGACTGGCCGCGCGCCGAGTAGCGGGAAGAACTCGGGGCCGACAAGTCCGACGCCGATGTTCTCCGCATCGTCGCCAACGCGCAACGTCATCCCCTCGCCGCGAATGAAAGACACCGCATCGAACGCTTTGGCGACACCGGGATCACGACGCCAATCTTCGGCCGTCGGCGCCGACGGCGTGCGAAACCCACCCTTGTCGCCTCGCTCGAGCAACATCACCAGCCGATCGGCGTCACGGAACGGCAGCGAGTGGATGAGGACGTGGTCGACGACACTGAGCATGGCAGTCGTCGCTCCGATGCCGAGAGCCAGCGTGAGCACGGCGACGGCGGCGAATCCGGGCGATCGACGGAGCGCGCGAACGAGGTGACGCACGTCCTGCGCTATTCCGTCGAAGTAGTCGAGGCCCGCCTCGTGTCGCGTCTCCTCTCTGTGATACGTCACGTTGCCGAACCGGCGCTGCGCGTCGGAGCGTGCATCGTCCCCGTATGCGTTCCGCCGCTGCTCCTCGTCAAGGTCGAGATGGAATCGGAGCTCGTCGTCGATGCCACGCTCGTAGTCGCGTCGCCGGTGCCACACGCGCACGCGATGCCGGAGTCCGTCGATGAATGACATGGATGCGGAGATGAGCGTATATGTCGACTGCCTGCCTATAATAGGTAGGCTATCTGCATATGCGCAAGACCTCCGCCGCTCCGACTAGTCCGGGCGCGGCCCGCCCGGCGAGCAGTAGCTCTTGATCTGATCGGCTACGTAGGGTCGCAGCTTCGCGACGTAGTCGAGATACGTCTTCGCCACGTCCGGTGCGGCCGAACCGCCACCCACGAGGTTGATCTCGGCTTCCGTCAGCGACGAGTCGGCGAGCTTCGAGAGATCGCAACTCTTCGACTGCGGCGCTTCGCTTGCCGCCGATTGGCTGATCGACAATGCCGACGCTCCGACGAGGAATTTGGCCTCGGCGGTGGGTGCGAGCTGCGCGGCCAGCGCGAGGAACTTCATGGCGCGCTGGAAGTCGTCTCGCTTCTGCGACGTCGTCGCCGCCTTGTACAACGCGTTGCCGCGCGCCAACGCGAACTGCGCCACGGTCTTCGTGTCCTCGCCGAATTTCGACGCCATCTCGATCGCCGCGTAGGCGCTGTCGGTCTGTCCCACCTCGATCTCTAGCTGCGCGAGTTGCAGATAACCGTGTGGTAGTCGCGGATTCGCCGCGAGCGCCCGCTTGGTCTCTTCCATTGCGCCCGCCGAATTGCCGCTCCCTTTCAATGACTGCGCGGCGAGCGCGTGAACCTCGGCATTGTCCGGGAACGCCGCCAACACACGAGGCATTGCGGCGTCGGCCTCGGCCTTTAGCAACTGTAAATAAGCGATTTGGAGTGGCGCGCTCGCGGGAAACTTGGAAACGCCAAGCCCCGCCGTCGCCAGCGCTCGGACCGGCTGAGAATCCGCCCGGTAGGCCGCGGCGAGGCGTACGTAAAAGTCGGGATCCGATTGCGTCGCCGGGTCACGGAAGAGTAGCCGCTCGCCGTTCTCGGCGGCGGCCTTCCAGTCGTTCGCGGCGAGGTGCACGAGCCATCGCAGCTTGAGCAACGGCAGGTTGTCCGGGTGCGCCTCGCTGCCGTGATCGATCAGCGGGACGGCCGTCGCGGCGTTCCCCTCTCGCGACAGCGCGTTCACAACGCGCTCGATCAAGTCTTCGTTCGTCGAGTCGGTCGCCAGCAGGCGCGTCCAGAATGGCGCGGCAGCTTTTCCTTCGCCCTTGGCGTCCAATGCCTGCGCCATGCGCTCGAGCGCGATCGGATTCGTCGCCGAGAGTGCGAGCGTCGCGCGGGCGACGCTGATGATCGAGTCGGGCGAGGCCTCGAGCCGGCTCAGGGCATTGAGCAGGCACGCGCGCGTTGGAATTGCCTGCGCATACGCGGCAATGCCGACGGCCGCGGCGCTCGCCGCCTCCGCGGATTTGCCCTCACGCGCGAAGTTCTCGCATTGACGAAGCGGAACGAGTTGCCGACGGGCGGCGATCGCCTCGCGGGCCAGCGCATCGGCGGCCTCGTTGACCGAGGCGCCGTCGCTCGACAGAGGTTGGGATAGTCTGAGATCACGGATGAGCGTGAGAGCCGCATCGATATGCACGCGGCCGGCCGTGCGTGTCGCCGTGCCGGTAATACGCTCGTCGGCCCGGAATTT